>NZ_JARVTD010000026.1:0-73196 GCF_030208835.1 Variovorax sp. efr-133-TYG-130 | reverse complement strand
AAGGCGGCCTGCTCGGCGGCGTGCTGGGCGACAACGGCGTCCTGGGTGGCGTGCTTGGCGGCAGCGAAGGCGGCCTGCTCGGCGGCGTGCTGGGTGACAACGGCGTCCTGGGCGGCGTGCTCGGCGGCAGCGAAGGCGGCCTGCTCGGCGGCGTGCTGGGCGACAACGGCGTCCTGGGTGGCGTGCTTGGCGGCAGCGAAGGCGGCCTGCTCGGCGGCGTGCTGGGTAGCGACGGCGTCCTGGGTGGCGTGCTCGGCGGCAGCGAAGGCGGTCTGCTCGGCGGCGTGCTGGGCAGCGACGGCCTCGTGGGCGGTCTGCTCGGCGGCGGCAGCGGCTCGGACGGCCCGCTCGGCGGCGTCGTCGGCAACGACGGCCTGGTCGGCAGCCTGCTGGGCAACGACGGCCTCGTCGGCGGCCTGCTCGGTGGCCTGCTGGGCGGCAGCAACCCGGTGGCCAACATCCTGCAGCCGGCGACGAGCGCCGTCAGCGGCGTGACCGACACCGTCAGCTCCGTGGCCTCGAACGCCACGCACGCGGGTTCCGACGCGACGGCGCCGGTGACCGACATCCTGGCGGGCTCGTCGCATGCGGCCGCACCGGTGACCGATGTCGTCAGCAGCGTGGTGAACACCGTGGAGCACACGGCCGCGCCGCTGGTGAACGAAGTCGTGACGCCGATCACCAGCCTGGTCGAGCACAGCCCGGCCGGCAGCGCGCTGTCGCCGGTGACCAACATCCTTCACGGCCTGCTGGGCTGATCCACAAGAACAGCAGAAGGAGGGGTGGGGAGCGGAAGCACCAGGGACAGGCCGCCACCGGCCTGTCCCGCGAAAGGATTGGATATGAAAAAGAATTTCCGGATACTGGCCATCGTCGCACTCGGAGCCATCCTGGTCGGCTGCGCGGCCCCCAAGACCGGTCGCGACGATGCGACCTACTACTACTCGAACAAGGCCACCAGCGCGGTGCCGAGGGTGGAGCCCGCTGCGCCGCCGCCGGTGCAGAACGGCCCGGCGGGCGTCTCGAAGATCGTCTACTTCGACTTCGACAAGTACAACATCAAGCCGGAGTACATGAAGATCGTCGAGGCGCACGCGAGCTACATGCGCAACCGGACGTCGAGCCGGGTCGTCATCGAAGGCAACACCGACCAGCGCGGCGGCCGCGAATACAACCTGGCGCTGGGCCAGCGCCGTGCCGACGCCGTGCAGCGCGCGCTCACGCAACTGGGCGTGCCGGCCGAGCGCATCGAGGCCATCAGCTGGGGCACGGAGAAACCCGCGTCGCTCGCAACCACCGAGGAGGGCTATCAGCTCAATCGCCGCGCCGAATTCAGCTACCGCTGAAGCCGGTGCCACGCGATGACTTCGACGGCAGTTTCCGGTCCGCGCAAACGTCGAGGCATGGGCAGATGACGGGCGCGACCGGTTTCCCGCATTCGATCGGGGCCGCATGATGTCTTTCCAGGATCAGCTCCATGCCTGCCATGAACGCCTGGTGTCGGTGTGCGCGGCATTGCCCGCCCCGTACCCGGCGTTCACGCTGTTCTTCTCGGTCAGCGACGGTTCGCAGCGTGCCCACGTGGTGCATGCGCGCGCCGCCGACTTCGAGACGGCATGGCGCGAGGGCGCGGAGTCCGTCGGGCGCTGGGTGCGCGAGCGCGGCATCGTGTCGCCGTGGCTGCGCATCGACTGGGTCGAGGGCGCGAGCCCGATGGAGTGGGTGC
Source organism: Variovorax sp. efr-133-TYG-130 (assembly GCF_030208835.1). NCBI lineage: Bacteria > Pseudomonadati > Pseudomonadota > Betaproteobacteria > Burkholderiales > Comamonadaceae > Variovorax > Variovorax sp. efr-133-TYG-130. The sequence continues at coordinate 71,470 of NZ_JARVTD010000026.1, read as the reverse complement.
AGTTCAAGACGCAGCTCACCGCGGTCAAGCGCAACTACTTCCGCCTCGGCCTGGCCTTTGACCAGGACTTCGAGCTCGCCTTCACCGAGCAGGAGCTCAACGCCAACGCCATGCTGTGCGGCGATTCGACCATCGCGCACTCGGTGGTGAATCTGCGCAACTTCGAGGTCTACGGCCTGGCCCGCTTCGAGCGCGCGCCGCCGCTGGACATGCCGGCCGAACATCCGGTCTACCTGCTCGCGATGGTGGGCGTGTTCTGCCAGCCCGACGGCGTGGTGCACAAGCTCGTCGGCACGGGGCTCGACGCGGGCCGGCGGCAGCTGCCGGCGCTCAACCCGCAATCGGTGCTCGACCTCGTGCGCAGCGGTTCGGCTTACCTCGCGCGGCAGGTGCAGAGCGACGGGCTGTTCGTGTACGGCTACTTCCCGTGCTTCGACCGGCGCATTCCGACCTACGACGCCATGCGCCACGCGAGCGCGGTCTACGCCATGCTCGAGGCATGGGAGCTCACGCGCGACGAGACCCTGCGCTCGGCCATCGACCGCGCGATCGACCACCTGACCAGCTGGCTGATCCGCGACTACACGCTGCCCGACGGCCGCGCCGCGGCCTTCCTGGTGGACACCGGCGGCGAGATCAAGCTGGGCGGCAACGCGGCCTGCGTGCTCGCGCTCGTGAAGTACTGCGAGCTGATGGATACGCGCCACTGGCTGCCGCTCATCGACAAGCTCGCGCTCGGCATCGCGTCGCTGCAAGACCCGGAGACCGGCCGCTTCAACCACGTGCTGCATGCGACCGACCTGTCGGTCAAGCAGGCCTCGCGCATCATTTACTACGACGGCGAGGCGGTCTACGGCCTCATGCGCCTGTACAGCCTCACGCGCGACCCGCAGTGGCTGGCGGTGGTCGAGAAGGCCTTCGACTATTTCATCGCGGGCCAGCAATGGCAGTCGCACGACCACTGGCTGAGCTGCTGCGTCAACGAGCTCACGCACTGGAGCCCGCAGGAGAAGTACTTTCGCTTCGGCCTGCAGAACGTGGCGGGGTACCTGGACTTCGTGCTCGACCGCAAGACCACGTTTCCGACGCTGCTGGAGCTCATGCTGGCCGCGCAGCAGATGCTGCAGCGGCTCGAGGGCATGCCCGCGATGCGGCACCTGCTCGACGAACTGGACACCGAGAAGTTCTACCGCGCGCTCGACTACCGCGCGCACTACCTGCTCAACGGCTTCTTCTGGCCCGAGATGGCGATGTACTTCCGCCGGCCGTCGACGGTGGTGGGGTCCTTCTTCATCCGGCACCACTCGTTCCGCGTGCGCATCGACGACGTGGAGCAGTACGTGTCGGGCTTCGCGGCCTACCACCCCTACCTGCTGGAGCGCCGCGCACTGGCCGCCGCCAGCGGTACCGGCGGCGCCCCCGCCGGCAACGGCGCGCGCGACGACGGCCCAGCCTGGACCGCGAGCGAGATGGCGCGCGTCACCGGCGGCGAGTGGGTCGTCAAGCCCGAGGACGGCTGGCGCGCCAGCGGCGTGACGCAACGCTCCTTCATGCGCAAGGGCCGCGTGGTGTTCGACCACCAGACGCGCCCGTCGAAGACGCCGCTGGCGGCCGTCACGCTCAAGGGCGTGCTGCAGCCGGCCGCCGCGGTGCTGTGCACCGACCCCAAGCCGCACCTGGACAAGCGCGTGCCGGTGCTGAAAGTGCAGAACGTGCTGCAGTCCGTGCTGCTGCTGGGCGACCATGCGCGCTGCGAATTCACCGGCCGCGTGTGCGGCGTGCTCGGCAGCGGCGCCGGCAGCGGCACCGTCACCGCCATGCTGGCCGGCGCGCTCACCGTGTGGGGCGAGGTCGCGCAGCCCGAAGGCAACATCAGCCTGCCTTCGGGCATCGCCTGGAACATGACCTGCATGCCGCGGCACGCGGCCTACTGGGTGATGGAGATGGGCGCGTCGCAGATGCCGGCATCCGCGCAGCTGGTGCGGCCATCGCTCGTCGTCGTGACCGGGCTGTCGGCCGCGTCGCAGAAGCACCGCGGCCCTTCCGAAGCGGCCGCGCGGCTGGACAGCCGCATCTTCCAGTCGATGAACCCGGGCGACAGCGTGGTGCTGAACCGCGACATGCCCGAGTTCGCGACCTTCGCCGACGCCGCCATGACGCAGCAGCTGCAGATCGTGACCTACGGCGAGCACAAGGACGCCGACGTGCGCCTGCTCGCCTTCGACCACGGCGAGGTGCAGGCGCTGGTGGCGGGCGAGCCCTTCCAGCTGCGGCTCAACGCGCCGGGCCGGCACATGGGTGCGAGCGCCATCGCCGCGCTCGCCGCGCTGCAGGCGCTGCGCCTGCCGCTGGCCGCGGCGGTCGAGCCCTTTGCGCACTTCGAACCGCCGGGCGGGCGCGGCGCGCTGCACACCATTCACATCGGCGGCGGCAGCTTCAAGCTGATCGACGAGACCTACGACGCCAACCCGAGCTCGATGCGGGCCGCGCTGGAGATGCTGTCGCAGGCCCCCTGCGAGCCGGCGCGCCGCGTGGCGATCCTTGGCGACATGCAGGAGCTCGGCCCCGCCGCGCAGCGCCATCACCTCGACCTGGAGGCCGAGCTGCTGGCCTCGCAGCCCGATCGCGTGCTGCTGTGCGGCCCGCTGATGCGGGCACTGCACACGCGCATTCGCACCAAGGTGCGATCGCACTGGTTCGTCGATGTGTCCGACCTGTCCACCGCGCTCGGCGGCCTCGTGCAGCCGGGCGACTGGGTGCTGGCCAAGAGCTCGGCGGGCATCGGTCTTTCCCGGCTAGCCCGGGTCTTGAAAGCATTGCCATGAGATGGAACGCGTTATTGCATTCGCCCTACGAACATGAGGCATCGGCAGCACCGCGGCGCTGGTGGCTGGGCTGGCTCCAGCTGCTGTGCGCCTGGGTGCTCTGCATGCTGTTGTGCGCCAACATCGCATTGGTGTTCGCAGAGGGTTTGCCCTATCAGGCGAAGGCCGTCAGGTCAGGGAGTCCGGCCGGTTGCGCGGTTACGGGAAGCGCCGCGCAACCGGGACCGGAGCAGTCCGTGAAAGCCATTCCGTCGAAGGTGCGAATGCCTGTGTGCTGAGTCGCGTCGAGAGTGAATTTTTGCCTTGTAACAGCTGGGTAACAGTTGATAATGAGACAGGCGTCATTGCCCGACGGATCGGCTTTTTCCCATGATCAAGTTCCTCTTGCCCAGCCAGCTGGTTGCCGACACGCCAGACGAACCTGGTGCCAGCCCCTATGCGGGCGCGCTGCATGAAGCGTTTCGCGCGGCGTATCCGCTGGTCAAGGGCGCGGCGTGGCGCTCGCTGCCCATCAGCCTGTTCGGGCTGCTGCCTTCGATCTTCCTGCTGCAGGTGTACGACCGCGTGCTGTCGCGCAGCGGCACGTCGACGCTCGCCGCGCTGGTGAGCGGCATCTTCTTCTTCCTGTGCATCGAGTTCTGGCTGCGCACGCGGCGCTCGCGCCTGCTGCGCAACGCGGGCGCCATCATCGACCACGGCGTGTCGGGTGCCTTGCTGAACTCGATGCTGTCGCGCCCGCTGCGTGCGCTGGAGTCGCGGCCCGCTTCGTCGTGGCAGCTGTACTTCCGCGACGTGGGTTCGGTGCGCGGCACCGTCACCGGCGGCCTCGCGCAATCGATCTTCGACCTGCCCATGGCCGTCTTCGCGCTGGTCGTGATCGGCATCGTCGCGCTGCCGGTGCTGCCGGTGGTGGCCGTGTTCCTGGCCATCATGTCTTTCCTGGCGTGGTGGTGGGCCGACGAAGTGCGCACCGGCCGTGTGGAAGAAGTGCAGCGCGGGCGCGGCCTGGACCGCATCACCTCCGAGATCTGCCATGCGCGCGAGACGCTGAAGACGCAGGCCAACGACGGCCCCACCATCGAGACGTGGCGCCAGGCCTACAACGCCTGGCTCACCGAGAGCTTCACCAAGAACGGCCAGATCGAAACCGCGCGCGACGGCACCACCGTGCTGCTGACCGTGTTCTCGGTCATCGTGGTCACGGTGGGTGCGGTGTCGGTGATGGAGCAATGGATGACGGTGGGCGGGCTGGTCGCCTCCAACATGCTGGCGCTCAAGGCGCTGCAGCCGGTGGCCGGCCTGGTGTCGAACTGGCGCTCGCTGGCCACCGCGAAGGAAGCCGCCAAGCGGCTCGAAACCGTGCTGCGCGAGCCGGTCGAGAAGCCGCCCACGGGCATGGAACTGCCGCAGCCGCTGGGCCGCGTCACGCTGCGCGACGTGAGCTTCAGCTTCACCGAGACAGCGCAGCAGCCGGTGCTGGAAAACGTCGACCTCGACATCGGCCCCGGCGGGCTGCACGTGATCGTCGGGCGCAACGGCGCGGGCAAGTCGACGCTGGTGAAGCTGGTGTCGGGCCTGTACACGCCGACGCGCGGCACCGTGAGCATCGGCGAATACGACCTCTCGCAGTTCGGCCGCGAAGAGCTGTCGCGCTGGATCAGCTATCTGTCGCAGGAGGTCTACTGGTTCGGCGGCGCGCTGGTCGACGTGATGCGGCGCGGCGCGCCGGGCCAGAGCGACGAGCAGATCGTCGCGGCCTGCAAGCTCTCCGGCGCGCATGACTTCATCTCGCGCCTGCCCGACGGCTACCGCACGGTGGTGGGCGAGGGCGGCACCGGCTTCTCCGTCGGCGAGCGGCGCAAGCTCGCGCTGGCCATGAGCTTCCTGCGCAAGCCGTCGGTGCTGGTGCTCGACGAGCCCAGCAACGACCTCGACTTCCAGAGCGAGCGCAACCTGCTCGCCACCATGCTCGCGGTGGCCAAGGTGCGCACCGTGGTGGTGGTCACGCACTCGCTGCGCATCGTTTCCGCGGCCTCGGTGGTCTATCACGTGACCGGGCAGGGCAACGTCGAGCAGGGCTCCGCGGCGGTGATGGTGCCCAAGCTGTTCGGCGTGAAGAAGCCGCTGGTGGCGGTGGGTGACAGCGAAGACAGCGCGGGGGCCGCGGCCACCCGCTCCATGGCGTGAACACGACAAGCGACGGGGGCCGCAAATTTTGAAATCAGATCTGCCGCAGATATTGCAGGACGAACAGGACAGGCGCGCGGCGCAGACGTCGCCGAAGGGACGGCGGCGGCAATGGATCATCGGCGGGGCGGTGGCGGTGCTGGCGCTGGTCGGCCTAGGCTTTCCCATGGAGACCGTGGTCGTCGCCCCGGGCCGTGTGATTCCTTCCGACCGCGTCAAGGCCATCCAGCATCTGGAGGGCGGCATCGTCAGCAGCGTGCTGGTCAAGGAAGGCGACAAGGTCAAGACGGGCCAGCCGCTGGTGGAGATCGACCTGGGCGGCAGCGGCCTGAACCTGGAAGAACTCACGGCGCGCTACGCGGCCACGCAGGCCACCCGCGTGCGGCTCATGGCCGAGAGCCGGGGCCAGCCGCTGCGCCGCGATTCCTTCGCCAAGGACATCGACGAGGGCGTGTTCGAAGGCGAGACTGGCGCCTACCAGGCGCGCGCACTGGAGCAGCGCGGCGTCATGGCGGGCGCGGTGTCGGGACTGGAGCAGGCACGCAGCAAGAAGCTGGAGCAGCAGGCCAAGGTCAAGGGCCTCGGCGACCGGCTCGCGCTGATGCAGAAGGAACTCGAGATTTCCGAGCAACTGCTCAGCGAGAAGCTGGTCGGCCAGGTCGAGGTGCTCGAGAAGCGGCGCCAGGTCGAGAGCGTGCGCAGCGAACTCGCGGTGGCGCGGCAGGGCGTGGTCTCGGCCGACGCCGCCATCACCGAGGCGCAGGCCAAGATGGCGGAGGCGGAGGGCCGCTTCCGCCGCCGCGCGTCGGACGAGCTGGCCACTGTCGAGCGCCAGTTCGCGAGCCTGAGCGAAGACCTCGCGCGTGCCCGCACGCAGCGTTCGCGCACGGTGGTCAAGGCGCCGTCGGACGGCATCGTCAAGGGCCTGCGCAACTCCAGCCCCGGCTGGGTGGTGAAGCCGGGCGAGTCGATTCTCGAAGTGGTGCCCGACGAGGACGAGATCATGGTCGAGGCGCGGCTCAACCCGAACGACCGTGGCTTCATCGAAGTGGGGCAGACGGCGCGCGTGAAGATCACCGCCTACGACTACCTGCGCTACGGCGCCGTCGACGGCAAGGTCAAGCTCGTGGCGGCCGACGCCGACCGCGACCCGGCCATCTCGAACGGCGCGCCCTACTACCGGCTGCTCATCAGCATGTCGCAGTCGCACGTGGGGCGCGACGAGAACCGCATCACCGCCGGCATGGAATCGGAAGTGGACCTGCGTGTCGGCACCGATCCGTTCATCTGGTACATCCTGCGACCCGTGCTCAAGCTGCGGCGCGAAGCCTTCCGCGAACCATGAGGAACGCCCCCTTGAACAGCCGGCGCCGCACAGGCACCGGCGTGGTGTGCGCGGCGCTGTGCGCCAGCTTCGCGCTGCCGCCCGCCGCCTTCGCGCAGGAACAGCAACAGCAGGAAGCGCTGCAGGAGCCGCCGCCGCCGCTCGTGCTCGCGCGCAGGCTGTCCGCGCCATCGCTCGGCGCGGCCAGCTATGCGCAGCAGGTGAAGCAGGCACTGGTCGCGCTGTCGCAGGAATACCCCGAAGTGCAGACGGCCCAGGCGGCCGCCAACACCAGCAGCTACAGCGTCGATGCCGCCAGGCAGGCGCGCTATCCGCGCTTCAAGATCGGTACGTCGTCGGGCAACTACAACAGCGGCCTGGCCGGCGCCAGGACGGAGGGCTACACCGTGCTCACCGCCGAGGCCCGCATGAGCCTGCTCGACGGCGGCGCCATGAGCGCGGCGCAGCGCGCGGCCGAAGCCGGCAACCAGGCCGACGACGAGGCCGTCGTCACCACCTCGCAGAAGGTCGTGCTGGATGCGCTGACCGCCTACCTGCAGGTGCAGCGCTACGACCTCAAGAAGCAGATCGCGCACAAGGCCACCGAGGTGGTCGCCGAACTTTCCAAGGCCGAGGCCCGCCGCGTCGCGCTGGGGGTGACCGGCGACAACGACCTCAACATGGCGGCCTCGCGCCGCGCGCTCGTGGCCGCGCGCGAGTCCGACTTCCAGGCCCAGCGCGACGAGGCCATGGCCAAGTTCCGCAACTACTTCAAGTTCTCGCCCAACGTGGAGTCGCTGCCCGTGCTCGCCGCGCCGCCGCAATGGCGCATCGGCTCGCAGGAAGAGGCGCTGCGCCGCGCCGAGGCACGCAGCACCGAGATCGCCGAAGCCCAGGGCCGCATCGAGCGCGCGCGCGCGCTGGCCGACCAGCAGGACGCGAGCCTCTACCCGACCCTCGACGCCGTGGTGGTGAAGAGCCGCGATCCGCGAGGCGTGTCGCCGCAGGACCCGACGCGCGCGGCCTTCGAGCTCAACTGGAATTTCGGCAACGGCTTCGACCGGCAGTTGCGGCTGAAGTCCGCGCTCGCCGAAGTCGCGAACCAGGAGGCCAAGCTTGACGGCGTGAAGCTCAACCTGTTCGAACTCACCTCCGCCTCATGGGCGCGCACTGTGTCGGGCCGCGAGCGCGAGCGGCAACTGATGGAAGCCGTGAGCACATCGGGCCAGGCCTTCCGCGGCCGCCGCCGCCTCATGGAATTCGGCCGCGAGACCCTGCCCAAGGTGCTCGATGCGCAACTCGACTACTACACGCTGCTGTTCGACTACGTCGACGGCGTGTTCGACCTGCGCATCTCGGAGCTGCGCCTGGCGCGCACGACCGGCGAACTGCGCATCGACCCCGCGGGCACGAACAACTGGATCGACCGGCTCTTCGGCGCGCCGAGCCGGCCTGCCCTGACCGAGGACGGCCTGCTGGCCGCGCTGTGCATCTCGAGCAACACCGCCTGCGCGAGCGAGCCGGTGGTCGAGCGCGCCGCGGGCCCCGGGGGCGCGGGCTCGTCGCTGCGCAAGGCTCCGCGGCTGTCGATCCCCTGAGCGTCGGCGCCGGTCAGGCGTCTTCGGGAATGCCCGGTTCGCCGTCGAGGATCTGGTACTTGCGCATCTTCTCCCACAGCACCTTGCGGCTGATGCCCAGGTGCTGCGCGGTGTCCTGGCGCTTCCAGTCGTTGACCTCGAGCGCCGCGATGATGCGGTTGCGCTCGCTGCTGTTCCAGCCCTTGCGGTCGCTGCTGCCGTCAAGCCCGATCCCGCCGCCACCACCCGCGCCGTTGCGGTCCGCCGAGATCGTCGGTGTCGGCGTGCCGCGCGTCAGCGCAATCGCGCGCTGGATCAGGTTCTGGTCCCAGCTGTGCAGCTGCCGCGCAATCACGCCCACGCGCTCCGCGAGGTTGCGCAGCTGGCGCACATTGCCCGGGAAGTAGGTCTCGGCCACCGCGTCGCTCAGCCAGTGCGGCGTTTCGCCGAGCGTCTCCAGCTCGTCGCCCAGCACGTTGCTCAGCAGCGCCTTGAAGATCGCGATCTTGTCGACCTCGCCGCGCTCCTCGAGGCTGGGCACATGAAGCTCGATCACCGCAAGGCGGTAGAAAAGGTCGGCGCGGAACTCGCCGCTCGCCACCATCTCGCGCAGGTTGCGGTTCGTCGCCGCCACCAGGCGGAAGTCGACGCGGATCGGCGACGTCGCCCCGAGCCGCGTCACCGCGTTGTCCTCGAGCACGCGCAGCAGCTTGACCTGCTGGTAGCGCGGCAGGTCGCCGATTTCGTCGAGGAAAAGCGTGCCGCCCGTGGCCTGCTCGAAATAGCCGCGGTGCGCATGCACCGCGCCGGTGAAGGAGCCCTTCGTATGGCCGAAGAACAGCGACTCGAACAGCCCGTCGGGAATCGCGCCGCAGTTCACCGCCACGAAAGCGCCCTTGCTGTAATGCTGGTGCCCAAGGTGCAACTGCTGCGCGATGCGCTCCTTGCCCACGCCGGTTTCGCCGCGCACCAGCACGCTGTGGTCGCAATCGGCGAAGGCGTTCACCTCGGCCAGCAGCGACTTCATCGCGTCGGAGTGCGCCACCAGCACGTCGGGCGCCTGCGGCGCCACCTCGCGCGCGCGCAACTGCCGCACCAGCTTCGCGACCATCGTGCGCAGCTCGGCGCAGGTGAAGTCGTAGGGCAGCACGTGCAGGTACTCTGGCGGATAGGTGCGCGAGTCCCGCTCGCGCGAACCCGCCGCGACCCAGATCACCGGCATGCCCTGCAGCAGCTCCGTCGCATGCGCCAGCCCGCCGCCGTCGATGACGGTGACGCTGATGATCGCGACCGAGGGGCGCAGCGCCACCCCGCGTTCGGGTGCGGGCGGCGGCATCCCGTCGGCCCGGATCACCTCCACGTCGAAGCTCGCCATGCAACGCGCGATGCGGTCGAGGATGTCGGCTTTGCCCTCCCAGACAAAGAGGTCGAGTTCGTCGAAGTTGGGGGGAGAGCTCATTAGGAACGGTAGGAAATTGGCAACTTGCTCCGGCTTTCTTCAATAGACGAGCTTCGAATTGCGGCAGCTTATGGAATTCAGGTGAACATCGGTCTGTCCGAGCTGCAATCCAAGCAGCATCTGCAATAGATCGGAGACAAACTTGCCTACAACGTCGAGAGCTGGCTGCAACAGGTTGACCAGTGGGCCAAGGAGGCCTGCCAGCAGAGGAGTTCCACCATCAGAGGCACCGACTCCGAGCAGGCCTGAAACAAGCTGCACCAGACTACTCAGAATGCCAGTCAAGAGTCCGCTCTGATTCGCGGTTTGCAGCGAGTCGACCAGAGTGGAGCGAACGCAAGAAGTCTGATAACTGCTGAACGAAGTCTTGCAACTGGCCACTTTGCCTGCCCATTCGGAAGGCATCGACTGCGAAAGTATGCCAAGCAGGGTGGGGCGGTTCCACGTCAAGCCGTCGGCAGTCAAGGCCGTTTGAACGGCGTCGACTGCGCTTTGGTTCATGCTGGCGCCCACGGTTGTCGGAATGTAGTGACTCGCCAGCGTAGCGGCAATGGCCGGTGTTGTAGGGCGGGTCGCAGGTGTTCCGCTGCCGCTTCCGCCGTTCCCGAGAAGCAGCTTCAAGAGGTCACTCAGGAGCGCGGAAACCGTGGTGCCGATCACCAAAGGGTTCCCTCCCGTTGTGACGGTATCCCCCGGAGACAGGACCACAGTGCTGGAGTTCGGAAGTGCCGGCAGATATGCTTTCCCCGCCAGCAGATCCACTCCCAGGATCCTGACCAGGGACATGGGCTGCAGATCGGTCTGGCAGACATTGGACTTGGACCAAAGCGCGGTGGAGGAGATCTGTCCGATGCAGGCGCTGAGAAGAGGTGCGTCGACTTTTATGGTCGCCTTGGTCGGCGTCGAACTGCAATCGATGTTGGTCACGGTGCCAAGCGAATTTCCGATATCGATGGATATCGGAAGAGTTATTTGCGTAGCCAATGTACTCAGGATGCCCCCTACGATGCTCGTATTCGTATTGATGGAGGCGAAAACTCTTACTTGCGAGTTGTACGCCGTGGTGCCTACACCGCCGATGCCGATGGACGCCGGTTCGATTACGCGTGCTTCGACGTTGAGTCCTAGCGCCCCCACTTGCTGATTCAACGTCACGGCGTGTTGCGACGTCCCTACGCTGAGGGCCGTCTTTAGCAGATCGAAAGCGTTGATCTGGGTGTTCAGGGCTGCAGAAGTCGTAGGGGCCTTGATGACCGTGAACAGGCCCCGGGCGCCGTCGGTGGCGGCGGAATCGGTGCCGACTTGCACCAGGAGGGAGTCGACATTGATACCGGCATTTGCCAAGGCGCCAAGAAGCTGCGCGTTGGCGGTCAGGAGGCCGCTTTGATTGGCAAGCGTTGCAATGACGTTGACAAGCTGCCCGATGCTGACCTTCTTGGCCGCTAGGAGCGCGTTCAAGCCGCCAACCGTCAGGTCTGCGCTCACCGGTATTCCTAGCGCGCTCAACAAATCGCCCGCGGAGATATTGGCGGTCACAAGGCCTGTATAGCAACCAACGCAGGCGTTATCCACATTCACGCCAGCGATCTTCAAGATGGAGGTCAGCGCGCCTCCCGAACTTACATCGGCGAGTTTGGCGCCCACGGAAAAAACAACTGACGGTTCATCCTTGGCTGCAAGTGCCTGCACCTGGATCTGGCGTTGAATGCCGCCCGAGATTCCCGTCAGCAGCATCGGAGGCGTTCGCTGCAACGAGATCTGCACACCGTTGAAAGGCGCTACACCTGCGGAGAAGTACTTGGGCCCCGGTATGCTCGACGGGTCCCAGCGACCGCAGACCACATCGGCCGAGTTCAGCTGAAATCCCGTCGGCAGATTCTGTGATGCATTCGAAATGGCGGCGGTCGTGGCCTCGGCACAACTGCTCGTGGTGAGTGCCTGGGCTCCCGACAGCGCTGCGAGATCGGCCGACTTCTGAAATTCCCTTTTCAGAAAGAACAGATACCCGATCTCGGTGCCGACCAGCGTGATGATGATCAAGCTCAACGCAATGGCCGCGTTGACGAGCACAGAACCACGTTGCCGATTCCTATGTGATGCTGATCTTTGAAAGAGTGGCCACATAGAAACCTCAAGGCAAGGGCTTGGCCGTCGTTGCCTTGCCCCGCAAGTTGGTGGGAACAGCAAGTCCCGTGAATGGCAGCGGGGGAACGATGGGATTGCTCCCATAGGGGTACGCGACTCTCACCGTGATCTGAGTCGGAATGGAAAGATCCACGGTGATCAGGCTCGCGGGCACATTGGATTTCAGCCAGGCGAACTTCGAGGCAATGGAGCTTCCTGCCGCGGAAGGCGTTATCGACGACGATGCAAGGGACTGGTAAACGGCAGACTGGACCCGGCTGTCGTTGGCTGCGACATCGAGACTTAGCTGCAAGGCTGCTCTTGCACCGTCCTCTGCCGAGCGCGAGACAACCTGCTGTACGTAGAGCACGGCGCCGACCGAAGCTACGCCATAAACGGCAAGAAAAAGAACCACGAAAACAAGCGCGAACTCGATCGCTGCCAAGCCACTCTGCAGCCTGGCCGAGCCTCTGCCGAGGGATGCTCTCTTGATCGCGGTCATTGCGACTTTCCGTCAAGCAGCATGGTGGCCTGGCCGACGATCTGATCGGGAACCGCGAAATTCGGAAGCGGCGGTAGCAATGCACGAAGGTTACTTGCTGTGATCGTCACGACGACTTGGCAACGCATGACCCAAGTGGTTCCGCATTTAGGCGAAGCGCAATTGCCATCTTCGACGGTGCAGACTTTTGCCATCGGTGCCAGATTCACGATGGAAGGCATCCAGTTGCTTTGGATTCCCGCCACGGTTTGTGCGCGTTGCCTGCGACCATCCACCGTATTCTGGTATTGAAGCGCCGCGCGCGCGCCGTCCTCCGCCGCGTTTTGCAAGCCCATGCGAAACGTGAAGATCATCCCGTAGCAGATGATTCCGTAAATCAACGCAAACAGGATGAGAAACACCAGCGCGAACTCGACTGCATACACGCCGCGCTGGCTGCGTGCCGAGGTACGAATGCCCGGTGATTTCATGGTTACCTTCCGACAGCCAAACCAGTAGCGAGCGCTACTTGCTCGCCCCACTCCCCGCCGAGGACGACTTGACTATCGAACTCATGCGCTCCGGAATCGGAAACTCGAAGCTCTTCATGTAGCGCTCATAGCTGCGACTTGCCACGTCGCCGGCAATCGGACGTGGCGTGGGGGAGGCAATTTCGCCGCTGCGCTGCCATGCGAGCAAGCCCTGTGTGGCGTCGCCGACCTGCGGCCGCTCATAGACGACTTCTCTCTCCGTATTCATTTCTTCCGGGCCGTTTTGTACCGGTTGAGCGGCGGCCGGCGGTGCTTCCAGCTGGACTGGCTTCGCAGCCTCTTGTGCCGCTGCGGCGGGCGCAGCGATCACCAACACGGCGGCCAGCAGGGCGAGGCGATGGGCGTGTTCTTTTTTCATTGGGTACCTTGTGGGGTGGAGTTCGGTGGCATCGACAGCGCGGAGTCGGCGACGGACGGATTCAGCTGGCTGGCCGTTCGCAGGCCGCCCATGCCGGCCCAGCGCGATGCCTTGAGCATCAACGGGGGCGGCACGGTGTCGTCGCGCACGGGCTGCGGCGTGCTCGCAAGCGGCCGCAGTGCAGCGACGACTGGCGCCGCCCCGGTCGCCGCGAGCGGCGGGGTACCGCCCCGGCGCATCTGCTGCGCGGCATCGCGCACGGCTGCACGCGACGCCGCGGGCATGCGGTTGACTTCCATCAACCGGTCCGCCTGCTCGCGCTGGCCGGTGACTTCGAGGTAGAGCGCAAGGTTGGACTGTGCCTGCGTGCTGTTCGGGCGCAGCTGCAGCGCCTGCATCAACGGCAGCCGGGCTTCCTCGATCTGTCCCGCACGCAGGCTGGCGTAGCCCAGGTCGCTGAGCAGGAGGGCATCGGTCGGTGTCTGGCGCTGCGCCTTTCCGAGCAACTGCACTGCCTCCGCGTAGCTGCCGCGCGCACCGGCCAGCAGGCCGAGGCCTCGGTAGCCGGCACTCTCCAGCGGTGTGCCGATCAGGCGCTTGTAGGCCTGCTCGCTGAGCGCGGCCTGATCGGTATGGCGCAAGGCGTCGGCGCGCAAGCGGGTGGATTCCGGCGATACGCCCCAGCGTTGCTCGAGCGCGTCGATATGCGCGAGCGACGCAAACCACAGGCCATCCTTTTGCATCTGCTCCACGAGCTTGAGGTAGGTGGCCTTGCTGTCGATGTTCGCGCTCGACTTGGTTTCCGCGGACGCTTCGGCGGCCGCGCGTTCCTGGGCGTTGGCGCTGGCCACGTACGCGCTCGATTCTTTGAGCAGGCTGCATCCAGTGATAGTCCAGACCGTTGTCGCAATGGCCGCGCAGGTCAGAAGTCGGATAGTGCGTGTCGAGCACCGCGATGAGGTGAGTTTTCTCATTTGCTGATAGCTCCAAGAGAATTGAATATCGCGACGAAGCCCGGCCCTGCTGTAACGATGATCAGCGCTGGCAGCAGCGTGGTGACCATGACTGCGGTCATCTTCACAGTGATCTTTCCGATACGCTCTTTCATCTCCGAGCGCCGACTCTCCCTCAGACGTTCGCTGAATACGCGCAGAGGCTCTTGAACCGCACCGCCGTGGCGGTCGACTTGCACCAGCAGCGATACCAGACCTCGAAGGTTTTCATTGCCGTGAAGCGTCGCAAGGCGATGCAGTGAATGCTCGCGGGTGCGTCCCCGGCTGTATTGCGCATTGGCCAAGGTCAGCTCGTATCCAAGGACGCGAAGCACGTGCGAAAAATCGGTCGCCATGATCTGCAGACTCTGGTCAAGGCTGAGTCCAACACCCTGGAGGAGTCGCAACAAATCTATGAAAAGCGGTAACTCCCGTCCTGCTCGCTCACGTCTGCCGGCGGCTATGCGGCCCAGTACCCACTTTGGAGCCATGAATCCAACAGCCGCTCCGGCGGCCAGAAGAATCGGGAACATGCCTTGTTCCTGTTTACCTCCCCAGAAGGCATAAATCAAAATGGGAAGAGCAAAAGCAAGTGAGATGCGCGTAATCAGAAAGATCAGCTGCGTTCGTTTTGATGGGAAGCCGCATTGATCGATGAGGCTTCGATCTTCATCTGCGACCAAGGCTCGCCCAAGTCGTGTATTCAGCCAGTGGAACGGCAGATCGAGCTCGGGACGAAATGCGTCTTCGACCTCGGTGCTGGACTGCGTGGCGGACTGCATCGTTGGTGTAACGGCAGCCTGTTGAATGGCGCGACCAATGACTTTTCCGCTCCGAATACGTCGGATCTCGCCGGCAATCAGAGCGCCTGCACCTATGACAAGCGCCAGTGCCAATAGCCCAATACTCAGGGCAGCCAATTGGTTGGGCGTGAGTGTCATGCCAGTCTCGCCAACCTGTAGAGAAGCGCTGCGCCTATCAACTGTAAGCCGGCAGAGGCATAGACCAGAATTCGGCCGGTATCGTCATTCCACATTCCCAGGAAGAATCCTGGGTTGTTCAGAATAAGAAAAGAGCCTACGGCGATTGGAAGCAAGCCAAGAATCCACGCGGAGAGGCGAATTTCTGAAGACATGGCATGCAGTTCTTGATCCGCTTGCTCGCGGTCGCGCATGAAATTTCCTACACGCTCCAGCAACAGGTCGGCGCGACCGCCGTAGCGCACGCCCAAGCCCAGGATCGATGCCAGGAGAAACATTTCCTCGATACGTACGTTGGTGGCTGTCTGGTGCAAAGCACGATCGATGTCCATTCCAGCACGAACCAGCGATGCTGAGCGTTCCAGATGGCCGCGCAGCGGAGCCTCTGTGGTGGCGATCGCCAGTTGAAAAGCTGCTTGAGTGGAGTTGCCGATGGTGATTAGGCGAACCATCGCGTCGATATAAGCTGGCAGTTGTTTGACAAGCTTCCGGCGAGATTTCTGCAAGATCCACCAAAGAGAGAAGCTCGCTCCAAGGGTCAGCAGAAACAGTACGCCGAGTGCAGCCAGCCCTCCTGCGAATGCAAAGGTCAGCGCGGTCAAGGCTAGGCCAAGCGCTAGCGAAATGACCACCGTTCGAGGCTGGACTACGCCCACCAGCCATGTTGGCATTGCCCGCTCCAGCAGGCTGGCCTGCGCGGCCTCGGTGGTCGCGGGGCTGGTGTCGAGCCACGGATCCGTCGTCAAGGTCGACGACATTCCTTCTCCCGGAAGCTCCCTGTCCCTCACAGGCATCGGTATCGGCGTGGTCGCCGTGCTGGTCGCGAGGATCTGCTGGCTCAGGTGCCGCTCGGTGGCCAGTCGCACCTGCCTGTTCTTCGCCCACTGCCACAGCATGAGCCCCGCCGCCGCCATCAGCAGCGCGATGCACGCCACGATGAGCAGGGCTTCACGCACGGTTGTCTCCATGCGCACGCGCCATCGACTGCCGGAAGCGCGTGATCTTGGGCGAGTGCGGCGCGATGCCCAGCGACACCCAGCGGTCGCGTTCCTCGCCGTCCGGCGAGACGACCGGCTCGTAGCGGTAGAGCTCCTGCATGGCGACGACGTTGTCGTTGACGCCCGTGACCTCGCTCAGCGAAATGATGCGGCGCTGGCCGCCCGACAGGCGCCCGATCTGCACGATGAAGTCGATGGCGTTGGCGATCTGCCGGCGCAGGCTCACTTCGCTGCCCTGGTAGCCCGCGAAGCCCGCGAGCATCTCCAGGCGGTAGAGGCACTCGCGCGGCGAGCTGGCGTGGATGGTGCCCATCGAGCCTTCGTGGCCGGTGTTCATGGCCTGCATCATCTCGATGACCTCGGCGCCGCGCACTTCGCCCACGATGATGCGGTCGGGCCGCATGCGCAGGCTGTTGCGCAGCAGGTCGCGGATCGACACCACGCCCGTGCCGTCGAAGCCGCCGGGTCGGCTTTCGAGCCGCACCACGTGGCTGGTGCCGAGCGACAGTTCGGCCGTGTCTTCGATGGTGATGACGCGTTCGCGCGCGGGTATGTAGCTCGCGAGCGCATTCAGCAGCGAGGTCTTGCCCGAGCTGGTGCCGCCGCTCACGAGGATGTTGCAGCGCGCGCGCACCGCGATCTCCAGCAGCTGCGCCATGCCGGCGTCGAAGGTGCCGAGCTTCACCAGGTCCATCGGCGTGAGCGGCTCCTTGCGGAACTTGCGGATCGACACCGAGAGGCCGTCGATGGCCAGCGGCTCGATGATCACGTTGATGCGGCCGCCGTCGGGCAGGCGCGCGTCGACCATCGGGTTCGACTCGTCGAGCCGGCGGCCCAGCGGCGCGAGGATGCGGCGCACGATGCGCATCACATGCTCCGAGTCGGCGAAGCGCACCGTCTCGCGCTCCAGCATGCCGTGGCGCGACACGTACACGTTCTGGTAGCCGTTGATCAGGATGTCTTCCACGGCCGGGTCGTTGAGCAGGTCTTCCAGCGGCCCGAAGCCCGCGAGTTCCTTGGTCAGCGCGTCGGAGATGAGCTGCATCTCGCGGTCGTTGATCGGCACGCGGCGCAGCCGCACGAAGCTGTCGACCTCCAGTTCGACGAACTGCTGGATCGAGGCGCGCGACCAGCGGCCGAACTCCGCGCCCAGCTCCTCGATGCGGCTGAGCAGGTGGTCGTGCGTCCAGCTCTTGATGTCCTGGAACTGCTGGGAGTTGATGAACGCCTGGTCGTCGTCGGCGAATTCGATATCGGTGGACATGGGTTCAGCCTTCGTGTGAACTCTTCCAGAGGCCGGTGACTTGCGACATGAGCGCAACCCAGCGTGGATCCTTGGCCGGAGGTTGGCCCGTGGCAGACATGTATTCCTGGTGCAGGCTGCGGGCCAGGCCCGTCACCGCCTGCGAGTAGGGGTCGCTGCGCGAGGTACGCACCAGCATCTCTCCGCGGCTCGCAGCCGCCATCAGCTGTGCGCTGCGCGAAGGCAGCACATGGCGCAGCGGCAGCTCCAGCCGTTCGGCGATGTCCTTGGCCGTGAGGCCGACATGGCTGTCGAACTTGTTGACCACCAGGGAGAGTCGGTCGGTCTCGACGTTGCGCGCGCGCAGTTCCTTGAGCATGTTGGCGGTGGACACGATGCCGCCGATGCTCTGGTCGCACACGACCCATGCCTGCTGCGCCTCGCGCACCGTCTGCGCCATGAAGTCGATGGTCGAGAAGCCGCCGAGGTCGGCGACCTGGAAGTCGAAGAAGTCGGCCAGCCGCTTGATCAGCGCGACGGAGTCGGCATGCGAGATCTCGCGCACCTGCGCGAGGCTCGCGGGCAGCGGCAGGATGGCCACGCCGCTGGTGTGGTGCGCCAGCGCCGTGTGCAGCAGGGTCTGGTCGAGCCGGCGCAGGTTGCGCACGCCGTCGACGAAGCTGAAGCCGCTTTGTGTGTCGAGGTAGAGCAGGCCGTCGCGTGCAGGCAGGCCCAGGTCGAGCAGCGCGACGCCGTGCCTGGAGCTGCGGCCCTGCGGGCGCGCGGGTGCCTGCGCGAGCTGGTCGTGCAGCGTCAGGGCCAGGCTGGTTGCCAGCGTGGTCACGCCGAGTCCGGCACGCGCGCCCAGCAATGCCAGCGTGCTGCCGCGTGTGCCGCCTTGCAGGGTGCTGCGGCGGTCGAGCAGGGCGCGCAGCGTCGTCACCGCATCGGCGGGCGGCGCGGCCATGTCGATGAAATCGTCCACGCCCGCGCGCAATGCGGAGAGCATGGCGGCGGGTTCGGCCGACACGCCGGTTGCCAGCACCGGCAGCGTGGGCCAGTCGCGCTTCAGGCGCTGGTGGAGCTGGATGGCGTGGGCGCCCTGGTCGGGAGAGAAATCGATGAACACCGCCACCGGCCCGAGCAGCGCGATGCGCTCGTCGATCGACTTGGTGTCCGGCGCAAGGATCACCACCGACCCCAGCGTGCCGAGCGCATCGGTCAGCCACGTGATGTGGCTGCCGTTGCTCGACGCGAACAGGTAGGTCTCGCTGCCTGTCTCGGGAATGCTGTCGCGTGGAGCGTTCATGGGGCCTGCCTGCTGCGATGCATGGTCCGCGTCATCGTGCTCAGCGGGAGAAGCCGGGAACCGGCGTGTCGATCAAGCCGCCGAGGAAGTACGAGCGCCATACCGCGCCATCGCGTTGCTCGGCGCCGCCGGGCAGGTACGGTGCGAGGTCGGTGCCGCGCGCAATGGGCTTCACCAGGTGCGGCGTGACCAGGATCACCAGTTCCTTCTCGCTCATCTGGTAGTTGTTCTTGCTGAAGAAGGTGCCGATGATCGGCAGGTCGCCGAGCAATGGCACCTTGCTGGCGTTCGAGGAGGTGGTGCGGCTGACGAGGCCGCCGATGATGAAGCTCTCGCCGTCGCCGAGCTCCACCGTGGTGTCAGCGCGGCGCGTGGTGATGGCTGGCACGGCGATGCCGTTCAGGTTGAGTGCGTTCGTGTAGTCCAGATCGCTGGCCTCGGGCGCGACCTTGAGCACGATGCGTTCGTTGGAAAGCACGGTCGGTGTCAGCGTGAGGCCGATGCCGAAAGGCTTGTATTCGATGCTCGTGGTGCCCAGTCCCTGCGGCACGGGAATCGGCAACTCGCCACCGGCCAGGAAGCTGGCGCTCTGGCCCGACAGCGCCACCAGCGTGGGCTCGGCAAGCACGCGGGCCATGCCGTTGCCTTCGAGGAAGCCGACGTTCAAGCCGATGCCGGCCTTGCTGAAGTTGAACAGCAGGTCGAAGGCCTGCGCCAGCGGGTTGTTGTATTCGCCGGTGATCTGGCCATTGGCGGCAAAGCTTGCAGACGAGAGGGAGGACGGCGAGAAAACGCCGAAGCTGAATCCGCTCGAATTGGGGCGGGTGCTGAAGATGTTCAGCCCCGCCTGCTTGAGCACGCTGCGGTTGAATTCCACCACCTTGACTTCGACCTGCACCGTGCTGCTGCGCACGTTCACCACCGAGCGGTCGATCAGCTCCGTCTTCTCGGGGGCGCTGGCCAGCGCCGTCTCTCGCGCGGCCTGGTGCGTGATCATGTTGTCCATGGTGCCGGTGAGCGTGGACGAACGGCGCCGCACTTCGATAGGGTAGGTGGTGGCCACGGTGCTGCCCTTTTCCCAGACCATCAGCGAGGTGCGCCCCGCGGCCTTGCCGGTCACGATCAGCCGTGCCGCTGCGGAGCTCGGTGTCTTGCGGGTGATGGTGACGTTGGCCACGGCCTCGTCGCCGATCGCCATCCGGTCGATTCCCTTGTCGAGCAGCAGCTCTTTCTGCGTACCGGCATCCAGGACGAGTGCCCGCTGCACGGGCTGCTGCATTGCGGTCTTTGCATCGGCGGCGGTGGATGCCAGCGGCCAGACGGCTTGGGTCATCGCGCACAGGGCGACCAGGGACGGGCGCAGCAGCCGCGATGAAAGCTGGACGGGGCTGCTGCTTCTAGCGGCTCGGGTCGATTGCGCGCGAGGCGTGTGGTGCATGTGTTCTTCCTGGAAGGCGGTATCTGCTGGCTGTTCGATCAGTAGTTCACGGTTTCGCTGCGCTCGCCGCGAATCACTTCGACCTGGAGGCCGCCGCGCGTGCCGGTGCCGGTTGCGGCGCGCCGGTTGGCAGTGGCGGCAACCGCGCGCGCTTCGACGGCCGCGGGCTTGACGTTCGACCCCTGGCCGCCGGTGGACAGGTCGAGAGCGGTCAGGCCGGCCTGTGCGAGATCGAGTCCTTCGAGTGGCGCGCGGCGCGCCTCGCCCGCCTTGGACGACACGGGTTGCAATGCGGTGGGAAGTTCGGCGAAGAGCTTCGGGTCCGGCTGCGACATGTCATTGGGATTGCGCAGTGCCAGCATCAGTCGGCCGCTGGCGTCGCCGATGGTCAGCCGGTTCACCTCGTCCACCGGCACCGCCAGCACGGCGGTGCGTGCCATCTCGTTGCGCTGGGCCTGCTGGGCGGCCGCCTTGTCGGGCGACTTGGACGGCATGCCGTCGACGGATGCGCTGCCGAAGGCCAGCACGCGCTTGCGGGAGAGCAGCAGTCGCGCCTGGCTGCGGTCGACGTCCTTGCCGTCCGACTTGAGCGTGATGAACACGTCGACGAAGTCGCCGGGCTGGATCTTGTTGCCCGCGCCCATGATCTCGTCGGTCTTGATCGCGACCGCGCGCTCGCCTTCCGCGACGCGCAGCGCAAGGCCGGAGACGAGCTGGTTTTCCATCAGCGGGGTGCCTTCGGCGAGATCGATCACCGGCACGCGTCCGGCCGCCACGGATGCATCCTGGAACGCGCCCGCCGGGTTGATCGTCAGGCGCTCCACGCGCAGTGCATCCGCGGGAATCGCCTCGCCTGCGGGCAGTGTCTTGGCTGCCACGACGACCGGGTAGACCAGCACCTCCTTGGCCTTGGTGGGGGCTGCGGCGGGGCCCGTGGCCGCCGCGACGGGAGCGGGTGCCTGGCGGCTCAGCATCCAGGCGTAGCCACCGAGTGCGATGGCCAGGAGCACGAGGATGGCGGCGAGGATCTTGGTGAGGTTGATCATGGACGGCGGATGAAGATTTGGGGGCAAGCGATCATGGGACTGGAGGAATGAAGGGCCTGCTGTGACAGAGGCAGATGACTGCTAACTCTGTCGCCCCCAGACCATCCAGGCCGCGGTGGCCAGCGACAGATAGGCTGCGTAGGGAACGATGCGCTTGCGCGCCGTCGTGGGCGCTGCGCCGTTGCTGGTCGCCGACGAGCGCCCCAGCAACATCAGAGACAGCCGCGGTGCCACGGGCCAGCGCTGCAGCGCGAGCCAGAGCGCGCTGTGAAGGCCTGCCAGCAGGCTGGCCACGACCCAGATCGGCAGCAAAGCCTGCAGGCCCACCCAGAGTCCGAGCGCGCCTGCGAATTTCACGTCGCCAGCTCCCATGAGGCCAACGGCGTACAGGAGCAGCAAGGCGCCGAAGCCGACGGCCGCTCCCGTGAGTGCGGTGGACCATTCGATGCCGAAGGGCTGCGTCCCGAGGGCGAGTGCGGCCAGCGCCACTGCGGCGCCGGCGAGCACGAGCCAGTTGGGAACGCGGCGTTGACGGAAGTCATAGACGGCGACGAACAGCAACCACAGCAGACATGCCAATTGCATCGGGGAATTGCTGGTTGCGTTCAGGCTCCTGTTGCGGTGCCGGGGGCCGTGACCTTGCCGGCGATGTAGTTGAACAGTCCGGTCAGCTTGGTGCCCACACCAGTGGTGGCTGTCACGATCGCGACGGCGATGAGGCCGGCAATGATTCCGTACTCGACAGCAGTTGCGCCTTCTTCGTCGCGCAGAAAACGAGAAATTGAGTTGAGCATGACTAGATCCTTCAAGGAGTATTTGGCGGATGGAAAAAGGGGGCGGCGCGGTGCTAAGAGCTAGGCGTGGAGGGGGCGGTGACTTTGCCGGCAATGTAGTCAAAAAGGCCCGAGAGCTTGGTGCCGACGCCGGTGGTGGCGACCACGATCGCCATTGCAATTAATCCCGCAATAATTCCGTACTCAACTGCGGTCGCACCCTCCTCGTCCTTTAAAAAACGAGTAATTGAGCTATGCATGATTTACCCCTTTCAGTAAGTGTTAACAAAGGCTGGTGGGGTGGATGTTATACACAGTAACTCCGTGTATCAACAAGAGAAACCCACAAGACACACACTTAGCTGTGCTAGCCAAAAGGTGTAAGCACGATGGCGGCCAGCTTTCCGCCGGCCGGGTCCCGGGGGAAGGACGATCGGCCAACCAACACTTTGAAGGTTAATTTTTCCCTCTGTAGGCCGCGTCCGACCTCCCATGAAGTGGGGAGGGGAACGTTACGGCGCCGGGAACGCGCGAAAGGGCTGCGTTACGGGTACAAACCCGTTACGCGTTACGTAGCACGGGGCCACAAAGCACGATTTGTAACGCTGAAAAAAGCCGGAAAGCGTGAGCAAAATGTCACGACTCAGCGGTCGTACCCGCGTGGTCAGCAGGGGTTCAGCCGAGGATGTCTTCGTGGAAGAGCTTCCACTCGCTGCCTTGGCGCAGCCAGTACTGGCGCCGTGAGCGACCGCTCTTCTCGCCTTCGAACACTTCGCCGAAGGTAACCACCATCGTGTCGTCACCGTCCCGCCAGTGGAGGAACGACATGTCCTTGAGCTGCACACGCTTGCCCTGCGCGTATTTCACTTCGTCGTCGACGGCTGAAATGCCTTCGGTGGATTTCTTGCTGATGCGCTGGAAATCCGGCAAATAGAATTTCTTCAATTGCGCTTCATTTCCATTGGCCCGCGCGTCTTTCCAGCCATTTATTGCGCTGGAAATGGATTGCGATTCTTTTTCGGCCTGCGGCTGCGAAATCCATTGCAGGCTGCGTGCGGTGACCACCGGCGTTGCGCCGATTTGCACTTTTCGCAAAAGCTGCTTCAAGTCGGGGTTGGCCATGACCACGCAGCCGTCGCTGGCCAGTGGCGCCCGTGCGAACTGCTGGGGCGGGGTGCCGTGCAGCCAGATGCCGCCGCCGGTCTTGCCGCGCCGCACGTCGTACGGGTTGGGGTAGTTGATGGGCAGGGCGCCTGCGCCGTAGAAGTCCTTGAGCGACTTCGGGTCGAGGCTGCTGGTGATGTAGTACACGCCCAGCGGCGTGCGGGCATCGCCTTCGGTGGCCTTGTCGGTGCCCGACTTGCCGACCGAGATGTAGTAGTCGGCCGTGAGCTTCAGGCCCTTGTCGCTGTTCTCGAACAGGTACAGGCGCGAGCGCGAGGCATCGACCGCAATGGCATAGCGGCTGCGCGTGGAGAGCGCCAGGAACTGCGACGGCACGGTGTTGGCCGGTGGCCGTTCGCGCAGGGCCTGCAGGCGGCGGCGCGATTCTTCGTGCAGTTCGGCCATGGCCGGGTTGCCGCGCATCCTGGCGATGCTGGCGGTGTCGGGCAGGCTGTTCGACGGCGGCACCTGGGCCGCGAGCAGGTCGCCATAGACGAGCTGCGCGAGCTGGAAGTTCGGGTAGTCGCGCACCAGGTCACGGGCCTTGGCGAGCGCGGGACGAGCCTGGCCGCGGCCGAACATTTCGTAGACGGCGATCAGGCGTGCCTCGGCGTTGCTGGCCTCCTGGATCGGCGCGGCGGCGCGCGCCGGCCTGCGGGCGGGCTTGGCGGCGGCTGCCTTGGTTTCGGCCACCGCGGCCTTCTTGCCGCCCCTGGCTTCCTTCGCCTCCCTGGCGGAAGCGCGTGCGCCGTGCGCGGCGGGAGCGCGGCTGTTGCCCACCGCCTTGGGTTTGGACTTGGAGGCGCCGCTGCCGCTGCCGGCTTTCGCGTTGCTCTGCTTGGCCGCAGCCGACGCGAGCGCGGCACCCGGTGCCGCGAGCATCAGCGCCGAGGCTGCCATCAGCGCTGCCAGCAGGTGTCCGCTGCGCGGACGGAACGGAGGATTCTGAAGCCGGCCGCGCCGGACGATGTCTGCCACTAGCCGCCGACGCTTTCCTTGCGAATGTGCCACTGATTGCCGGAGCGCTGCATGTCCAGCGTCTTGCGGCTGGAGACGTTGAGGTTGTCGGCGCGATAGATCTGGCGGAACTTGGCCGTGGCGTTGTCGCCGTCGACCTTGATGACCAGGTTCTCGATGTTCACGCTGATGCTGGACTTGCCGACGATGCGGGCGCGGCGGTCTTGTTCCCAGCTCTTGCGGCTCTGGCCGCCGCCGGGAGTGAAGTCGCTGCCGTAGGCCGCGAGGTAGCGGTCCATGTCCTGGCTGGCCCACGCCGAAGCCCAGGCGCGCACGGCCGATTCGACCTCGGCGTTGGCGGCCGGGCTTGCCGCGGGCGCGGGCGACGGTGCCGGGGCGGGCGCTGGCTCGGGCGCCTTGGGCGCGGCGGCCACCGGGGCGGGCGCCGCCGCGACCTTGGCGGGCGGCGGTGCGGCGGGCGCAGGTGCGGGAACCGGTGCAGGTGCAGGTGTAACGGCCTTTGCCACGGGAGCAGGGGCGGGAGCAGGCGCCGGTACAGGCGCAGCCGCCGCAACCAGCGTGCCCGGCTTGCCGCCCGCCAGCGCAGGCGTCGGCGTGAAGAGCGTACGGATCACCGCCAGCTTGGGCTGCACGGCCGTGTTGTTCTGGTCGAGCTGCAGCGCCTTGCTGTAGGCCTGGCTGGCGAGCCGTGCATACACGTCGCCGAGGTTTTCCTGGGCGGTGGCGTAGCTGGGGTTGGTGCGGATGGCGCTTTCGAGCGCGGCGCGCGCCTTGTCGAACTGGTTCTGGCTTGCGTAGATCACGGCCAGGTTGTTGAACGGCTCGGGCAGCTCGGGTGCGTCCTGCGTGAGCTGCGTGAATGCGGCGATGGCCTCGGCGCGCTTGCCGGTGTCGAGCTGGATCACGCCCTTGAGGAAGCGCATCTGCGGATCGCGCGGCTTGTCCTTGAGGAAGGCGTCGGCCTTCGTCATGGCTTCGTCGAGCTTGCCGGCCTGCATGAGCTTGTCGACTTCTTCATGTTCGACGGCGGACAGCGCGGGCAGCGCCACGGCACAGGTCGCAGCGGCCAGGAAGAGGGCACGCACGGAGGGGGAGAAGCTGAAACGGGCGCGTGGCCGGGGGCTCTTGGGCATTGCGGACAAGACCTCGTAGGGGGTGGGTGATGCGGCAGGGATTGTAAGTGGGGCAGGTAACCCCCCGATACAGGCCTGACGGTCTTTCGATGCCTTTCAGGTTTGCCCGCAACGGGCGGCGCCGCAGTACAGTGCCGCCGTGGACCGCCTCCAAAGCATTGAAACTTTCGTTCGTGTCGCGCAGACCCAGAGCTTCGCGGAAGCGGCTCGGCAGCTGCGGGTGGCCAACTCGGTGGTCACCACGCGGGTCAAGCAGCTCGAGGAATTCCTCGGTGCGCCGCTGTTCCACCGCAGCACGCGCGTGGTGCGGCTCAGCGACATGGGCCAGGCCTTCCTGCGCGACTGCACCGAGCTGGTCGTGCGTGCCGACAACATCGTCGACCAGATGCGCGACGCGCGCGGCACGCCTTCGGGCACGCTGCGGGTGCATGCGCTGACCGGCATGGTGCTGGGCCGCTTCGCCTCGCTGCTGCGCGAGTTCCAGACCACCTACCCCGACATCCACCTCGAGCTGATCGTGAGCGACGCGGTGGCCGACCCGGTCAAGGCCGGCGTCGACTGCGCGCTGCAGATCTTTCCGGCGGCCTCGCAGGAGCTGGTGTCGCGCCCGCTCTTCCCGGTGCGGCGCGTGCTCTGCGCCACGCCCGCCTACCTGGAAGCCCACGGCACGCCCGCCACCCCGCGCGAACTGCACCGCCACAAGCTGGGCCTGTATTCGGGCTATCCCACGCGCGACCGCTGGACCTTCCATCACAACGGCGAGCAGACCACCATCTACCTCGCCGCCGCGCTGCTGACCAACAGCGTGCACCTGCTGCGCGAATATGCACTGGAGCATGCCGGCATCGTCTGCCTGCCGACGCTGGTGGCGGGCGACGCCATCGCCCGCGGCGACCTGCAGGTGGTGCTGGCCGAGCACCAGCTGTCGTCGTTCTCGCTGAGCGCGGTGTACGCGGGCACCTCGCGCAATGCGCTGAAGCTGCGGCTCTTCATAGAACACATCGCCACGCGCTTCACCCGCGTGCCGCCGTGGGACGCCACGCTGATCGAGCGCGGCCTCATTCCCGCCGAACTGATCGAGTTCAGCCGCTCCAGCGGATAGCGCACGAACAGGGGGTAAACCCGGTCGATTATTCGGAGACTCCGAATAATCCTCTTCCAAACTGGTCCCTACCGGCGGCGTCTCATGGCTCCTAGAGTTCGCTCATTCAAGGAGACAAGCCATGACAGCCGCTACTTCGACCACCTACCGCACCCGCTTCGGGTCGCTCAAGCACTTCGAGAAGGGCCACGTCGAACCCATCGACGACGACGTGCGCCACTACGCGTTCTCCAACTGCTTCGAGATCGCGAGCATCAGCAAGCCCTACGAGAAGGTCGTGTTCGGCCAGAACCAGATCTACGTGCTGGAGACGCTGCGCGCCGAAGGCACCTCGCCCTGGTACACCTGCGCGCATGACGAGTTCGCGCTGGTGATGGACGGCGAGGTCGAGGTGCACCTCGTGCAGCTCGACGCCGCGCAGACCGTGGCCGACAAGGAAAAGAACGGCGCCGTGCTCGTCGAGGGCGAGCCCAGGGGCAGGAAGATGGGCTGGATGAAGCTCTCGCGCGGCCACCAGGGCCTGCTGCCGAAGAACACCGCCTACCAGTTCCGCACCGCCGGCGAGCCGGGCGTGATCGTCCTGCAGAGCTGCAAGGGCGATCTCTCCGTAGAAAAGTGGGCCGACATCTGCCAATCGCATTGAGAGGAACCGCACCATGAACGCACCCGCAGAACTCGCCAAGGTGATCGCGTCGCAGCCCGACGCCACGCTCGGCTACAAGGACTTTTCTCTCGGCAGCTTCAGCTTCCGCCGCGACGAATACTTCGTGCACATCGGCTGGAAGACCCGCGACGGCCGCCCGATGAGCCACACCATGGACGCCGGCAGCTACCTGCGCGCGCTGATGCGCGACGTGGCCTGGGGCTTCTTCTACGGCTGGGTCAACTTCGACGACGTGTTCGGCACCGTCAACCACTACGAGTCGGTCGACCTGTACGCCGGCAGCTTCAACGGCACCATGAAGGACGCGGGCATCGACCTGCTCGAGAACTTCCCCACCGCGCAGATCCGCGCCACCTTCGAGGCCATGCTCGACGACTGGACCAACGAGAGCTTCGACCCCTTCGCCGCGCCGCAGGAAACCGGCTCGCCCTATGGCCGCAAGAACGGCAACAACACCGCCAAGATCACGAGGGCACGCGAGCTGGCCAAACGCTGCGTGGGCCTCAAGGGCGACCTCGACCTGCGCAGCGACGAGCGCGGCGCGCCGGTCAACCGCGCCTTCGCCGACGTGCCGCAGGGCCAGCCCGAGCTGCACCCCGAGCCCGGCTTCGAGAACGATGTGCACGCATTCAACCTCTTCGGCTTCCTGAGCCGTTCGCAGGTCACGTGGAACCCGAGCTTCACCTCGGTGGTGAAGCACAGCTACATGTGCCCGACGACCGAGGAGCACATCCTGCCGATCATCCACGGCAACGACCGCGTCGAGTGGTTCTTCCAGATGACGGACGAAATCCACTGGGACTGCGGCGACAAGAACACCGGCAAGCCCATGGCACGCGTGATCATGAAGGCCGGCGACATGGCAGCCATGCCCGCGTACTGCCGGCACCAGGGCTTCAGCCCCAAGCGCTCGATGCTGCTGGTGTGGGAGAACGGTTCGCCGAGCCTGGTGTACGAGATCCAGAAGGGCGAGTCGCCCGAGATTCCCGTGCAGTTCTGATCTGCCTTGCTCCCTCCCCCGCCGGGGGAGGGCAGGGGTGGGGGCTCTCCAGGCCCGCGCCCTCTTCGAAGAAGCCCCCACCCCAACCCTCCCCCAGCGGGGGAGGGAGAGGAACGACCATGCCCGCACCGTCCATCCGCCATCAGCTCTTCATCGACGGCCGCTTCGTCGACGCCGAATCCGGCGAGACGCTCGCCACGCTCAACCCGCACGACAACACGCCCATCGTCGATGTCGCGCTGGCCGGCAAGGCCGACGTCGACAAGGCCGTGGCCGCCGCGAAGCGCGCCTTTCCCAAATGGAGCCGCATGGCCGCGGCAGACCGGGGCCGCATCCTGCTGAAGCTCGCCGACCTCATCGAGGCCAATGCCGAGGAGCTCGCGCGCCTCGAATCGCTGGATACCGGCCACCCCATCCGCGATTCGCGCCGGCTCGACGTGCCGCGCACGGCCGCGTGCTTCCGCTACTTCGGTGGCATGGCCGACAAGTTCCAGGGCGAGACCATTCCGGTGGAAGAGGGCTTTCTCAACTACACGCTGCGCGAGCCCGTCGGCATCGTCGGCCAGGTCGTGCCGTGGAACTTTCCGCTGATGTTCACCAGCTGGAAGATGGCGCCCGCGCTCGCGGCCGGCAACTGCATCGTGATGAAGCCGGCTGAGATCACGCCGCTGAGTTCGCTGCGCATCGCCGAGCTGATGGCCGAGGCCGGCCTGCCGCCGGGCGTGGTCAACATGCTGCCGGGGCTGGGCAGCGTGGCGGGCCAGTACATCGCCGAGCATCCCGAGATCGCGAAGATCGCCTTCACCGGCAGCACCGCCACGGGCCGGCGCATCGTGCAGGCCAGCGCGGGCAACCTGAAGAAGGTGCAGCTGGAGCTCGGCGGCAAGGGGCCGAACATCGTCTTCGAGGACGCGAACCTGCAGGCCGCAGTCAACGGCAGCGCGTGGGCCATCTTCCACAACCAGGGGCAGGCCTGCATTGCGGGCTCGCGGCTGATGCTGCACGAGAAGATCGCCGATGCCTTCCTCGAGCAGTTCATACCGCTGGCCAGATCGATCCGCCTCGGCAACCCGCTCGACGAGAACACCGAGATGGGGCCGCTCACCAGCGCGCAGCACCGCGAGCGCGTGCTGAGCTATGTGGAAGTGGCGCAGGGCGAGGGCGGCGAACTGCTCGCCGGCGGCAAGTCGCCCGGCGGCGACCTGGCGAAGGGCTGCTACGTCGAACCGACGGTGATGCGCGCAAAGTCATACAAGGACCGCGTCGCGCAGGAAGAAGTGTTCGGGCCCTTCGTCACCGTGCTCACTTTCAAGAATGACGAAGAGGCGATGCAGATCGCCAACGGCACCGACTACGGCCTCGGCAGCGGCCTGTGGACCGGCAACCTGCAACGCGCCCACAAAGTGGCGCGCGACCTGCACGCAGGCATGGTCTGGATCAACAGCTACAAGCGCGTGAACCCCGGCTCGCCCTTCGGCGGCGTCGGCCAGAGCGGCTACGGCCGCGAGATGGGGTTCGATGCGATGCGCGAATACACGCAGGTCAAGAGCGTGTGGGTGAACGTCGACGCGCAGATACCGCCGCACTTCGCGCGCTGACTGACTGGCCCCGGCCAGGCGGCATCAAAAACACAAGAGACGGAGACAACCATGACATTCAATCGCAGACAGTTCACGCAGGCCACGGCCGCGCTGGTGGCCTCGGGCGCAACGCCGCTGGTGTTCGCGGCCGACACGCTGAAGATCGGCTATGTGTCGCCGCAGACCGGGCCGCTCGCGCCTTTCGGCGAGGCCGACAAGTGGGTCATCGACCAGATGAAGACCGCCTTCAAGGACGGCATCAGCGTCGGCGGCAGGAAGTACGCGGTGCAGATCGTGCTGAAGGACAGCCAGTCGAACCCCAACCGCGCGGGCGAAGTGGCGAACGACCTGATCCTCAAGGACAAGGTCGCGCTGGTGCTCACCGCCGGCACGCCTGAGACCGCCAACCCGGTGAGCGATGCGTGCGAACTCAACGAGGTGCCCTGCATCTCCAGCGTGGTGCCGTGGCAGCCGTGGTTCTTCGGCCGCAAGGGCGACCCGGCGAAGGGCTTCAACTGGACGTACCACCTGTTCTGGGGGCTCGAAGACGTCATCGCCAATTTCACCAACGGCTGGAAGACGCTGGCCACCAACAAGAAGGTGGGCGGCCTTTTCCCGAATGACGGCGACGGCAATGCCTGGGGCGACAAGGAGCTGGGCTTTCCCAAGCCGCTCGCGCAGATGGGCTTCACGCTCACCGACCCCGGCCGCTTCCAGAACGGCACGCAGGATTTCAGCGCGCAGATCGCGGCCTTCAAGAGCGCGGGCTGCGAGATCGTCACCGGCGTGGTGATCCCGCCCGATGCCAAGACCTTCCTCACGCAGGCACGGCAGCAGGGCTTCAGGCCCAAGGTCATCACGCTGGGCAAGGCGCTGCTGTTCCCCGGTGCCATCGAGGCACTCGGCGATCTGGGCGACGGCCTGTCGACCGAGGTGTGGTGGAGCCCGTCGCACCCGTTCACCTCGAGCCTCACGCAGCAGAGCGCGAAGGCGCTGGCCGATGCCTACGAGGCCGGCGTGAAGAAGCAGTGGACGCAGCCCATCGGCTTCGCGCACGCGCTGTTCGAAGTGGCGGCGAATGCACTGGGGCGCGCGAAGTCGCTGAAGGCTTCTGACGTGCGCGACGCCGTGGCCTCGACCTCGATCAACTCGGTGGTCGGCCCGGTGAAGTGGGGCGGCCAGGGGCCCTTCAAGAACGTCAGCAAGACGCCGCTGGTGCTCGGCCAGTGGGGCAAGGGCACGAAGTACAAGGTGGAGCTGACCATCGTCAACAACGAGGCGGCGACCAGCATCCCCACCGGCGGCAAGCTGCGGCTGCTCTGACATGACGCTGCTGGCACTGCATGCCGTGAGCAAGTCCTACGGCGCGCTCAAGGTCACGGACGACATCACGCTGTCGGTGGCCGAGGGCGAGACGCTGGGCATCCTCGGGCCGAACGGCGCGGGGAAGACCACGCTGTTCAACCTGATCTCGGGCGACGTGCGCGTCGATGCCGGTCGCGTGGAATACGCGGGGCGCGACGTGACGCGGCTCAAGCCGCACCAGCGCTGCCATGCGGGCATCGGGCGCAGCTACCAGGTGCCGCAGCCCTTCGGCAACATGAGCGTGTTCGAGAACCTCGTCACGGCCGCCTGCTTCGGCGGGCAGCAGGCCGAGCGCGAGGCATGGCAGACGGCGCACGAGGTGCTCTCGCAGACGGGCCTGATGGCGCATGCGAACAAGCCCGCGGGCGGGCTGACGCTGCTCGACCGCAAGCGGCTGGAGCTGGCGCGTGCGCTGGCGACGCGGCCGCGCCTGCTGCTGCTCGACGAGATCGCCGGTGGATTGACGGAGCCGGAAGCCGCCGTGCTGGTGGCGGAGCTCAAGCGCATCAAGGCGCGCGGCGTGACGATGATCTGGATCGAGCACGTGGTGCATGCGCTGCTGTCGCTGGCGGACCGGTTGTTCGTCATCAACTTCGGGCAGAAGCTGGCGGAGGGCGCGCCGCGCGCGGTGATGACCGATGCGGAAGTGCGGCGGGTGTACATGGGGATGGAAGCATGAGCGCGACACGTCTTCGAATTGCTCCTTCCCCTTCCGGGGGAAGGTCGGGATGGGAGCACGACGGCGCTGGTTTCGCCGTGGCGCCTCATCGAACGCCCCTTGCCCCCACCCTGGCCCTCCGCCGGAAGGGGAGGGAGCAAAGACCATGACAGCCCTGCTCTCCACCCACGCCCTCAAGGCCTTCTACGGCGACGCCCAAGCCCTCTTCGGCATCGACTTCTCGCTCGTGCAGGGCGAGCTCGTCGCCATCATCGGCGCCAACGGCGCGGGCAAGTCGACCTTCCTCAAGAGCCTCACGGGCCTGGTGCGCGCACCGCGCGAAGCCATCGAGTTCAAGGGCCGGCCCATCGGCGGCCTTCCGCCCGGCGACATCGTTCGGCAGGGCCTTGCGATGGTTCCTGAAGGCCGGCGCCTGTTCCCCAGCCTCAGCGTGGAAGAGAACCTGCTCATGGGCGCCACCGCCGCGCGCCGCGGCCCTTGGAACCTGCAGCGCCTGTATGCGCTGTTTCCCATCCTCGCCCAGAAGCGCCACCAGCCGGGCACATCGCTCTCGGGCGGGCAGCAGCAGATGGTGGCGCTGGGCCGCGCGCTCATGAGCAACCCCGAGGTGCTGCTGTGCGACGAGCTTTCGCTGGGCCTCGCGCCCATCGTCATCCGCGAGATCTACGCGGCCATGCCCACCATCACGGGCGAAGGCATGACGGTGGTCATCGTCGAGCAGGACGTGACCATGGCGCGCCAGGTCTCGCAGCGCATCTACTGCTTCCAGGAAGGCCGCGTGTCGCTCGAAGGCGATTCGGCCGACCTCACGCGCGAGCAGATCTCGCAAGCCTATTTCGGTATCGAGGCCGCACATGCTTGAAACCCTCGTCCAGGGCGTGCTGCTCGGCGGCCTCTACACGCTGTTCGCGCTCGGCCAGTCGCTCATGTTCGGCGTGATGCGGCTCACCAACACCGCGCAGGGCGACTTCATCATCCTCGGCGCGTTCGCGGTCATCGCGGGCGTGTCGCTGACGGGCGATGCGGTGGCGCCGTGGCTGGTCGCGCTCGCGGTGCTGCCGGTGGCATTCGGCTTCGGCTATGCGCTGCAGCGCTACGTGCTCAACGGCACGCTCGGCAAGGACCCGCTGCCTTCGCTGGTCGTGACCTTCGGCCTGTCGATCGTGATCCAGAACCTGCTGCTGGAGCTGTTCTCGGCCGACCCGCGCGCCATCGACACCGGCGGGCTCAGCACCCAGGGCATTGCGCTGGGCGGCGCGATGTCGGTCGGCGTGCTGCCGCTGGTCGTGCTGGCGATCGCACTGGTGCCGACGGGCGCGCTGCAATGGCTCTTCGCGCGCACGGCGCTGGGGCGGTCGTTCCGCGCCGTGTCGGACGACCGCGAGATCGCCGAACTGATGGGGCTGAACGCGAAGAAGGTCTACGCCTTTGCCACCGCCATCGCCTTCGTGCTCATCGCCGTCGCGGGCGCCTTGCAGGGCATGCGCACGACGGTGTCTCCTTCGGATGGGCCTCTGCTGCTGCTCTTCGCCTTCGAAGCGGTGATCATCGGCGGCATGGGCTCGTTCTGGGGCACGCTGGCCGGCGCGATGATCCTCGGCATCACGCAGCAGATCGGCTTCAGGCTCGACCCGGGCTGGGGCATCTGGTTCGGGCACATCGTGTTCCTGGTGGTGCTGGTGCTGCGGCCGCAGGGGCTTTTTCCAAAGACGCGCGGATGAAGCGAATGACGAACATGCCTCCCACACTCATCGCCGTAGAGCGCGCCACCGCCGCGAGCCGCGCCGCGCTGGCCGTCGGCATTGCCCTGGTGCTTGTTGCAGCCAGCCTGCCTTGGTGGGGCGAGTCGAGCTGGATGCGCGAATTCGTCGAGATCGCCTGCTACTTCATCTTCGCGATGATGTGGAACCTGCTCGCCGGCTATGGCGGCATGGTGAGCATCGGGCAGCAGGCCTTCTTCGGCTTCGGCGGCTACGTGATGCTGATGCTGGGCAACTTCGCGGGCGTCAATCCGTTCGTGGCGATACCCCTGGGGGCGCTGGCGGCGGGGCTGGTCGCCATTCCGGTGTCCTTCGTCGCGTTCCGGCTGTCGGGTGGGTACTTCGCCATCGGCACATGGGTCATCGCCGAAGTGTTCCGGCTGAGCTTCGCCAACGTGTCGGCGGTGGGCGGCGGCTCGGGCACCACGCTCACCGCGCTGCGCGGCATCGAGAAGGCCACCCGCGAAAGCACCACCTACTGGATGGCGCTGGCCTGCGTGGTCGCGGCCGTCGCGCTGGTCTACCTGTTCCTGCGCAGCAAGCGCGGCCTTGCGCTGCTGGCCATACGCGACAACGAGGTGGCGGCGGAGTCGCAGGGTATTCCGGTCGCGCGCATGAAGCTGGCGGTGTACGTGGTCGCGGCCTTCGGCGCCGGGCTCGCGGGTGCGCTGTACTTCGTGGGCAACCTGCGCATCAGCCCCGATGCGGCCTTCAGCGTCAACTGGACGGCCTTCGCCATCTTCATGGTGGTCATCGGCGGCATCGGCCGCATCGAAGGGCCGCTGGTCGGCGCGCTCATCTTCTGGGCGCTCAACAAGTTCCTGAGCGACTACGGCACCTGGTATCTGCTGGGGCTGGGGCTGCTCGCGATTCTCGTCACGCTGTTCTTCAAGCAGGGCCTGTGGGGCTACGCGCAGCAGCGCTGGGGCTGGTCGCTGTTTCCGACGCAGCGCAAGCTGTCGCCGGTGCACGCGCCGGCCGGCGTCAAGGCTTCTTCACGGGGTTGATGTAGTACTCGATTTTCGTGCGGTCCTTGTAGGGATCGTTGTCGAAGAACCTGGTCTCTTGCGAGATCCTGATCTGGTAGCCGTCGCGCACGCCCTCCAGCGAGTTCGCGCTGTCGGTGGTCACGGGCGAGAGCGTGGGCCTGTGGAAGGCGGCCACCGTCTTGAAGCCGTCGGTGCTGAACGCCTTGACGGCCGCGCTGCTCAGGCGGCCGGTGCTGTCGGCGGTCACGTCCACGTCGGTCATTGCGGTGTTCGGCGGCACCGAGAGCAGGCTGGCAAGCGGCGGCGGCAAGGTCCTGGCGCCGCTTTTTTCCTGGATGCGATAGCTCAGGCCGCCCTGCGCGTTGGGCTCGCCCTTCGCGGCGGCGGACTCTTCCATGCTGCTCACGACCCATGCGCTGATGAGCAACAGCGGCGCCGCAATGGCGCCCACGTACAGCAGAAATCGCAGGCGGTCCTTGGTGTGGAAAAACTCGATCAACGGCGTGTGCTCCCTTTGTGGCATGTGGCGGCTGTCAGGTCGACGCTGCCCTGTCCGCCCATGTTAAAGCCCTGCCTGGTGTTCGTTCAGACTTGATTAATACTTGCCCGTCATGTAACGTTGTGTAAACGAAACGTCAGTCACGTTCGTCATTCCCGGTCTTTTCATTCTTCATGGAGTCATCTTGACGATCACCAAACGCCGCTTGCTCGAAGGCGGCGCGGCAGCCGTCGCCGCCTCGCTGCTCGCGAAGGCTTCCTGGGCACAGCAACGCAACACGGGCGGCGATGCCTGGCCGACCAAGCCGCTGCACATCCTGGTGGGCTTTCCCGCCGGCGCGTCGCCCGACCTCGCGGCCCGCGCCATCGCGGAGCCACTGTCGAAGATCCTGCGCCAGCCGGTGACGGTCGAGAACAAGCCGGGCGCCAGCGGCAACACCGTGGCCGACCAGGTGGCCAAGGCCACCGACGACCACACCATCGGCGCGCTGATCAACGGCAACCTCACCATCGCCAAGCTGCTCAACCCGTCGCTGCCCTTCGACCCCGAGAAAGACTTCGCCCCGGTCGGCCTGATCGGCACCGCGCCGCTGGTGCTGGCCGTATCGGGCAGCGCCACGGGCAAGACGGCGGCCGAGCAGCTGCTGTGGGTGCGCAATCTCGGCGGCAGCGGCAAGTACGGCACGCCGGGCGTGGGCACCGTGGGCCACCTGGGCATGGAACTCATCAAGAGCCGCGCCGCCATCACCGCGCAGCACAAGCCCTACACCGGCAACCCGCAGGTCATCGCGGGCCTGCTGGCCAACGAGATCCAGCTGGCGCTGCTGCCGCCCGGCCTTGCCATGCCGCACATCAAGTCGGGAAAGATCAAGGCCATCGGCGTGACCTCGCCCGAGCGCAGCCCGCTGGCGAGCGAGCTGCCCACCATCCGCGACGCCGACGTGCGCGGTGCCGACCTCGAGATCTGGACCGCACTCGCCGCGCCCGCCGGCATGAAGCCCGCCGCCGTGGCAAGGCTCAATGCCGCGTTGGTCGAAGTGATCAGTTCGCCCGAGGTGAGCCAGGCGCTGCTCAAGACCGGCTGGCAGGCGCAGCCCGGCTCTCCCGACACGCTGGCCAAGCGCATGCGCGCCGACACCACGCGCCTTGGCGGCGTGATCCTGATGAAGGGCATCCGCTCGGACGCCTGAGCGCGCGCAACGGTGGCCGCGGGTGTGCGCTCAGAGCAGCTGCGACACCCGCTTCGCCGCATCCACCAGCGCAGGCAGCATGGTCTCCTGCATCACCTTCGCGCTGGTGCGGTTCGCCTGCCCGCTGATGTTGAGCGCCGCCACCATGCGCCCCTGCCGGTCGACGATGGGCGCGGCCACCGAAATCAGGCCTTCCTCCAGCTCCTGGTTCACCAGGCACCACTGCTGCTTGCGCGCCTGCGCCACCTTGGCCATGAGCGCGTCGATGTCGGTCAGCGTGTGCTTGGTCAGCGTCTGGATGTCGGAGGCTTCGAAGCGCGTGCGCACTTCGTCGTCATCGAGGTCCGCCAGCAACAGCCGGCCCAGCGACGTGCAGTAGGCCGGCAGGCGGGAGCCCACGCCCAGGTTGATGTGCATGATCTTCTTCGTCGGCACGCGCAGCACGTAGACGATGTCGGTCGCGTCCAGCACGGCGGCCGAGCATGACTCCTGCACCTGCTGCACCAGTGCTTCCATCACCGGCTCCGCGCGGTTCCAGATCGGCATCGACGACAGGTACGCGAAGCCCAGGTCGAGGATGCGCGGCGTGAGCGTGAACAGCTTGCCGTCGGTCACCACGTAGCCCAGCGTCTGCAGCGTGAGCAGGATGCGCCGCGCGCCCGCGCGCGTGAGGCCGCTGCCGGCCGCCACCTCGCTCAGCGTCTGGTGCGGCGCGTTCGCGCTGAACGAACGGATGACCTGCAGCCCGCGTGCGAAAGACTGCACGTAGCTGTCGCCGGGCGCGGGTGCGGTGGGTTGTGTCGCGTGGGTTGCCATGCTGAGCGATCCTCTCTAGAATTCATTATACGAACAAATGTTCTTTAGACGAACAAATTGTCGGTTCGCAGAATCGGGCGGATCGCGGTTCGGTTTCTTCTTTCCTCTCACCCGGAGACAAGCTTCATGATCAACAAGATCGCGCGCTCGGTCGCCGATGCCCTGTCGGGCATCCAGGACGGCGCCACGGTTCTCATCGGCGGCTTCGGCACCGCCGGCATCCCCGGCGAACTCATCGACGGCCTCGTCGAGCAGGGCGCCAAGGACCTCACGGTCGTCAACAACAACGCGGGCAACGGCGAGACCGGCCTCGCGGCGCTGCTCAAGACGGGCCGCGTGCGCAAGATCATCTGCAGCTTCCCGCGCCAGGCCGACAGCCAGGTGTTCGACGGGCTCTACCGCAGCGGCAAGATCGAACTCGAACTCGTGCCCCAGGGCAACCTTGCCGAGCGCATCCGCGCCGCGGGCGCGGGCATCGGCGCCTTCTTCTGCCCCACGGGCTACGGCACGCAGCTGGCCGGCAACCGCGAGACCCGCGAGATCGACGGCAAGCAGTACGTGCTCGAGTACCCCATCCACGGCGACGTGGCGCTCATCAAGGCCGAGCGCGGCGACCGCTGGGGCAACCTGGTCTATCGCAAGGCGGCGCGCAACTTCGGCCCGGTGATGGCCATGGCCGCGAAGAAGACCATCGCCACCGTGCACGACATCGCCGAGCTCGGCACCCTCGACCCCGAGACCATCGTGACCCCGGGCATCTTCGTGCACCAGGTGGTGCGCATCGAACGCGTGGCGACCCAGGCCGGCGGTTTCAAGAAGGCAGCATGACCATGACTTACACACGTCGCACCAAGGACCAGCTCGCCGCCCGCGTGGCGCAGGACATCTTCGACGGCGCCGTCGTCAACCTCGGCATCGGCCAGCCCACGCTGGTGGCCAACCACCTGCCCAAGGGCCGCGAGGTCATCCTGCAGAGCGAGAACGGCATCCTCGGCATGGGCCCCGCGCCCGAGGCCGGCGAAGAAGACTACGACCTCATCAACGCCGGCAAGCAGCCCGTCACGCTGCTGCCGGGCGGCGCCTTCTTCCACCACGCCGACAGCTTCGCGATGATGCGCGGCGGCCACCTCGACATCTGCGTGCTCGGCGCGTTCCAGGTGTCGGCCACCGGCGACCTCGCCAACTGGCACACCGGCGAGAAAGACGCCATTCCCGCCGTCGGCGGCGCCATGGACCTGGCCATCGGCGCCAAGCAGACGTGGGTCATGATGGACCTGCTGACCAAGCAGGGCGCGAGCAAGCTGGTGAAGGAATGCACCTATCCGCTGACCGGCATCGCCTGCGTCAAGCGCGTGTATTCCGATCTCGCCACGCTCGAATGCACGCCGCAGGGCCTGAAGCTCATCGACCTGGTCGACGGCCTGAGCCGCGAAGAACTCGAGAAGCTCGTCGGCCTTCCGATCGCCGCCTGATCCCTTTCAAGCCATTGCAGAGACACACCACACCATGACCAACCAAGCCTTCATCTGCGACGCCGTTCGCACCCCCTTCGGCCGCTACGGCGGCTCGCTCAGCAGCGTGCGCGCCGACGACCTGGGCGCCGTGCCCCTGCGCGCACTGATGGAACGCAACAAGAACGTCGACTGGCAGGCGGTGAGCGACGTGCTCTACGGCTGCGCCAACCAGGCCGGTGAAGACAACCGCAACGTCGCGCGCATGTCGGCGCTGCTGGCGGGCCTGCCGCTCGAACTCGGCGGCGCGACCATCAACCGCCTGTGCGGTTCGGGCCTCGATGCCGTGGGCACCGCGGCGCGCGCCATCCGCGCCGGTGAAGCCGGCCTCATGATCGCCGGCGGCGTGGAAAGCATGAGCCGCGCGCCCTTTGTCATGCCCAAGGCCGAAAGCGCCTTCAGCCGCAACAACGCGGTGTACGACACCACCATCGGCTGGCGCTTCGTCAACAAGCTCATGAAGGCGCAGTACGGCGTCGACTCGATGCCCGAAACGGCAGAAAACGTGGCCACCGACTACAAGATCGAGCGCGAGGCGCAAGACCTGATGGCGCTGAACTCGCAGCTGCGCGCAGTGGCTTCGCAGAAGTCCGGCTTCTTCGACGCTGAAATCGTGCCCGTGACCGTGCCGCAGAAGAAGGGCGACGCCATCATCGTCAGCAAGGACGAGCATCCGCGCGAGACCAGCCTCGAGTCGCTCGCCAAGCTCAAGGGCGTGGTGCGCCCCGACGGCACCGTGACCGCCGGCAATGCCAGCGGCGTGAACGACGGCGCCTGCGCGCTGCTGCTGGCCGACGAAGCCAGCGCCGCCAAGCACGGCCTCACGCCGCGCGCCCGCGTGGTCGGCATGGCCACTGCCGGCGTCGCGCCACGCGTGATGGGCATCGGCCCCGCGCCCGCCACGCAGAAGGTGCTGGCGCTCACGGGCCTCACGCTCGACCAGATCGACGTCATCGAACTGAACGAAGCCTTCGCAGCCCAGGGCCTCGCCGTGCTGCGCCTTCTGGGCCTGAAGGACGACGACGCCCGCGTCAACATCAACGGCGGCGCCATCGCGCTGGGCCACCCGCTGGGCGCCAGCGGCGCCCGCTTGGCCACCACGGCGGTGAACCAGCTGCACAAGGGCGGCGGCCGCTATGCGCTGTGCACGATGTGCATCGGCGTGGGCCAGGGCATCGCGGTGATTCTCGAGCGCGTCTGACGCCGCATTCGTTGCGGCGCTCGCCAGGCCGCCCTGGCCTCAGATGAGCGTCGCACTCACGCCGCGCGCCACGGCGGGGGCGATGCCGGCGTAGAAGAAGCCCAGGTCGTCCTCGGGGCCGTTGACGGCGCGCCCGCGCACCTTGCTCATCGCGCAGACGCCGACCTGGGCGTCGTCCTTGCCGATGACGAGAACGAAGGGGTTGTCCTCGTCGCCCCGCAGGTAGCGCCCGCCGAACTCGCGGCGCGCGACCTCGAACACGTATGCCGACGCGAGAAAGTGAAGGTCGTCCGGCAAGGGCGCCTGCTGCCTGAAGAAGTCGTCGAGCACGCGGTCGACCAGCGACAGCGAAGACGCCGTGTAGTCCAGCCGCGAGCCATCGATGGGCGCGCCGGGCCGCGAGAACGCGCCGACGAAATCCTCGGCCTGCGAGGCCATGCCTTCCTCGATCGTCTCGGGCATGGCCGGCTTCTTTTTCTTCAGCAGGTCGAACAGTCCCATGGTTGCGGTTTTCCTTCGTCGAATGGATGGATGGATGCGATGCGCTCGGAATCTGCTCACTGTGTCAGAACCCGCCGTCCGCGCGCAAGCAGGAATTCGAAGTACACCGGCGCAGCTAACAGAAGTTCGCGCAGGTTGCAGCGCTCGCCAAAGAGCTACTCCGCGCCTCGGGGCCGTCATGGACATGCCTTGTGCCGTCAATAGTCTTGCTCAGGGTTTTCCCGCATCGCAGCGGCAAGACCCCATCCAGACAGACAACCCACAGAAAAGACGGAACCATGAAGACCACTCACCTCGCCATCGCCGCCGCACTCACCGTGCTGGCCGTCGCCTCCGCCAACGCCCAGCAACGCACCCGCGAAGCCGTCGAGGCAGAGGCAGTTGCCGCTGCCCACGCCAAGGACCAGAACGTCACGCGCGGTTCGCGCGGCGCCGATCCGTTCAAGTCCGTGGCCGATCCTGAAGCTGTCTACAAGCAGGCCGTCGACACGGCCCATGCGCCCAACCAGAACGTGACCCGCGGTTCGCGCGGTCCCGATCCCTTCACCTCGAGCCGCGACCCGGCCCAGGTCTACCAGGAAGCCATGGCCACCGCGGCAGCGCCCGACCAGAACGTGACCGGCGGCTCGCGCGTCAACAGCAAGGTGATCTCCACCATGGAGAACCCGGTGCTGAAGGCCGCGCAAAGCAAGTAAGCAAGACGAGCGCGCCGGGCTTTTCAAGCGCGCATGCGGCGCGCGGGCTCGTCCTGATGCAGGAAGCCGGTGAACGTGTCGGGAGGCGACGAGCCCATGAGCCGCCACATGATCCGGCCGACCTCGCCCCGGTGGTATCCGGCATGGGTCACGACGTGGCCCAGCATCTCCTCGCGCGACATCCGCCCGGCGGCGCCGTCGGTGAAGTCGAAGTCGATGCTCTCGGCAAGCTCCTGCGCACTCAGGCGCGCCGTGTAGGCGACATACCAGCGGTCCGTTTCCCTCACTGCTTCTGCCAGTGTCCGCAGCGGCGGCGCGGTGTCCGACCCTGTCGCGGTGCAGCCGTGGTCCAGGCGCTGCAGGTTCGCCACGAAGATGAGATCTACGATGCATGCGTGGTTGAAGACGCGGACTGCGGCCTCGTATTCGGCCTGCGGCGCCTTTTCGGCCAGTGCGGCCAGGCCCTCCAGCAGCCCTTCGTCCGCCCACGACTTGTAGCGGAACAAGGAATTCAAAAGCGTCTGCGTGGTCATCGCGGTTCCATTGGATAAAAACGGCACACTTCGCAGCCATCGGCCGACGGCGTGTGCGGGCGGTCTTATTCTTGAGTGGAGCCTCGAACTTGGGTACTCGCATTCCTTCGCAGCACAGGAGCATGCGCAAAGCACCGCGGCAGCAGCGTTCGCGCGCCACGGTCGACGTCATCATCGAAGCCGCTGCTCGCGTTCTGGGCCGCAGGGGGTGGGCGCGATTCACGACGAATGAGATCGCGGCGGTCGCGGGCGTCAGCGTGGGTTCGCTGTACCAGTACTTTCCGAACAAGCTGGCCATCGCCGAGGCGATCCGCCAGCGCCACCTCGACGAGGTGCTCCGGGTGTTGTCCGCCGCGGATGAGCAGGACGGAACCCTTTCGCTCGAGCAGCGGGTTGCCCGGTTCGTCGATGGCGTCATCGCCGCCCATTCCATCGACCAGGCGCTGCATCACGTGCTGGTCGACGAGGTGCCGCTCGGCGCCCGCTCGAGCTACGTGGCGTTCGAGGCTGAGTACCAGCGGCGTTATCGGGCCCTGGTGGCCGCCTCCGACGGCCGTGGTGGCGAAGAAGGCGAAGGGCAGGCCATGGCCGCGCGGATGCTCTCGTCGGCCGTAGAGGGCGTCGTCCACTCGGCGGCTGGCCGCCATGAACTCGGCGCGGCGTCATTCAGGACCGAATTGGTCCGGCTGATCCTTGTGTACCTGCGCGACCGGGGCGCGGAGGCTCAGGCGTAGGCCTTGGCCGAGCGCAGCTGCAGCATCGCCAGCATCCGCGCTTCTTCCGCATCGCGCAGGCTCTTGGCTGCGCGGGCGGCGGCATAAGACACATACATCGTTTCGATGGCCTTGCCCCAGGCTTGAGGCGTCTGGTGCACCGTGTCGGCGGGAAGGCTTGCCGCGTACGCGCCTGGCGCGACGGGCTCCATCGGACAAGCCGGCACGTCGTACCCCGCCTTGCGCAGGATGTTTGCTTTGTGGTTTGTGCTGAGCATGCGCGGGGCCTCCTCCGTGGTTGGTGCGAAGAAGATACCGGCACGCCTGCAGGGCCGCCATTAGCTGCTTGACGTATGCGGATGTAGGAAAAAGCCCTCTGGGGGCGATTTCTCGGCTCCAACTAAGCCGGAAGCGTTAGGCCGGCGATGCCGCGGCATGCCACACCAGCGTGGCGGCGGTCAGGTCTTCGAGCGCGCTGCCCACGGCTTTGAAGACCGTGCGCTCCTGGTCGCTCGACCGGCCCGCCCGCTCCCCACGGCACAGCTCGGCCAGCGTGCCCTGGATGTCCTGCGCACGCAGCGTGCCCGCCGCCATCGCATCGAGCAGGTCGCCGGATTTCTGCAGCGCTTCCGGGGTGTCGACGAAGGTGCGCGCACCGGCGAAGCAGTGTTCGTCGGTCTCGCGCATCGCGGGCGTGAAGCTGCCGATCAGGTCCAGGTGCGACCCCGGCGCAAGCCAGTCGCCGCGAACCAGCGGTGCGGTGGCCAGCGTGGCGCAGCTCACGATGTCGGCGTGCCCGCGCACGGTGGCCTCCAGGTCGATGGCGGCTCGCGCATTCCAGCCCTCGGCGCGCCATTGCGCCGCCAGCGCCTCGGCGCCTTCAGGCCGGTGGTTCCAGACCCATACCTCGTCGATGGGCCGCACGCTTGCATGGGCGGCAGGCAGCATTCGCGCGATGCGGCCGGTGCCCAGCACCAGCAGCCGGCGTGCGTCCTTGCGCGCGAGGAACGACGCACCCAGCGCGGACGCGGCGGCCGTGCGGCGCGCGGTGATCTCGTTGCCGTCCATCATCGCCAGCGGCACGCCGGTGCGCGCGTCGTACAGCACGTAGGTCGCGTGCAGGCCGGGCAGGCCGCGCGCACCGTTGCCGGGGAAGATGTTGATGGTCTTGATGCCCAGGAAGCCCGCGTCGCTCCACGCCGGCATGATAAGCACCGTGCCCTTGCAGGCGGCGCCGTCCGCGCCGGCGGTCTCGATGGTGTGCACATGGCGCGGCGGCACCTGCGCCTCGGCCGCGAACGCCGAGCGCAGCGCGGGCACCAGCCGCTCGAAAGCCAGCGGCGCGCGGGTGGCGGTTTCGTCGAAATGCTTCATTGCTGCAGCGGCTGCATGGACGATTCGAAGAAGGCCGTCAGCGCCTTGCGGTAGGCGTTGCCGAAGCGCAGGGTCGTCATCGGCTCGAGATGTCCGGCGCCTGGCACCTCGATCAGCCGCTTGGGCTCGCGCGCGTCGGCCAGCAGCCGCTTCGAATGCTCCACGGGAATCACCTGGTCGGCGGTGCCGTGAATGAACAGCAGCGGAATCGGCGAAACGGCCGCCACGTACTTCGACGCCGCATAGTCGTCGCTCACCAGCAGGCCGGCGCCCTTGAACTTGTCGTTGGCGATCGAGGAATACGAATAGAAGGTCGACTCGATGGCCGCCGCCTTCACGCCCGCGCGGTTGCCCGAGCCCACCACCGCGATCGCATTGGTGCCGCCCAGGCTCTGCCCGAAGACGA
Source organism: Variovorax sp. efr-133-TYG-130 (assembly GCF_030208835.1). NCBI lineage: Bacteria > Pseudomonadati > Pseudomonadota > Betaproteobacteria > Burkholderiales > Comamonadaceae > Variovorax > Variovorax sp. efr-133-TYG-130. The sequence goes on along the minus strand of NZ_JARVTD010000026.1, from coordinate 27,953 downwards.
ACAGCCGCTCCGGGTCCACGTCCTGGCGAGAGCGCACGTAGTTCAGCGCGGCGTTGGAATCTTCGAACACGCCCTTGGGCTCCGGTTTGCCCTCGGACTGGCCGTAGCCGCGGTAGTCGAAGACGAGCACGTTGTAGTCCTGCTTGGGCAGCCAGGCCACGAAGCGCCAATGCGTGCTCATGTTCTGCGCATTGCCGTGGAAATGCACCACCGTGCCCTTGGCCTCCTTCGGGTTCTTGCGGTCGGCCGCGGGCAGGAACCAGCCGCTCAGCCGCGTGCCGTCGGCGCTGGTGAACTGCACGGGCTCGTAGCGCATGCCCAGCACGTCGGGCGTCTCGTAGCGCACGCTGTCGGGGTAATAGAACATCGACTGCACGCAGCCTGCCAGCAGCAGAGGCAGCGCGCACAGCGCGAGTTTTCCGCACCATCGGCGGATCGGGCCGGTGCCGATGGTCATGGCGTTGCGCCCTTGGCGGCCGCGCGGTTCTCCGCGAGCATGTTGCAGAAGAGGGCGCCTTGCTCGATCGCGTCGTCGAGCGCTACATGCGTGTGCGGCAGCCCGGGGTCGAACCAGCGGCGCGGCATCGCGCGCTTGGTGCTGTCGCGGTAGTCGAGCTGGAGCATCGCCATCGCGAACGACTTCACGTCGAGCGCGGAGTGGCTGAACGGGCTCTCGCCCGCGAAGCGCATCAGGTACCAGTAGACGAACAGGAAGTCGTAACCCGCCGGGTACGCGACGAACACGGGCCGCGCAGGCAGGCCCTTGAGCCAGCCCAGGTAGTTCTTCATGGCGTGGGCGGGGTCCTGCAGGTCGGTGCGGCAGGCGGCCCAGGCCTCAGGTTGGGTCTTCCACCAGGCGGCGGTCTTCGGGTCGGCTTCGGCGCCGGGCAGCGTGTGCAGGTTGGCGCTGAAGGTGGAAAGCAGTTGCTTGTCGGCCGTGTAGGCGGCCGAGCCGAAGCTGAGCATCGAATGCGGGCCGGGAATGGGGCCGTCGGATTCGACGTCTGTGCTGTGCTTATGTAGATTTCTGGCATGGGTGTTCGTTTTCTTCAGGCCGCCTCGGGCAGCGCGAAGACATGCAGGTCCCGCCAGCGCCCTGAAGAGTTTTCTATCAAAGCGACCTCGGTGCAATGCGCATGCACAGAGCCGGATGCAAGAAGCCGGGTGCCCAGTTCGACGGCAGCATCTTCCGCGTCGCGCACGTTGCCGTGTGCCACTGAAAGATGCGGAATGACGCCTTCATGCTCGCCGCCATATGGCGGGAAATCGGGAAAGGCCTTCGCGAGCGCCAGCGTCATCTCTATGAAAGGGGCCGCGGGCTCGGGCGCCAGATATGCGGTCTCGGGAAACCGCCCGACCTTGCCCAGCGAGAACGCGAACGACGGCGTTTGCGCTAGCGCATGCCGCGCACGCGCCACCACATCGGCGGTGATCAGCGCGGGGTCCATGAAGGGAACAAGAACCGTGATGTGCGCCGGCACGCCGAGCGCCACGGTAGCGTCGTAGCGGCGGCGCAGATCGCCGGCCATGGGCTCGGCAGCAGGAACCTTCACGACGAATGCGGAGATGGCCATCGGGCGGAGGATAGCCCATCGATGCTGCACTCCGATCAGCTCTTCGGCTCGCCCGAAACCTGCCCCCAATCGAGACCCAGCTTGACCAGGTACTTGCGCAGCCGGTCCGCATCGTTCACCACGCTACGCTGCGCACGCGAGGCCTGAAACAGCTGCCGCCCCGCATCCGAAAGGCTACGCGACCGGCGGCACACGCGCACCACGGCTTCGAGTTGCAGCCGGTCGAACAGGTCGAGCGCCTGCACCCGCTCTTCGCCCATCAGTGCGTCCAGGTCCACGTCGTCGCCACCGCGGACCATGGGCGCCGCACCCGCATGCTTCCACAGCCATCGCAGCCGTGCAATTTCCGCTTCGACCAGCGCGACCGGAATGCGGCCGCCGTCGGCCAGCGTGGCAAGCCGTGTCACGCTGGCCGACAGGTCGCGGAAGTTGCCGCTCCAGACCGCCTCGCCGCTCTGCGCGAAACGCAGGTAGGCCGTGCGCGCTTCGGCGTTGAAGCGCACCACGCGGTGGTTTTCGGCGGCGTGAATGGCCAGCAGGTGGTCGACGTTGGGCTCGATGTCCTCGGGCCGTTGTGCGAGGCCGGGCAGGTCGTAGGTCCAGAGGTTGATGCGCGCGAACAGGTCTTCGCGGAACCGTCCTTCGGCCACGTCGCTGCGCAGGTCGCGGTTGGTGCCGGCGATGAGCTGGAAATCGCTCTCCACTTCCTTGTCGGCACCCACCGGGAAGAAGCGCTTCTCCTCGATCGCCTTCAGCAGCATCGCCTGCTCGTCGAGGCCGAGCTCGCCGATCTCGTCGAGGAAGAGCGCGCCCTGGTGCGCCGTGCGCAGCAGGCCTGCGCGGTCGGCGGCGGCTCCGGTGAAGGAACCCTTCTTGTGCCCGAACAGCGTGGACGCCGCCCCGTCGCCGCGCAGCGTGGCGCAGTTCACTTCCACGAACGGCCCGGTCATCTGGTGCCGCGCCTGCTTCAGCTCGAACATGCGCCGCGCCAGGAAGGACTTGCCCGCGCCGGTCGGCCCGACCAGCAGGATCGGCGCGCGCGAGCGCACGGCCACGCGCTCGATCTCGTCGATCAGCGCATTGAAGCGCGCGTTGCGCGTGGCGATGCCGCTCTTCAGGAACGCGACCGCGTCGCGCTGCTCGGCGTCGAAGCGCCGCGCGATCACGTCGTAGCGCGAGAGGTCGAGGTCGATCAGCGTGCATTTGCCGGCCTCGCCCTGGCGCTGCTTGTGGGGCGGCGAGGTCTGCGCGAGCACCCCCGGTACCACGCGCGACTCGGACAGCAGGAACATGCAGATCTGCGCGACGTGCGTGCCGGTGGTGATGTGCGTCCAGTACTGCTCGCGCTCGGTGTCGAAGCTGTAGCCGCGCGCCCAGTCGTACAGGCGCGTGTAGACCTCGCCGAAATCCCACGGGTCTGCGAGCTCGATCGGCACGAGGTTGACGGTGGTCTCGGGCGACACGGTGGCGATGTCTGCCTTGACGAGCTCGGCCAGCGCCTTGTGCCTGAGCGTGTAGAGCAGCTCCATGCGCGAGACGACCATGTCCTCGTGCTGGGCGAGCGAAACGGTGGGGCGCCATTTGTTCCAGCGGCCCGCGCCCTGGCCGGCGTCGAGCTGGGTGCCTAGAAAGCCGATGACGACGATTGGCTTCATGGATATGAAACTAGCTAAATTTATAGATGTTGCGGGATTTTATAGGTATGGATCTAGTTCTCGAAACAGGACGAAATGGAATTTCTCCTTTCCCGTCAATGACTTGCATCCCCGATCGTGAAAACTGCCCAAAGCTGGCACGCCGACTGCAATGGATATCCCGTCAGGATGCAGTCCATCCACTCGCAGGTGCCGCGTAGAAGCGGCCCGGTGCAGCAAGCCAGGCAAGTCCTTGGGTTTGCCGTATGCCGTGGTTGGGCTGTCTGGCAACTGAACTTGATTCAGTTCCGCTCATGGTTGAGCGCCGTGCTAACCACATGGAGCCGCGGGTTCGATTCCCGCAAAAAGCCCGGCGGTGCCTGCACCGCCATCTGATGGGGGCGAAAGCCCCTCCGCCCCGGCACACCGGAGCGATGGCGCAGGGCAAACATGTCCTGCGGCGCGCGACACAGTGCCAAGCGCAGGCGGCTTGCGCACCGCGTGCGTGGCAAGGAACTGCGTGTGGCCATCGAAGGCGAGGCAGGTGACGGCGTTGCAAAAGCGACGAGGGAGGCACCTGCCGAGCCGGGCGACCGCCGCACGTCAGGCCTTGGCTGCCGCAGTGCCCGCCGCCTGCCCTTTCGAGGGCCCGGACCGAATGACTGAAGACTGAACGAAGAAACGAACCGAATAACGAGTGGAAGAAAAAGATGCTGGGCTTCAACCGAATCACGATCAAGAAGAACGAACGCGCGCTGCTGCTTCGCAATGGCGATTTCGAGCAACTGCTGGGCGCTGGAAAGCACTGGGTGTTTTCCGGTTTCGACAAGATCCAGCTGCAGTGCTTTGCGCTGACCGAGCCGGCTTTCGAGCACGAGCTGGTCGACTACTTCCTGGCACAGGAGCCTGAGCTGGTCGAGCGCGAGTTCGTGCATGTGTCGCTCGGCGAAACCCAGGCCGGCCTGCGCTTGGAAGACGGCGTGCTGGTGCAGATCCTGCCGCCCGCCACCCGCAAGCTGTACTGGCGTGGCCTGCGCGAACAGCGCATCGACGTGATCGACGTGGCCGAAGACGTGCGCCTGCCGGCCGAACTGGTGTCGAAGCTGCAGAGCGTGGCGCTGCGCCCGCGTGCGGTGGCTGGCCTCGACGGCGTGCTGCTGGTTCAGGTTCCGGAGTTCCACGTCGGCGTGCTGACGCTGCAGGGCCAGATGCAGGAGCTTCTGGCACCGGGCAACCACGGTTTCTGGCGCTTCAACCGGCAGGTGGCAGTGACCTGCGTGGACATGCGCTCGCAGATCGCCGAAGTGAGCGGCCAGGAAATCCTGACCCGCGACAAGGTGGGCCTGCGGCTGAACATGTCGGCGGTGTGGCGCTTCACCGATGTGCGGCGGGCGATGGCGCAGATGCCGAAGCCGGCCGACCATGTGTACCGCGAGCTGCAGTTCGGGCTGCGCGCCGCGGTGGGCGAACAGACGCTCGACGCGCTGCTGGAAAACAAGGCGGCCATCGACCAGACGGTGCTGGCGCAAGTGCGCGAGCGGCTGGAAGGCTCCGGCATTGCGCTGGAAAGCGTGGGCGTGAAGGACATCATCCTGCCCGGCGAGATGAAGACCATCCTCGCCCAGGTGGTGGAGGCCGAGAAGTCGGCCCAGGCCAACGTGATCCGCCGCCGCGAGGAAACCGCGGCCACGCGCTCGCTGCTGAACACCGCCAAGGTGATGGAGGGCAACCCCGTCGCGTTGCGGATGAAGGAACTCGAAACGCTGGAACGAGTGGCCGAGCGGATCGACAAGATCTCCGTGATCGGCGGTCTGGACCAGGTGCTCAACGGGCTGGTGACGCTTCGGCCGAACGCTTCCTGAGCTGCGAGTTCGAGAAGGTTCGACCGGCGCCGAAGGGGTGCCAGGCAGATAGAAAATGACTTGAACAGAGGAGTGAAACGATGATGAAAGAAGAAGAAATGAACTACGACCTGCATGAAGTCGAGAACGGCGTGCCCGTGAAGATGTGGACCCGCGGCGTGCCCGTGGAGCCCGAGGCGCAGAAGCAGCTGGAGAACGCAGCGCGCCTGCCCATCGTGTTCAAGCACATCGCGGCCATGCCCGACGTGCACTACGGCATCGGCGCTACGGTGGGGTCGGTGATCCCGACCTTCAAGGCCATCATTCCCGCCGCGGTGGGCGTGGACATCGGCTGCGGAATGATGGCGTGCAAGACCACGCTGCATGCCAACGACCTGCCCGACAACCTGGGACCGCTGCGCTCGGCGATCGAGAAGGCCGTGCCGCACGGCTCGAACCCCAAGCGCATGGGCCGCGACAAGGGCTCGTGGGAGACGCCACCGAACGAAACCGACGTTGCATGGGGTGCGCTGAAGGACGAGTTCGACGCGATCTGCGAAGACTACCCGCGCCTGAAGAACACCAACAACCACAAGCACCTGGGAACGCTGGGTACGGGCAACCACTTCATCGAGGTGTGCCTGGACGAGGCGGGCTCGGTGTGGTTCATGCTGCATTCGGGTTCGCGCGGCGTGGGTAACGCCATCGGCACGCACTTCATCGAGCTCGCCAAGAAAGACGCCGAACTGCATCAGCGCAACCTGCCCGATCAGGACCTGGCGTACTTCGAGGAAGGCGCCCAGTACTTCGGCGACTACGTGCGCGCCGTGGGCTGGGCCCAGAAGTTCGCGCGTGCGAACCGCGAAGTGATGATGCAGCGCGTGGTAGCGGCCGTGCGCAAGGTCATCACCAAGCCTTTCGAGGCGCACGTGGAAGCGGTGAACTGCCACCACAACTACGTGAGCCGCGAAACGCACTTCGGTGAAGACGTGCTCGTCACCCGCAAGGGCGCGGTGAGCGCGAAGGCCGGCGAGCTGGGGATCATCCCCGGCAGCATGGGCGCCAAGAGCTTCATCGTGCGCGGAAAAGGCAACCCCGAGAGCTTCATGAGCTGCAGCCACGGCGCCGGCCGGAAGATGAGCCGTACCAAGGCGAAGAAGCTCTACACCGTGGCCGACCAAGTCGCCGCGACCGAAGGCGTGGAATGCCGAAAAGACGCCGACGTGATCGACGAGATCCCGATGGCCTACAAGGACATCGACGCGGTGATGGAGGCGCAGCAGGACCTGGTGGAGGTGGTCTACACGCTCAAGCAGGTTGTTTGCGTGAAGGGGTGAGAGGGTGAGGTCCAAGTACGGCCTCACGATGGCGCTGTAGAGGGAGAGCTTTCGATAGGCTCGCCTTCGCAGCGCTGTATTGCGAAGGTCTGAAAAATGAAGAGCAACAAGCAACGCCGCGCCGAGATCAAGGCGCACCGCCGCGAGCGTGCTGCCGCGCTGGCAGCACGCCTGCGCCTGCCGGATATTCGGCTGCCGAAAGCCGACTTCGCCGATGCACCCGGTTGCGAGCCGGCGGATCGAGCTGTTCTGCAGCAACACAACAACACCTACGGCGTGCTGCCTGACTTTTATGTCGCGCGTCCATTCATCTGCCGCGATTGCGGTGCCGAAGAGGTATGGACGGCCAAGCAGCAGAAATGGTGGTACGAGACGATTCACGGTCATATCGACAGCCGTGCCGTGCGATGCCTCGCATGCAGGCGCGCGAGGCGCGAGCGCTTGCGAGCCGTTGCGCCTGGCGCCGACCTTCTGCTCGAGAAGACGTGTCGACTGCGTGCGTTGGGTGCGGCAAAGCCGAGCGTTCAAGCCAGGGCCGAAATCGAGGCGGCATTGCAAAGCAAATGGTGGAGCCTGCGTGTCGTGGCGATCCAGGCAATGGGGCGCTGGGGCGGTGAAGAGAACCTCGCACGGCTCCACGCGTTCATGGCGGCTCGTCCGGAGGGAGGTCGCCGATACTTCGGTTGGGAGCGCGTCGCCGCGGACGCTGCAAGAAGCGCATTGATGCGCAGGGAGTGATCAACGAGATGATGAAGCTGACTTTCCTGGGTACCTCCTCCGGTACCCCCACGCGACACCGCAACGTCTCCGGCCTCGCCGTGCAGACGGTGCTCGGCCCGGAGTGGTTCCTGGTCGACTGCGGCGAGGGCACGCAGCATCGCGTGCTGCAAACGCCGCTGTCCCTGAACGACCTGGCCGCCGTCTGCATCACGCATGTGCACGGCGACCACTGCTACGGCCTGCCGGGGCTGCTCGCGAGTGCGGGCATGAACAAGCGCACGAAGCCGCTGAAGCTGATTGCGCCGCTGCCGGTGTGGGAGTGGTTCGAGGCGACGCGCGCGTTGACCGATCTGCATCTGCCCTACGAAGTCGAGCACGTGGATATCGGCGGACCGTCACTGGTGTACGAGGTGCCGGGCCTGCGCATCGAAAGCCATGCGCTGCTGCATCGTGTGCCCAGCCACGCTTACCGCATGCAAGTCGAGACGCGGCGCGTGCGGCTGAAAGCGGACGCATTGCGCGCCATCGGCCTGCCACCCGGTCCCGCATGGCGTGCGCTGCAGCAAGGCGAGGACGTGCCTTTCAATGGCGGCGTGCTGCGCAGTGCCGACTACACCGAGACCCAGGTCGAAACGGTTGCCGCCGTTGTGGGCGGTGACAACGCCAAACCCGCGTTGCTGCACGACGCCTGCAGGGGCGCGCAACTGCTGGTGCACGAGGCCACCTTCACGCAGGAGGCACTCGACAAGGTCGGCCCCGGGCCGATGCACAGCTCCGCGCGCCTGCTGGCCGAGTTCGCGCAGGCGGCCGAAGTGCCCAACCTGATCCTCACGCACTTCAGCGCGCGCCACCAGAACGAAGAGGGCATGGCTGCATTGATGGCAGAGACGCAGACGCACTACCGCGGTCATGCGTTCCTGGCCAGCGACCTGGATGTCTACGAGCTCGACAGTGCTGGCAGTGTGACCGTCACCCGGGCTTGACGAGAAAAGAAGACAAGAAGAAAGACATGAGTACCGAAGAATTCCTGCGCTCCGCCCACCCGATCGAGCCCGCCGTGCGCACGCAGATCATGGAGGCCTTGAGCGACATCGAAGCAACGCATGACGTGACCGTGCTGTTCGCCTGCGAATCCGGCAGCCGCGGCTGGGGCTTCGCCTCGCCCGACAGCGACTACGACGTGCGCTTCATCTACGTCAACCGCCTGCCGTGGTACCTCACGGTGGCACCGCGTCGCGACGTGATCGAGGTGCCGATCAGCGGCGACCTCGACATCAACGGCTGGGACCTGCGCAAGGCGCTGGGCCTGATGCGCGAGTCGAACCCGACGCTGCTCGAGTGGCTGCGCTCGCCCATCGTCTACCGCGACGACGCGGTGGCGATGCCGCGCTTTCGCGCGCTGTCGGAGGCCGTGTTCTCCAACGCGCGCGGCTGGCATCACTACAGCTCGATGGCGAAGAAGAATTTCCGCGAGCATCTGCAGGCCGACGAGGTGCGCTACAAGAAGTACCTCTACGTGCTGCGACCTCTGCTGGCCGCGCGCTGGATCCGCTCGCGCGCCGGCGTGCCGCCCATGCGCTTCGCCGACCTGGCGCAGCACACGCTCGACCCGGTGCGCGACGCGACGCTGATCGCCGAGATCAACGCGCTGCTCGAGGTAAAGATGCGCGCCAACGAAGCCGCGACCAGCCCGCGCTGGCCGGGTATCCACGCGTTCATCGAAGCCGAGCTGGCAGCCAATGCAGCCGAGCCGGTGACGCCGCTGCCGTCGGCCGATGGTTCGGGGCTCGATGCGTTCCTGTACGACACGGTGCTGCGTCTCGAGGCGGTGAACAAGAAGAAGGAGGCCGTCCATGATTGAACTCGACGGCTCCCAAGGCGAGGGCGGCGGCCAGATCCTGCGCACCGGCCTCGCGCTGTCGGTGGCCACCGGCCAGCCGCTGGCCATCGAGAAGATCCGTGCGGGCCGTGCCAAGCCGGGCCTGATGCGCCAGCATCTGGCGTGCGTGAACGCGGCTGCGGCGATCAGTGGCGCACAGGTCGAAGGCGCCGAGCTCGGATCGCAGTCGCTGCGCTTCACGCCCGGCGCGGTGCGCGCGGGCGAGTACCGTTTCGCGATCTCGGGTGCGGGCAGCTGCATGCTGGTGCTGCAGACCGTGCTGCCGCCGCTGCTGCTGGCTGGCGCACAGAGCCGCGTGCACCTGAGCGGCGGCACGCACAACCCGATGGCGCCGCCGTTCCATTTCCTGGAGCGCGCTTTCGCGCCGCTTGTGCGCCGCCTGGGGGCGGACCTGCAACTGACGCTGCGCCGCTGCGGCTTCTACCCGGCCGGTGGCGGCGAGGTGGAGGCGGTCATCGTGCCGGCGGCCGGCCCGCTGCAGCCCTTCGACCTGATCGCGCGCGGCGCGCACCGGGCCGGTCACGCAGAGTGCCTGGCACCGGGCCTGCCGCGCCATGTGCCGACGCGCGAACTCGACACGCTGGGCGGCGCGATGGGCTGGTCCGGCGAGCAGCTGCGCCTGGGCGCGGTGCGCCAGAACGAAGGGCCGGGCAATGCGCTGATGGCCACGCTGGCCTACGAACACGTCACCGAGGTGTTCACCGCCTTCGGCGAAAAATCGATGAGCGCGGAGCAGGTGGCGCATGGCCTGGCCAGGGAGCTGCGCGCGTTCCAGAAGAGCGAGGCGGCGGTCGGACCGCACCTTGCGGACCAACTGGCGCTGCTGCAGGCGCTTGCCGCGTGGCAGGGCAGGAAGGCCTGCGCCTTCACCTGCAGCGAGGTGACGGAGCACACGCGCACCAATTGCGCGGTGATTGAGCGGTTCCTGCCGGTGCGTTTCGCCATCGCCGAGGGCGGCGATGCCTGCAGGGTGCAGGTCGCTCCGGCCTGAGCGGAAAACTCCTTTCCGCTGTCGTGGTTGAACGCGGCGCGGGCCGGCGGGAAACTCGGGACAAAGACAGGAAAGCCATGACCACCTCCTCATTCGTCTACAACAGCGTGCCCCAGCGGGTGGTGTTCGGCGCGGGGTCGCTGCAGCATCTGGCGCGCGAGATCGATGCGCTGGGCGCAAGGCGCGCGCTGGTGCTCTCCACGCCCGAGCAGCGCCCGCAGGCCGAGCGCGTGGCGGCCATGCTGGGCGGCCACGCGGCCGGTGTGTTCAACCGGGCGGTGATGCACGTGCCCATCGAGACCGCACGCGAGGCCAGGGAGGTGGCGCAGCGCCTGGGCGCCGATTGCGCGGTGGCCATCGGCGGGGGCTCCACCACCGGTCTGGGCAAGGCGATCGCGCTCGACTCCGGGTTGCCCATCCTCGCCATACCGACGACCTATGCGGGTTCCGAAATGACGCCGATCTACGGCATCACCGAAGCCGGCATGAAGAAGACGGGCAAGGACATCCGGGTGCTGCCGCGCACGGTGATCTACGACCCGGAGCTTTCCTTGAGCCTGCCCGTGGGCATCAGCGTGACGAGCGGGATCAATGCCATCGCGCATGCGGCCGAGGGGCTCTACGCGGTCGATACGAATCCGGTCATGGACCTGATGGCGCAGGAGGGCATTGCCGCGCTGGGCCGGGCACTGCCCGCCATCCGCGCCACACCGCAAGACCCGGGCGCGCGCGGCGATGCGCTCTATGGCGCCTGGCTCTGCGGCGCGGTGCTGGGCAATGTCGGCATGGCACTGCACCACAAGCTGTGCCACACGCTGGGCGGCAGCTTCAACCTGCCGCACGCGGAGACCCACACCATCGTGCTGCCGCATGCGCTGGCCTACAACGCAGAAGCGGCGCCGCAGGCCATGGCGCGCATATTGAAGGCGCTCGGGGGAAGCAGCAGCGCCGCGCAGGCCGTGTACGACCTGGCACGCGACAACGGCGCGCCTGTCGCGTTGCGCGACATCGGCATGAAGGAGTCCGATCTCGACCTGGCCTGCGAGCACGCGCTCAAGAACCAGTATCCCAATCCGCGCCCGCTGGAGCGCGATGCGATCCGCGCCCTGCTGCAGAACGCCTGGGAAGGCGTGCGGCCCTGAACCGGCGGGGCAGGGCCGCGTCTGGCTTTACAGGCCGGCCTGGCGGGTGAAGGACACGCTGGGCTTCTTGTAGGCCTGCGGCACTTCGTCGCGGTAGAAGGCGCGGCGGTCCAGGCTTTGCAGCGGGTTGTGCGCGGCGGCCACGGCCTGGTCGCGGACCGTGCCGCGGTCGAGCGTGGAATTGAATGCTACAGCGCCTTCGGCGGCGGTGTCCGAATAGGCGTTGCCTTCGCGCGTGGCGGCCACGGCTTCGGCCTTCACGTCGGCGCGGCTGGCGGACGAGGTGATGGCATGCACGCCCTCATAGGTTTCTGCATGTGCCGCACCGGCGGCGCCCAGCAGGGCGAAGGCGGCGGCAAAAGCGGAAGCGGCGATGCGTTGCTTGGTGTTCATGGTGAGAGTCCCTTCGGTTCACTGTGTGGGCGGCGGACATTCGTCGTTGCCACGAGCTGAAGTGTGAAACCGCCGTGCGGTTTGCGATGTGCGTTTGCGCACCGCATTCGGCAACTTCTATGCGGAGACCGCACCGGTGGATGCGTAGAGCACCGCAAGAGGTTCGGAGCGCCCGCGCACCGCGAGCGTTTCAGGCGTGCCCAGGGTGTGCGCCACGCCCGCCTGCTCGGCCGCGAACAGCGAGACGACAAGGCGCGAAGCCGCCGTCTTCGAGTGGTCCTGCAGCCGGCTCGCGGTGTTCACCACTTCGCCGATGGCGGTGAAGGTGGTGGTTTCCAGGTAGCCCACTTCGCCGACCGCGGCGCGGCCCGCATGCAGGCCCATGCCGAACTCCAGCCGCTGGCCGAACTGCGCCTCGAAGCCCTGGCTCCATGCGTCCATGCGCTCGCCGATCAGCTCGGTCGCGCGCAGCGCCTGCCTGCAGGCGGTCGGCAGGTCGCAGTCGAGCCCGAAGATGGCCATCACGCTGTCGCCGATGAACTGGTTGGGCACGCCGCCGCTCTCGCGCACGGCTGCACCCACGGTGGCGAAGTAGCGGTCGAGCACATAGGCCAGGTCGAAAGGCCACTGCCGTTCCGACAGGCCTGACCAGCGCCGCAGGTCGACGAACAGGATCGCCACGTCGCGCTCGCGCCCGAAGCTGCCGACCGGCGCGGGCCGGCCTTCGTTGGGCAGCGGCGCGAACAGCGGCGTGACCTCGATGTCGCCGCGCGGGCGCAGCTGGCAGGCCAGCCGCACGTCGGCGGGCGCGCGCACGCGCTCCAGCGTGCGTTGCTCGTCGCGGCCCGCCTCGCCGATGTGCTCCGCCGGGCCGGCCACGCGCACCCGGCAGGTCGAGCAGCGCGCCCGGCCGCCGCAGATCGACAGGTGGTCGATGCCGTGCGAGCGGCTCGCCTCCAGCACGCTCCAGCCGCGCGGCACCTGCACCGTGCGGTCGGGGTAGCGCAGCGTGATCGACGGCTGTCGCGACCAGCGTGCGAAAGCGTTGCGCCCCCAGCGCGCCAGAAGCAGCAGGGCCAGCGCCAGTCCGTAGAACCACTTGATGCTGTCTTCGGCCGTGCCGAGCGCCTTGCCCTGCTCGGGCGTCGGCAGCACGACGGGCGGCACGCCGGTCCACTGGAACTCCCGGCCCATCGACACGAAGCCCATCGCCGCCGTCAGCGGCAGCGTCACGGCCACGGCCAGCAGCACGTAGGAAAAGCGCCGGTACGCCGGCTGCGCCCGCAGCGCGAAATGCAGGCCGAGGCAGCCGTGAGTCCAGGCCGCCAGCATCATCGCCAGTTGCGCGGCCGCGCCCTGCCAGTCCCACAGGCCCCAGACCACCCGCACGTATGAGCCCTCGATGCCGTAGGCCAGGTAGGCGCCGCGCATGGCGGTGAGGTGGGTGGCCAGCAGCAGCGGCAGCGCAAAGCCCAGCAGCACCCGCAGGCCCTCCAGCGGCGGCATGCGCAGGGTGCGGCGCTCCCACAGCGCGACCACGGCCAGCATGAGGTGGGTGCCGGCGGCGCCGTACAGCAGCGCGGTGCCGGGCAGGCTGTGCCAGAACTTCTGCACGCCGCGCAGCACGGTCTCGGCGGCGGCAAACGAATAGATGCCGAGCGAATGGTTCAGCAGGTGAACCGTGATGTAGGCCATCAGCACCAGCCCGCTCGCCCAGCGGAGATTGCGCCGTGTCGGCGTTCTCGGGGAAAAGTGCGGTTGGGGGGAACGTCTGTCCATGAACGGGTTCGAAGCGGCTCCCGAGCATAATCCGCGCGCTCATCCCCTTGACCACAGACCCCGGCATGGACAAACCAGACCCTGTCCCGCGTTCCAGCCTCGCACTGCGCCAGATCGCGCTGTTCGAAGGCCTCTCCGACCAGCGGCTGGACCTGCTGGCCCGGCAATGCCTGTGGCACAGCGTGGAAGCCGGCAAGCTCCTGCTGCTGCGCGCCGAGCAGCAGGGCGAGGTGTTCCTGCTGGTCTCGGGCCGGGTGCGGGTGACGACCTATTCGGCCAACGGCCGGCAGGTGACCTTCCGCGACTCGGAGGCCGGGGAGCATTTCGGCGACATCGCCGCCATCGACGGCGGTCCGCGCTCCGCCGACGTCGTCACCCTTGCGCCCAGCGTGGTCGCCAGCCTGGACCGTGCCGCCTTCATGGCCCTGCTGCGCGACGAGCCGCTGGTGGCCGAGCGGGTGATGCTGCGGCTGGCCTCGCTGGTGCGGCAGCTGTCCGAACGGGTGATCGACCTGAGCACCCTGGGCGTGCAGAACCGGCTGCATGCCGAACTGCTGCGTCTGGCCCGTGCCGCCGGCCCGCATGGCGGGGACGCCAACCAGGCCCGGCTGGACCCCGCGCCCAAGCATGCGGCGCTGGCCAGCCAGATCAGCACCAACCGCGAGCAGGTGACGCGCGAACTCAACGTGCTGGTGCGCAGCGGCGTGCTGCGCAAGGACGACAAGGCCCTGCTGGTGGCCGATATCGCCCGCCTCGAGGCGATGGTCTCGCAGGTGCGGGGCGACGCCGGCTGAACCGGCCGGCCGTCAGTTGAAGCGGCCGTTGCGGCCGCCGATGCTGAAGCGGCCGGCGCCCAGCAGCACCACCGTCAGTGCGCCGAACAGGTACAGGCCCTGCAGTTCCAGCGCCCAGCCGCCCTGCTTGGTCAGCGCGAACAGGTCGGCCATGTGCACGAGGCCGAAAGCCACCAGCATGTTGATCACCACCACGCCGGCGGCGGCGCGGGTGAAGAGGCCCGCGATCATCAGCAGCGGCGCGACGATTTCGCCGACGTACACCAGGTAGGCGATGCCGCCCGGCAGCCCGGCCTTGGCCAGCATGCCCGCGATGAAGCCGACGCCCGCCGACAGCTTGAAGATGCCGTGCAGCAGCACCAGGAAGCCGACCGTCACGCGGATCAGCAGCTTGCCGGAGTCGTCCAGCGTGGTGGGGGAGACGGTGGAAAGCGGCGATGCGATCGGCGCACGCGGGGTGTTGGCGGCTGCGGCCTGGGTGTTCATGGCGGATCCTTGGAAATTGAAGGCCGCCGCGAAATGCGACGGTTGCGCCGCCAGTGTGCGCAGCCGCCGGAAAGCGGGATGTGCGTAAACGCACATGTTTTGCCGCAAAGCCGCCTCAGCGCGCGCCGAAATGGCTGGTCCACTTGCGTTCGTAGTCCATCTTCGCGAAGTGCGCCGCCATGAAGTCGATGAAGCTGCGCACCTTGGCCGACAGGTGCTTGCGGCTCGGGTACGCCAGGTTGATGGTCAGGTGCGGCAGGTCCCAGTCGTCCAGCGTGGGCACCAGCCGGCCGGCCACGACGTCGTCGTAGACGATGTAGGTCGGCTGCACCAGGATGCCCATGCCGTCGAGCGCGGCGGCGCGCAGCACCTGGCCGTCGTTCGACTCGAGCAGCCCGGTGACCGACACCGTGCGCGTCTCGCCCCGGCGGCTGAAGCGCAGCTCGTTCGGGTTGTTGGCGTGGGTGTAGATCAGCAGCTTGTGCCGCGCGAGTTCTTCCAGCGTCTTCGGAAAGCCGTGCTGCGCAAAGTAGCGCGGCGACGCCACCAGGATGCGCCGCGTCTCGCCCAGCCGGCGGATCGTGACGTTCGAGTCGGGCTCGAACTCACGCGTGCGGATCGCCACGTCGATGTTGTTGTCGATCAGGTCGAAGTACCGGTTGGCGGCTTCCACGTGCACCGTCACGCCCGGATAGCGCTGGGTGTATTCGCGCAGCAGCGGCGCGATGTGGTGGATGGAGAACGAGAGCGACGCCGTCACCCGCAGCGTGCCGGTCGGGTTGAACGCAGTGGCGTTGACCGTCGATTCCGCAACCGCCAGGTCGCTCAGGATGGCGCGGGCGCGGCCGCAGAACTCGCGGCCTGTGTCGGTCAGGTAGAGCCGGCGGGTGTTGCGTTCCACCAGCCGCGCGCCCAGGCGGTCCTCCAGCGCGCTCAGGTGCCGGCTCGCGGCGGCGTTGGAAAGGCCCAGCGCCTCGGCCGCCCGGCTCAGGCTGCCGGCATCGGCGATCTGCACGAGCAGGGCGATTTCGGTCCAGCGGTCCATGGGGCGGTGTCTCCGGGGCTTGTCTTCTGTGTGTCCGGACGATTTTGGCGCAGCGGCGTTGCGACCGTTCCGCTGGGCGGAAAAATCATTTGCGCCCGGCGGCTTTCGTGGCGGCGGCGCGCGGCCTAAAGTGCGCCGTACCTACGAGACGACATGGAGACACCACGATGCGCAACCTCAACCAGGACAACATCACGCAGGCCGTGCTTGCGCGCTTCGCCGACACGCCAGACCTTCGCCTGCGCGAGATCATGACCATCCTGGTGCAGCACCTGCACGCCTTTGCGCGCGAGGTGAAGCTCACCGAGGACGAGTGGTTCCAGGGCATCCAGTACCTCACCGCCACCGGCCAGAAGTGCGACGACAAGCGGCAGGAATTCATCCTGCTGTCGGACGTGTTGGGCCTGTCGATGCTCACCATCGCGATGAACAACGACAAGCCCGCGGGCTGCACCGAGGCCACGGTGTTCGGCCCCTTCTACTTCGACGGCGCCCCCGAGTACGAGCATGGCGACGACGTGGCCAACGGCGCCGAGGGCGAGCCCTGCGACGTGTATGCCACCGTGCGCGGGCTCGGCGGCGAGCCGGTGTCCGGCGCGGTCGTCGATGTGTGGCAGGCCGACGCCGGCGGCCACTACGACGTGCAGCACGCCGGGCTCGATCATGCGGAGAACCGTGGCACCCTGCGCACCGGGCCAGACGGCTCGCTGCATTTCCGCAGCGTGGTGGCGGTGGCGTACCCGATCCCGGTCGACGGGCCGGTGGGCGACCTGCTGCGCGCGACGAAGCGCCACCCGTGGCGGCCCGCGCACCTGCATTTCAAGATCGAGGCGCCGGGCTACGAGCGGCTCATCACCCACGTGTTCCGCGACGGCGACGAATGGCTGGACTCCGACGCCGTGTTCGCGGTGCGCCAGTCGCTGGTCGCGCCGTGGAAGAAGCAGGACAACGGCCGCTGGCGCCTGGACTTCGACTTCGTGCTCAATCCGCTGAAGCAGCCGGCCCGGCAGTAGGAGGCAAGGCAGGCGGCGCCGGGCGCGTTTTCCGGCATCCTGCTACGCTCGCAAGGCCCGCCCGCATGGCGGGTTTTCTTTTGCCTTCCGCCCATGGTTTTCCCCCTGATCACCGACCCGCATTTCTATGCGGTCGCCATTCCCGCCGTGCTGCTGCTCGGCATCAGCAAGAGCGGTTTCGGCGCCGGCTTCGGGTCGCTCGCGGTGCCGATGATGGCGCTGGCCGTCACCGTGCCGCAGGCAGCCGCCATCCTGATGCCGCTGTTGCTGCTGATGGACGTTCTGGGCCTGGCCGCGTTCCGGCGCGACTTCGACCGCTCGCTGCTCAAGTTCCTGATTCCGTTCGGCCTGCTGGGCACGGTGATCGGCACGCTGCTGTTTCGCATGCTGCCGGCGCATACTGTGGCGGGCATCGTCGGCGTGTTCACGCTGGTGTTCCTGGCGCAGCGCATGCTGTTCCCGCCCAAGCCCGACGACGCGCTGCCCTCGCGCCGCGTGGGCGCGGTGCTGACCACGGTGTCGGGCTTCACCAGCTTCATCGCGCATGCGGGCGGCCCACCCATCAACGCCTACGTGATTCCGCTGCGGCTCAAGCCCGTGATCTTCACGGCCACCATGGCGTATTTCTTCTTCGTGGTGAACCTCAGCAAGTGGATTCCCTACGCGTGGCTGGGCCTCATCGACTTGCGCACGCTGGCCACTTCGCTGGTGCTGATGCCGATCGCGCCGTTCGGCGTGTGGGTCGGCATCCGCATCGCGCGGCGCATCGACGCGACTTGGTTCTACCGCTTCGTGTACCTGGGCATGCTGCTCACGGGCCTGAAGCTCGTCTACGACGGATTCATCGCCTGAGGCCCGCGCGGCGGCCCGTCAGAACTCGACGATTGACTTGAAGCCGCCGAAGATCATTCGCCTGGCGTCGAAGGGCATGGTCTTCGGGTCCATCGATGCGATGCGCGGGTCGGCCATCACCTTGGCGTTCACCGTGTCGCGGTGCTTGCGCGACTTGTAGGTGATCCACGAGAAGGCCACCGTCTCGTCGGCCTTCTGCTTCACGCTCTGTGGAAACGAGGTGAGCTTGCCGGGCTTCACGTCGTCGGCGATGCACTCGACGTATTCGAGCGCGCCGTATTCCATCCAGACCTTGCCGGCCTTGCGCGCCAGCTTGCGGTAGGCCTCTACGTTGGCACTGGGAACGGCGACGATGAAACCGTCTACATAACGAGCCATGGAAGTTCTCCTGAACAAAGAGTGGAACCGTTGAAGAAAAAATACCGGCGGCTGCATGTGGCCTCCTGGCTCACGATGCCGCCGATCCACGGGGTGCCGCTTCTTCTTCGTTGTTGTTGTCCTGCATCTGCCCCGGCATGGTGGAGCGAAGCAGCAACGCCCCGATCAGGCCCGCCGCCGCCGCGAACACGGCGCCGACGAGAAACGCAAGGTTGTAGCCGCCGGTGAGCGCCAGCGGCATCTGCGCGCCGGCGGCTTCCATCGAGGCGGTGCGCGCCGCCGCGGCTCTGGCCAGCACGGCCAGGCCCAGCGCGCCGCCCATCATGAAGGCGGTGTTGACCACGCCCGAGGCCAGGCCCGAATCGGACGGGCTCACCTCGCTCATGGCCGCCAGCAGCACCGGGTTGAACGCCAT
Source organism: Variovorax sp. efr-133-TYG-130 (assembly GCF_030208835.1). Classification (NCBI taxonomy): domain Bacteria; kingdom Pseudomonadati; phylum Pseudomonadota; class Betaproteobacteria; order Burkholderiales; family Comamonadaceae; genus Variovorax; species Variovorax sp. efr-133-TYG-130. Next base: position 9,659 of record NZ_JARVTD010000026.1, on the reverse strand, counting down.
GCCCGCGCCCAGGCCGAGCAGCATCATGCCGGGCAGCACGTCGACCACGAAGCTGCCGTTGACCGGTGCCCGCGCGAACAGCGCCAGCCCGATGGCCGCGAGCCACAGCCCCGCCGCCAGCGGCTTGCGGATGCCGAAGCGCATCACGATCTTCGCCGACAGGCCCAGCGAGAACACCGCCATGATGATGTTGGCCGGCAGAAAGGCCAGGCCGATCTGCATCGGCGTGTACTGCAGCACCAGTTGCATGTAGAGCGCCGAGATGAAGAACCACGCGAACATGGCCGCCGCCCACAGCACGCCCACCACGTTGGCCACCGACACGCTGCGCAGCCGGAACAGGCCCAGCGGCATCAGCGGATGCTGCACGCGCGCCTCGATGGCGATGAAAACCGCCAGCAGCACCACGGCCGCGCCGAGCAGACCCGCGGTCTGCGTGGAGCCCCAGCCCGCTTCGTTGCCGTTGACCACGCCGTACACCGCGAGCATGAGCGACAGCGTGACCGTCAGCGCGCCGGCCACGTCGAGCTTTTCGCCGTGCGCATGGCCGCGCGCGCTCGGCAGCAGCGCCACGCACAGCGCATACACCGCCACGCCGATCGGCAGGTTCACCAGGAAGATCCAGTGCCAGCTCAGCGTGCTCGTGAGCAGGCCGCCCAGCAGCACGCCGATGCTGCCGCCGCCTGCGCACACGAAGCCGTACACGCCCATGGCCTTGGCGCGCTCGGCCGGCTCGGTGAAGAGGTTCATGATGAGCGAGAGCGACACGGCCGACACCACCGCGCCGCCCAGCCCCTGCACCGCCCGGGCCGCCACCAGCAGCACCTGCGAGTTGGAGATGCCGCAGGCCAGCGAGGCGAGCGTGAACAGCACCAGCCCTATGAGAAAGAGCTTGCGGTGGCCGTACAGGTCGCCGAGCCGCCCGCCCAGCAGCAGGAAGCCGCCGAAGGTCAGCATGTAGGCGTTCACCACCCAGACCAGCGATGTCTCGGAGAAGCCGAGGTCGGTGCGGATCGAGGGCAGCGCGACGTTCACGATGGTGGTGTCCAGCACGATCATCAGCACGCCGAGGCACAGCACCATCAGCGCGAGCCAGCGCTTTCGGCTGTCGAGTGCGTCCGTCATGCGCGTCACACCAGGGGCTTGCCGCCGTTGATGAGCCAGGGCGTGCCGAAGCGGTCGGTCACCATGCCGAAGCCCTCGACCCAGAAGGTCGGGCCGAACTGCATCGTGACCTTGCCGCCATCGGCGAAGGCGTCGAACACGCGCCGGGCTTCGGGCACCGTGTCGAGCGTGAGCGCCACGCCGAAGCCCTTCATGCCTTCGTAGGGCATGCCGGGCATGGAGTCGGAGGCCATGAGCAGGCCGTCGCCATAGGCGAGGGCCGCATGCATGGTGCGGTCGGCCGCGCCGGGCGGGAACTGCTCGGCGCCGTGCGCCTGGGCCATGGTCATCATCATCTGCATCTTGCCGCCGAGCGTCTTCTCGTAGAAGCGCATGGCCTCGGCTGCATTGCCGTCGAACGTGAGGTAGGCGTTGATGGGGGACATGAGAGTTTCCTTGGTTGCTTTTGAGTGGCTGTCTCGAGGTTGGCAGAGCCCCATGAGCTTGGCGACATGGGGGCTCGGGCCGTGCTTGAACCAGGTGACCCGTGACGAAAGAAAGATGCGCGGTCAGGCCGGTTGCGCCACAACCAGCAGCCAGCCCACGCCGAAGCGGTCGGTCAGCATGCCGAAGCTGGAGGTGAAGAAGGTCGGGATCAGCGGCTGCATCACCTGGCCGCCCTCGGCCAGCGCGTTGAACCACTTGACGGCTTCGGCGTCGGTGCCGGCGGTGAGGGCCAGCATGATGCCCTCGAACTTCGGCTGGCCCGAGCAGCGGCCGTCGGAGGCCATGAGCTCGGTCTCGCCGATGCGGACCACCGCGTGCATCACCTTGTCGGGCGCGGGGCCGGCACCGCCGCAACTGGCGTCGGGGTTGCCGGAAGCGGCGGGCTCGGGTGCCGGCGCGTCGGCATAGCGCATGAGCTGGATCGTTTCGGCGCCGAGCGCCTGCTGGTAGAAGCCGAGCGCTTCGTCGCAGCGGCCTTCGAACGAGAGGTAAGACTGGACTTTCATTGCGATTCCTTCTGGCGGATGAGGTGGGTCGGTGGGGCCCCGGTGTATCGGGCCGCAAACAATCGGATTACTTTGTGTACGCCGTCCACAAAGAATAGCAGGGATAATGGACGGTGTCCACATGGAAGTGCAATGAAGCTCAACAACGTCCCTGAAAGCCTGCCGCCTGCCCGCAGCACCTACCGCCACGGGGACTTGCGCCGGGCGCTGCTGGACGCGGGCATCGAGCTCGCACGCGACGGGGGCCCCGACGCCGTGGTGTTGCGCGAAGCCACGCGGCGCGCGGGCGTGGTGCCGAATGCCGCCTACCGGCACTTCGGCAGCCGCCAGGAACTGCTGTGGGCCGTGCGGGAGGCGGCCCTGGCCGCGGCAGCGGGTGCGATGGAAAAGGAACTGGCCGTGCTGCCCTGCGACCAGCCGCCCGCCGACTTCGCGCGCGCCCAGGTGCGCGCCATCGGCACCGCCTATCTGCGGTTCGCGCAGGCCGAGCCTGGCCTGTTCCGCACCGCGTTCGTGGTTTCCGCCGAAGGCGACGGCCAGCTCGGCCCGGGCAAGGCCGGCGCGAGCGGGCTGGACCCGTTCCAGCTGCTGGGCAAGGCCATCGACCGGCTGGTGGACGCGGGCGTGCTCGACCCGGCGCGGCGCCCGAATGCCGAATACCTCGCGTGGTCGTCGGTGCACGGGCTGGCGCTGCTCATCATCGACGGACCACTGCGCGCCATGCCGCCCGCCGAGACCCACGCGCTGGGCCAGCGCCTCATCGACATGGTCGAGCGAGGGCTGTAGGCGCCCTCAGGCGCTCAGAGATAGATCTTCTGCAGCAGGCGGATCAGCGTCTCGCGCTCGCGCGCGGTGAGCCTGGCGCTGGCGTCGGCCTCGAGCTGCATCACGGCCTGCTCGGCCTCGCGGATCAGCGCATCGCCGGCCGGCGTGAGATACAAGCCCACCGCGCGGCCGTCGTGCGGATGGGGCCGGCGCTCGATGAGCCCGCGGCTGTCGAGCGTGGCAACCAGGCTCACCAGGTTGGGCGGCAGGATGTCCAGCGTGCTGCACAGCTGCCGCGACGTGGCGCCCGGGTTGTGCGCCAGCAGCGACAGCACCGAGAAATCGATCTGCTTGAGCCCATAGGGCGCCATGCGTTCCGCGAAGAAGTCGCTGACGATCAGCCATGCGCGGCGGGCGTTGTAGCCGACCAGGGTTTCGAGCATGCGCGCGTCCAGCCGGTCCGCCTTGCCCGGCGGCGCGATGCTCGGCTCGCTTTTCGCGGGAGCGGATTTCGAAGAGGAAGGCATGGCCCGAGCGTACCGCGTGAATGTTGCCCGGCAGCCTAGCGCGCGACAGCCTGCGGCTGCGCCGCGTGGGTCAGCGCGACCGTCTCGCAGGCCCGCTTGACGATGCCCAGCCGCATCTCGAACTCCGGCAGCACCCAGCGCCGGAAGGCCGCCGCCACCCGTGCCCTGGCGCCGTCTTGCGGCGCCGCCGCCTCGATGCGCGCCCAGGCCCAGGCCAGCATCGTGAGCATCGCCACGCGCAGGTAGTCGTCCGCCACTTCGCAGGGCAGCGCCGGGTTGGCGTGCGCGGCCATCGCGACCGTGGTGCCCAGGTAGCGCAGCTGCGCGAGCCGGCGCTGCACGTCGGCATCGGCCTCGCGCGAGGCGTCGAGCGTGTCGCGCATCTCGAGCAGCACCGCCGACATGCCGGCGCCGCCGTCGGGCAGCACCTTGCGCACCAGCAGGTCGATGGCCTGGATCTCGTTGGTGCCCTCGTAGATCATGGTCACGCGCGAGTCGCGCACGATCTGCTCGATGCCCCATTCGCGCACGTAGCCATGCCCGCCGAACACTTGCAGGCACTCGCTCGCACCCTGAAAGGCCTGCTGCGTGCACGCCGCCTTGAGCACCGGCGTGACGAAGGAGCACCAGCGCTGCGCGCGCTCGCGGGCCTTGGGGTCGGCGTCGTGCGCGGCCACGTCGAGCATCAGCGCGCTGCGGTAGGCGAGGGTGCGCGCGCCGTCGATCCAGGCGCGCTGCGTGTCGAGGATGCGGCGCACGGCCGGGTGCTCGGCGATCAGGTCTGCGCTTTCGTTGCCGCGGCTCGCGGGCACGGGGCCGGGCGCGCGCATCTGGCGGCGCTCGGCGGCATAGGCGTCGGCCTTCTGCCAGGCGGCGTCGAGCAGGCCGATGCCCTGCAGCGCCACATGCAGGCGCGCCGAATTCATCATCACGAACATCGCGGCCAGCCCGCGCCCCGGCTCGCCGACCAGCCAGCCGGTGGCGTCGTCGAAGCGCATCGTGCAGGTCGGGCTGCCGTGCAGGCCCATCTTTTCCTCGATGCGTTCGCAGTGCACCGCGTTGCGCGTGCCGTCGGGCAGCAGCTTGGGCACGAGCGCCAGCGACAGGCCCTTGGGGCCGGCCGGCGCGTCGGGCAGGCGGCACAGCACCAGGTGCACGATGTTCGGCGTCAGGTCGTGCTCGCCGCCGGAAATGAAGATCTTGCCGCCGCTCACGCGCAGGCTGCCGTCGGCCTGTGGCACGGCGCGCGTGCGCACCTGGCCCAGGTCGCTGCCCGCATGCGCCTCGGTGAGGCACATGGTGGCCAGCCACTCGCCGGTCGCGATCTTCGGGAGATAGCGCTGCTTCAGCTCGTCGCTGCCGTGGTGCTTGAGGCAGGCGTAGGCGCCGTGCAGCAGGCCGGGCGCCATCGTGAAGCCGTGGTTGGCGGCGGCCAGCCATTCGTAGAGCACGGCCTCGAGCGCGGCGGGCAGGCCCTGTCCGCCGTCTTCGGTCGCGGCCGAAAGAGCAGGCCAGCCGCCGTCGACGAAGGCCTGGTAGGCCTCGCGAAAGCCCGGCGGGCTGGTCACTTCGCCGCCGGCAAAACGGCAGCCGGTCTCGTCGCCGGTCCGGTTCAGCGGCGCGATCACCTCGCCGACGAAGCGCCCTGCCTCCTCCAGCACCTGCGACTGCAGCGCTTCGTCAACCTCGGCGAAAGGCGCGAGCGCGGCCAGGCGCGTGGGCGCATCGAGCGCCGCGTTCAGCAGGAATCGGACATCTTCGGGGCGGGGCTTGTAATCCATGGGGGTTCGGAAATCTAGGGAGAAGGCGTCTTGCAGGCGAAGCTGCTTGCGCGCTCGGTGTCGCCGCCGGTGTAGGTGGCGACTTGCGGATAGGGGCACAGCGGGCGCGTGCGCTGGGGCGACCAGCTGGCCGGCACCTCGGCGTTCGGCACGGGCGTGCCGGCACCGCGCGCGGAGGCGGTGATCGACGCGGGCGCCTTGCCCTGTTCGACCCAGTCGACCAGCGCGCTGAGCATGTCGAACTGGTCGGTGGCGGGGCCGCCCGAGCAGTGGTTCATGCCCGGCACGGGGAAGTAGCGCGCGAACGAGGATGCATCGCCGCCGTTCGCGGCCTGCACGCGTTCATACCAGGCGGCGGTGTCGTCCGACGAGAACACCGGGTCGCTGGTGCCGTGGTAGACGATCATGCGGCCACCCTTGTCGCGCAGCGCGCCCAGGTTGGCCGCGTCCGGCGGCGTCATGAACGACAGCGCCGACTCGCGGAACACGCCGTCCGTCGCGGCGATGCGCGGCGCGTCGCGGTCCATGTCGAAGCCCAGCGCGAACGGCAGGCCCTGCGGCCGGTCGGCCAGCGGCGGCGTGCTGAAGATGAAGGCCACGGCGCCCGCGTCGCGCGTCGCCGGGCTCGCGAACTTCCATTCGCGCCAGTTGCCGCCGCTCACGCCCGCGTCGAACGGGAAGCTGCTGTAGATCGGCTGGCCCGCGCTGTTGCGCGCGCCCTTGAACACGTTGGCCAGCGCATTCTTCTGCGGCGCGCTGAGGCACATGCCGTCGCGCGTGCCGGCGGCGCAGGTGGGAACGTCGCGCTGGATGTCGAAGCGCGTCCTGCAGGCCTGCACGTTCGACACGATGCCGTCGGCCAGGCCGTCGAGCGCGTCGCAGCGCGCCAGCACCTTGTCGCCCACCAGCTTCAGTTCGGCCGGAGTGAAGGCGCTTTGCAGGTCGGGCTGGCCGGCGGGCGTCTTCGCGCTGGCCACGGCGGCGTATTGCTGCGCGCCATAGAGCTGCGCCACGGCCGCCTTCGGCAGGTTGAAACCGGGGTCGCCCGCGAGGATGCCGTCGTACTGCTGCGACGAGCGCACCGCGGCCACCATCGCATGCCGCCCGCCGTTCGAGCAGCCGCCGAAGTAGGAGCGGTCGGGGCCGCGGCCGTAGGCCTTGGCGATGAGGTTCTTCGCCATCGGCGTGAGCTGCGCGACCGCGTTGTAGCCGTAGTCGAGCCGCGCCTGCGGGTCGAGCCCGAAGCGCGGGCCCATCGAACCCGCATGGCCGGCGTCGGAGCTGATGACGGCAAAGCCCATCTGCAGCGCGCTGCTGCGCGGGCCGCCGCCGCCGATGCCGCCGAGCGCGGGCACCACCACGCCGTCGAGCCCGCCGTTGGCCTGGTAGAAGAAGCGGCCGTTCCATGCCACCGGCAGCCGCATCTCGAAACCGACGGCGTAGCGCTGATTGTCGACCGGGCTGGTGCGCTCGTTCATGCGGCCTTGCACCAGGCAGTGCGCGGGCGCCGCCATCGCGACGCCGCCGACCGTGACCATGCCGGCCGGCACGTCGGTGACGGAGCTGTAGACCGTGCCCGGCAGCGCCGCGCGCGTGGCCAGGTCGGCGCAGGCCTGCAGCGTGCCGGGCCGCGCGGCGGCCAGCGGCGCATGCGGGGCGGGTGGGCGCCCCGCGCAAGCCGCGAGCAGCGTGGCAACGCCGAGCGCGCTTGCGCACAGGCCGAATGTGAAGTGGCGCTGTCTCGTCATGTCGTCTCCTTGCCGCGTGCGCGGCGGGTGTCTCGGTCGATCTTCTTTTCTCGTCAGGCGGCCTTGCGTGCCGCGCCCAGGTAGGTGTCGATCACGCGCGAATCGACCGCGAGCTTGCGTGCCTCGCCCTCGAGGCTCACGCTGCCCATTTCGAGCACGTAGCCGTGGTCCGCCACTTCGAGCGCGGCGCGCGCGTTCTGCTCCACCAGCAGAATGGTCACGCCCGTGGCGCGCAGCGCATCGACCGTGCGGAAGATCTCCTGCACCACCAGCGGCGCCAGCCCCAGGCTGGGTTCGTCGAGCATCAGCAGCGTGGGGCGAGACATCAGCGCGCGGCCCACCGCCAGCATCTGCCGCTCGCCGCCGGAGAGCGTGCCGGCCAGCTGCGCGCGCCGCTCCTTCAGGCGAGGGAACAGCGTGTAGACCTCGTCGATGCGGTCGCGCCACTGCTTGTTGCGCAGCCGCACCTGGCGGAACGCGCCGAGCACGAGGTTGTCTTCGACCGGCATGGTGCCGAACAGCTCGCGCTTCTCCGGCACCAGTGCAATGCCGAGCATCACGCGTTCCTCGAGCGTCATCGCCGAGATGGGCTGGCCCTTGAACTCGATGACGCCCTTGGAGGGCAGCACGCCCATCAGCGCGTTGAGCAGCGTCGACTTGCCCGCGCCGTTCGGCCCGATCACGGTGACGACGCGGCCCTGGTCGGCCTGCAGGTCGATGCCGTGCAGCACCTCGGCGCGCCCGTAGCCGGCGTGCAGGTCGCGTATGCGAAGCAGGGGTGTCGTCATGTCAATGTTCCGTTCCCAGGTACGCGGCGCGCACCTTGTCGCTGTTCTGCACCTCGGCGGGCGTGCCCTCCATCAGGTGGGTGCCGAACTCCATCACCACGATGTGGTCGCAGATGTCCATCACCAGCCCCATGTCGTGCTCGACCAGCAGGATGCTCATGCCCTCGTCGCGCAGTTGCCGCAGCACCTTGCCCAGCGCTTCCTTTTCCTTGTGGCGCAGGCCGGCCGCGGGCTCGTCGAGCAGCAGCAGGGCCGGGTCGGCGCACAGCGCGCGTGCGATCTCCAGCAGGCGCTGCTGGCCCATGGCCAGGTTGCCCGCCAGTTCGTGCAGGTAGTCGCCCATGCCCACGCGCCGCAGCTGGCGCTCGGCCTCGCGGAACAGCGCGCGCTCTTCCTGGCGGTCGATGCGCAGCATGGCCGCGACGGCGCCCTTGCGGCCGCGCAGGTGCGCGCCCAGGGCCACGTTCTCCAGCACCGTCATGTCCGCCACCATCTTCACGTGCTGGAAGGTGCGCGACACGCCGCGCTGCGCGATCTGCCGCGCGCCCAGCCCGCCGATGGCCTCGCCGCGGAAGCGCACCGCGCCGCCCGAGAGGCCGAGCACGCCCGTGATCAGGTTGAAGGTGGTCGACTTGCCCGCGCCGTTCGGCCCGATCAGGCCGACGATCTGGCCGGCGCGCGTCTGGAAGCTGATGTCGTTCACCGCCACCAGCCCGCCGAAGGTCTTGCGGATGGCCTGCACGTCGAGCACCACATCGCCCGCGGCCGGCTTGGCACGCGCGGGCAGGTCCCTGGCGTGCTGCCAGTCGACGCTGCGGCGCGGGCGCGGCAGGCGCCGGTCGACGAAGGCCCAGAGGCCCTCGGGCAGGTACTTGAGCACCAGCACGATCATGATGCCGAACACGATCAGCTCGTAGCTGCCGGCCGTGCCGATGAGCTTGGGCAGCAGCACCTGCAGCTGGTCTTCGAGCAGCTTGACCACGCCCGCGCCGGCAATGGCGCCCCACACGTGGGCCGCGCCGCCGAGCACCGCCATGAACAGGTACTCGATGCCCATCTTCAGCCCGAAGGGCGAGGGGTTGACCGTGCGCTGGAAGTGCGCGAACAGCCAGCCCGAGATGGAGGCCAGCATGGCCGCCAGCACGAAGATGCCGATCTTGAAGCGCAGCGTGTTCACGCCCATGGCCTCGGCCATCTGCGAGCCGCCGGCCAGGGAGCGAATGGCGCGGCCGCTGCGCGAGTCGAGCAGGCGTATCACCGCGAATGCCGCGACGATCGCGATGACCCAGACCACGCCGTAGAAGAACCGCTGCTGGCCGAACTCGAAGCCGAACAGCGACAGGCCCTTGACGCCCAGGATGCCGTCGTACTTGCCCAGCGCATCGAGGTTGCCCATCAGGTAGTACAGCGACAGCGCCCAGGCGATGGTGGCCAGCGGCAGGTAGTGCCCCGACATGCGCAGCGTGATGGCGCCGATGATCGAGGCGCTGACGCCGGTGAGCGCCAGGCCGATGAAGAGCGTGACCCACGGCGACAGCCCCGTGTTCACCGTCAGGTAGGCCGTGGTGTACGCACCGATGCCGACGAAGGCGGCCTGCCCGAACGAGGTGAGGCCGCCCACGCCGGTGAGCAGCACGAGGCCCAGTACCGGCAGCGTGTAGATACCGATGTAGTTGAGCTGGATGATCCAGAAGTCGGGCAGCGGCAGGAACGGCAGCACGGCCAGCACCAGGATCAGCGCGAGCGGGCCCCAGGTGCGCAGCGCGCTCTTGTCGGGCGCCTGGGGCGGCGTTGTGTTGATTAGCGCTTCCATGTCAGTGATCCGTTGCGCGTTGTCTTTGCTTGCTTGTCGCTTTTGTCGTTGGTTTGTTCGGGGCTTGTGCACAGGCCACCGGGTACTCCCCTCCGCGAATGTCCCCCGGGGCTGCGCCCC
>NZ_JARVTD010000024.1:0-74250 GCF_030208835.1 Variovorax sp. efr-133-TYG-130 | reverse complement strand
AGGGTGGGTCAATATTCGATGGAAATCGCGGGTCAGGATTCCATGGAACTCAACATACCTCCGCACCAGCACTTGCAACCGCTCTCTAGCAGGCGCATTCAACTGTCCAGATTTCGCCATTTCATTGGCCTTCGCAATTAAGCTGCTCTTGCTCGCAGCCTGATTCGCCAGCTTCGCCGGCAGCAGACTCAGCATCGCGAGTTGCACCCCAATCGTCTCGACGTATTCGTCCTGGTACCACTTCCCCTGACTCTTCTCATAAGCCTGTTGATAACGTTGCAGCATCGGTGGCAGCGTTTGCAGAATTTCGCTCGTGATGCGTTCATTGCCGGGGCCGCCGTTGGCGAGCGCGTAGAACACCATTGCGGCGTTGTCGGCGTTCAGCGAGGTGTCTACGCTGCGGCCGCCTTCGTCGCGCAGCCACAGGGGCTCGTCGGGGTAGGCGATCTGGCGTTGTTCGGCGGCGCGCAATGCGTACACGTATTGCGTCAGAAGGCTCGAGCTTTGCACCGCGGGATAGGGCAAGGTCGTTCTGACAACGCTGCTGCATGCAGCTGTAAACACGAGTGCGCTGATTGCGAGAGCGAGGCGGGGTCGAATGAACGATTGCATTCGGCCAGTGTAAATTTCAGTTACCTGAATAACATCCCATATTCAGGCCAGGCGCCCGGTGGAAACACTTAACTGTTTCCAGTGATCGAGTTGCCCGGCGCGCATTGGCGCCGGGCTTTCTGCGGGCATTGCCGCGTCAGCGCAAAAAAAATCCTCAGCGCTCCGCGAGCCGCGCAGCCTCGCTGCGCTGATGCAACTCCTCGGTCTCCAGCGCCAGGTCAGCCACGAGCCACAGCACGTTGTCCAGGTGTTGCGGGCCTGCGCCGTCGTGCCAGTCGATGCCGCCGCCGTAGCAGATCCATGTGAGCGATCTCAGTTGGGCCAGCTTGTTTTCCAGAAGGTCGCTGGGCTCTTGCGCATTGACGTTGGGGGAGGGGGCCGGCGCGGGGCGCCGGGCTATATTCGGTCCAGCCATTTGGTGTGCTCCTTTTTGAGAGTTGGCACGTCACTTGGTTAGACGGCTGAGGTGTTACCGCACCTTGGCCGTCGCCTTTTGTTCGTTACTTACTTACTTGCTTGCTTGCTTGCTCGTTTGCTTGCATGTCCGTCGATGTGGCGGGTCGGGTGATGCCTTTCATGCCCCCATGGCGGGGTGTTTGGTGACAGGGGCATCCACTCTAGAGAAGAGCGGGGCGGCCTGGCCTGAGGGCGCGCCACTGAGCCTCGATTCGCGCCAACAAATGCAGCTTTTGGCAATTACGTGATCTGCGCGATTTGCGCGCCACGGCGCCATGCGACCAAGGGCGCCGCTCGGCCGAAGCGAGTTACAGCCGATACACCGGAGACGCAGAACCGAGGCGGCGCGCTGGAGCGCCGGGCATCGCGCTCCTACGATTGCCGGCGTGCCATCCAACCCACTCCACTCGCCGAAAGAAAGCAAAGAAGAAATGAACTCACCCGTACAGCGCCGCACCCTGTTGCTCGCCGCCTCCGTGCTGCCGCTCGCCGCCGCCTGCACCGCATGGTCGCAAAAGGGGCCGCAGGCTTCCGCCGAGGCCCAGCTCGCCGAACTCGAACGCTCCTGTGGCGGGCGCCTTGGGGTGGTGGCTTTCAATACGGCCAGCGGCGCGCGCCTGCAGCACCGGGCGCATGAACGCTTTCCGTTCTGCAGCACTTTCAAGCTGATGCTGGCGGCCACGGTGCTGGAGCGCAGCGCCAAAGACCCGAGCCTGCTGGCGCGTCGCATCAGCTACGGCAGGGCCGACATCATTCCCAACTCGCCCGTCACCGAAAAGCACGTGTCCGACGGCATGACGGTGGCCGCGTTGTGCGCCGCCACCATTCAGTACAGCGACAACGCAGCGGCCAACCTGCTGATGAAGATGCTGGGCGGCCCGGCCGACGTGACCGCCTTTGCGCGCACCATCGGCGACCAGGTCTTCAGGCTCGACCGTTGGGAGACCGAGCTCAACACCGCCATTCCAGGCGACCTGCGCGACACCACCACGCCCGCGGCCATGGCCGACAGCGTGCAGCGGCTGGTGCTGGGCGATGCGCTGGCTGGCGCGCAACGCAGCCAGTTGCAGACCTGGCTGCTGGGCAACACGACAAGCGCTGAACGCTTCATGGCCGCCGTGCCGCCGGGCTGGAAGGTGGGCGACAAGACGGGTGCGGGCTCCTACGGCACCAACAACGACGTCGGCGTGATGTGGCCGCCAGCCGGCGCGCCGCTGGTGGTCGCGGTCTACCTGACCTTCCCCGACAAGGATGCGAAGAACCGCAACGACGTGGTGGCTGCCGCGGCGCGCATCGCCGTCAACACGCTCGGGGGCTGAGCTGCTCTGAAAGTGCACGAAAGCCGCCGAAAGCAGTCGGCATTGACTCCATTCCTACTACTGCCGAGCCGCTACTCGATTAGCATCGAAAGATCATTTCATTTCGACGCACAAGCATTCGGCAGCGATAAAAAGGAGCGGTCAGCGTGGACAAGTCATACGGGACAGTGGGTAACGACGCGCCCCGCGCGGGCATGGCGCAATGAGCGCCAGGTACTCGACCGCGCCGCCGCCCTATTCCGTGCATCTCGATGGCGACGGTGTCACGCTGCGCGACACCATGGTGGTGCGGCAGGTCTTCCTGAGGTTGATCGAAGACGCGCTCGGGTCGCCGGAGCGCGTGGTCGCCTGCTTTCGTGCGTGGTCGAAGGAGACGGCGCCGGGAAGCGAACTGCTCAACGACCATGAACTGGCCGACGCCCGCGCCTGGCGCCAGAGCTGCGAACAGGCCACCGCCAAGGCGAAGGCGATGCTGTCGTCTCCTAACACGGTCGAATTCGTGTTCGAGCTGGCCTGCTGAGGCCCCGGCCTCACGCCGGGCCGGTGCCGCTTCCTTCGCCGAATCCGAACAGCCGCATCGGCGTGTCGAAGAGGATCGCGCGGCGGTCTGCCTCCGAAGGCACGCTGCGCGCGAGCACGCCAAGCAGCGTGCCGTAGTCCAGCCGCCGGGTGGCGCGGATGTTCGGCCAGTCTGAACCCCACAGGCAGTTGGCGGGCCCGAAGGCGGACAGCAGCGCGTCGGTGAAGGGCCGGGCATCCGCGAAGGGCAGCGCCTCGCGCGAGAACTTGTCGTAGCCCGACAGCTTGACGGCGCAGCGCCCGCTGTCGGCCATGCGCAGCAGTGCGTCGAAGCCGGGGCTCGCGAGGCCGCGCGAGAGGCCGGGGCGGCCGTGGTGGTCGACCACGATCTGCGCGCCGCAGCCCAGCAGGCGCGGCGCCAGGTCTGCCATCTGGTCGTCCTGCACCTGGACCTGCACGCACATGCCCAGTGCCGCGATGCGTTCCCACAGCGCATCGGCTTGCGCATAGTGCGCAAGGCCCAGCAGCGCCATGTTGAAAGCGATGCCGACCACGCCCTGCGCCTGCAGGTCCTGCAACTGCGAGGCCGATGCGTCGTTGTCGACCACGGCAATGCCCTTGAAGCGATGGCCGCCGCGCCGGATGGCGTCGAGCATGCAGCGGTTGTCGGTGCCGTAGCCCGAGTTCGGGCCGACCAGCAGCGCGTGCGACACGCCGTAGGCCGACATCACCTGCATGAAGTAATCGGCGGTGGCGATCTCGCCGCCCGAAGGCGCGTAGAAAACGCCCGGCGCGTACGCAAATGATTCGGGGTCGAAGATGTGGCAGTGGCAGTCGATCTTCGGGGCGGAAAAAATAGAAGCGTCCATGGGGTGCCGAGTGTGGCATTGCCACGCGGCGGCCGGTACTGCCCCGGCTACAGCACGAACCAGCCGACCGCGATGTAGTGGCTGGTCGTGCCCGCCAGCACGAACAGGTGCCAGGCGCCGTGCGCGTGCCGGAAGCCCTGCCTGTTGCGGTAGAAGATGGTGCCCACGGTGTAGAGCACGCCGCCGATCAGGAGCCAGGCCAGCCCGGCACCGTCGAGCCGCGCGGCCAGCGGCACGGCGGCCAGCACGCCGAGCCACCCCATGCCGATGTACAGCGGCAGCGAGGGCTTGGCCGAAGCGCCGGGCTTCGGCGGCCGCAGCTCGCGCCAGATGCCGAACAGCGCCACGCCCCAGATCGCCGAGAGCAGCAGCCAGCCCCATTTGCCATGCAGCGTGACGAGCGCGAAGGGCGTGTACGTGCCGGCGATCAGCAGGTAGATCGCGCAGTGGTCGGCCCGCTCCCACACGCGCTTGAGGCGTCCGCGCGTGCTGTGGAAGAGCGTGGAGGCCGCGTACAGCGCCACCGCCGAAAGCGAGAACACCAGCGCCCCCGCAATGCGCGCGGGGTCGCCGGTGGGCACGGTCTTGGCGAGCAGCAGCGCGGTGGCCGACAGCGCCAGCAGCAGGCCCAGCAGGTGGCTGTATCCGTTGAGTCGTTCGCCCGGGTACATGGTGCCGTTCAGCCGGTTGCCCGCGCCGCGCCGCGCATCAGCGGCCCGTTTCCTTCAGGTAGGTCTTGCGCGCCGCGACGGCGGTGTTCGCGAAGTCCGAGAACACGCCGTCGATGCCGGCGCGGAAGTACGCCAGGTATTCGGCCGTCGGGTCGCCCTTGTAGATCCCGGCCAGGTACCTGGCTTCGTTGCGGAAGGTGTAGCTGTGCACGAACAGGCCGGCCTTGTGCGCATCGGCGATGAGGCTGGTGGGCTTGATGGTGTTCACGTCGGCCATGCCCTTGTTGGCCGCGACGAAGGGCACGATGGTGTGCGCCATGACCTGCGGCTTCCAGGGGCCGATGCCGTCGGCGTAGGTCTTGATCTCGGCCAGGCCCGCGGGCGTGAGCATTTCGCCGAAGAACTTCGGGTTGCCGGCCAGCGTCCAGCTGTAGGGGCGTCCGTCGACGAAGGTGTATTCGTCGTTGGTCACGTAGATCATCGCGCCGGTCTTGTAGTCGACGTCGTTGCCGTCCACCAGCTGCACCGCGCGCGCCTTCAGGCCGGCCGAGCGCAGGTACTTCAGGCTCTCGGGCTCGAAGCTCTGCACGAAGATCGGCGCGTCCTTCCGGTTCAGGTCGTTGAAGTTCATGACCTTCAGCAGCGCATCTTCCAGCGGATGGCTGCCGGCCGGGCCGCAGCCGTTGGCAATGGCCTGCGCGTTGTTCCAGATCGGGTTCTTGGTTTCCGGATACACGGAGAACGTGCGGCCGGTGGCGGCGCCCTTGGCCTTGGCGATGTCGATCAGCTCCTGGAAGCTGATGATCGGCAGCTTGCCGTTGAGGTCGGTGGGGCGCTCGTCCCTGGCGTCGTACGTGGTGCCGCGGATCCACTGGCGCAGCTCGTCCATGGTGAAGTCGGAGATGGACCAGTCGTCCTTGTGTTCCTGGCCATCGACGACGAGCGACTTCAGCACGGACTTCGGATCGTTCGGGTCGGTCAGGTCGCTCAGGTACTGCGCGGGGCCGTTTTCCGGGATGGCCGGATATTTCACGTTGACGAGCACGCCCGGCACGGTGCGCTTGCGGGCTGCGACGGCGCTGTTGGTCTTGGCCACCTCCGCGATGTTGGTGTTGTCGCTGAGCCAGGGGTTGTGGCGCGCGACCAGCACGCAGTCCTTGGTGAGGTGCAGGTCGGTCTCGAGCGAATCGGCGCCGGCATCGGCCGCGGCTTCGTAGGCGGTCTTGGTTTCTTCGGGGAACAGGCCCGGCAGGCCGCGGTGAGCAATGACGAGCGGCACCGAGCCGTCGAGCGTGCCCAGTGCCGCCGGGGGCGGCGGCGCGGGTGGTGCCGGTGCTGGCGCCGGAGCCGGCGCGGGCGCGGGCGGAAAAGCCGGAATCGAGGGGCCTCCGCCCCCGCCGCCGCACGCGGCAATCATGAGGCCGCCTGCAACGGCCACCAAGGCAGCGCGCATGGGGCGGGGGGCGGGTGCGGGCACATTTTTTGTCATTGGTCCTGGCGTCCGTTGCAAGTGGATTGAAAGCTGGCGGATGCTAGGTTTGGCCCATGACGCTACGGTGACCGGCAACCTCCAGGCGATCAGTCCACTTTCAGGGCCGCGTGCCCACCAGCACGGGCTGGAAGAACGCGTCGTCGATGCGCCGCACGTTTTCCAGGCCCGCCTCGCGCATCAGCTCGCACAGCCGCGTGGTCGACACGGCGTAGTAGCGCGAACGCATCACGCGCGTGCTCACGGCGTGCGTTGCCAGGTCCTCGGTGACGAAGAAGAAGCCCAGGTCGTAGTGCTCGCCCTTGCCGCCGTCCGTGAAGTCCCACACCTGGAACAGCACGTGGCGCAGGCCGTTCTCCACGCGCGCGCCGTAGTGCTTCACGAGGTTGCTGCCGCGCTCTTCCTTCGCGTAGTCGCGCGCGCTCACCACGCAGCCGCCGCCCGGGCGCAGGCATGCGGCCATCTGGCGGAAGGTGGCCCGCAGGTCTTCGTCGGTCTGCAGGTGCGGCATGGAGTTGTCGCAAGACATCACGATGTCGAAGCCGCCGCCGTGGTGCGTGTGCGCCTCGCGCATGTCGCATACCGAGAAGGCCACATCGAGGCCGCGCACCTGTGCTTCGTGCCGTGCGCGTTCGATTTCCTGGGGCGACAGGTCCGATGCCGTCAGCGCGTGGCCCAGCGCTGCGAGCCCGAGTGTCTGCGTGCCGATGCCGCAGGACACGTCGAGCACCCTGCGCCGCGCGTTGCCGCCGGGCCACTCGGCGCCGATCAGCTGCGCGAGCTTGTCGCCCTGCGCGCGGATGCTCTCGTTCCAGTCGGGATAGATCAGGTGATAGAGCGGGGCGAGTTCGTCGTAGAAGTCGTTGGTCATGCCAGTGCCGCCTCGTAGACCGCGAGGTCGCTCGTGGAGAAGCAGCAGAAGACGACCTCCCGCACCGATGCCGCTTCGTTCGCTGCATCGCGCACAGTGGTCACCGCCACCTTCGCCGCCAGTTCGATGGGGTAGCCGTAGATGCCCGTGCTGACGCTCGGAAACGCGATGCTGCGCACGCCTTGCGCGCCGGCCAGCGCCATCGAACGCCGGTAGCACGACGCGAGCAACTCGGGCTCGCCCGACGTGCCGCCGCGCCATACCGGGCCGACCGTGTGGATGATGAAGCGCGCGGGCAGGCGGTAGCCCTTGGTGAGCTTGGCGTCGCCGGTCTTGCAGCCGCCGAGCAGCCGGCATTCGTGCAGCAGGTCCGGCCCGGCCGCGCGGTGAATGGCGCCATCCACCCCGCCGCCGCCGAGCAGCGAAGAGTTGGCGGCATTGACGATGGCGTCGACCTGCAGGGTGGTGATGTCGGCGCGAAGGGTGCGAAGCGCGTCGGTCATGGCGTGTTCCTTTCTGGTGCAAGCCCGACGATAGCGCCGCGCGAACCCCAGCAAACCCCAGTCGGGCAAACCCGCTCCCGGCGGCTGCCGCGACTCCTTACGATCCGCTCGCCGGCCCCGGAGCAGTGGCGTCGATCTTGCATGGGGCCGGATTGTTCTCAACCCGAGGGAGAGTCGATGAAAAGCTTCTTGCCGTGGCGCCGCGCCGCATTCGCGCTGGCGGCGCTGGGATGCGCAATGGCCGTGCAGGCGCAGCAGGTGCTGCAGTTCAAGTGGGGTCATGTCTACGAGCTCACCAGCATCTTCCATCAGCAGGCCGAACTGGCAGCACGCAAGATCGCGGAGCAGTCCGACGGCAAGATCAAGATCGAGGTGGTGGCTGCGTCGAAGATGGGGCAGGAGGCCGACTTTCCGCTGATGCTGGCGAACGACGCGATGCAGATCGCCTACGTTGGCGACGCCACGCTGGCCGAGGGCTATCCGCCGCTGAGCCTGGGCAGCTACCCCTTCGCCTTCAAGGATCTCGACCACATGCGCAAGTACCTGGCGAGCCCGTTGCTGGCAGATTTGATGAAGGGCTACAACGAGAAGAGCGGCAACCGCATGGTGGCCACGGTGTACTACGGCGCGCGGCAGGTCACGTCGGCCCGGCCGCTGGCAAGGCCCGAAGACTTCCGCGACCTCCGGCTGTATGTGCCTGCCGCCGCCTCGTACCAGCTCTTTGCCACCGCGCTCGATGCCAAGCCGGTCACGCTGCCTTTCATGAGCCTCTACGGTGCGCTCAAGAAGGGCGAGGTCGAGGCGCAGGAAAACCCGCTGGGCATCGTCAGGTCGAAGAAGCTCTATGAAGTGCAGAAGTACGTGCAGCTCACCGCGCACGTCTACGACACGCTGGGCATCGTGATCGGCAAGGCGGCATGGGCCAGGCTTGCGCCGCCGCAGCAGGCGATGGTCGAGAAAGTGCTCGTGGAGACCGCGAAGTGGACCAACGTCGGCGTGATCGCCGGTGAGCTGGAAGACGAGCAGTTCCTGCGCGGCAAGGGCATGACGGTGACGCCGGTCAATCGCCAGTCGTTCCTCGAACGCATCGCGAAGCGTGCGACGCCGGAACAGCAGGGCGCGCGGCCGGGCGACTACGCCAAGCTGCAGGCACTGGCAGCTGGCGCGAACTGAGGCGCCTCAGGCCTGCTCGAAGGCCTGCAGCAGCTGGCTCGACAAGTCGGCGACCAGGGCCTCGCGCTGCGGCGACGGTCGCCAGAAGGCGCGGCTCGTCACGCCGGTCGCTTCCCAGTCGGGGTGGTTGCGCGCGGGCTGCGCGGCGCGCACGGCCGCGGCGGCGGCCTTGGTGGGGGCATCGCCGTCGGCCGGTGCTTCGGCTGCGATGCGCTGCGTGGCCGCATGGCCGCGCACTTCGAGCGCCTGCGCGAGCTTGAGCTGCCACGCGACCAGCGCGAACAGCACGCCGTCTTCGACCGTCAGCTCATGCACGTCGCGCAGCTTGTTGGCGATCTTGCGGCCCAGCGGGCCCCAGCCCTGCGACACCGCGCCACCGATGGCGCCACCCAGCGCAGCGCCCGCACCCAGCGATATGCCGGCCACCGCCAGGTCGGCCACCACGCCCACGGCGGCGCCGATGACCGCGCCCTTGCCCAGGCGCAGGCCGGCGTCCTTCATGGCTTCGGGGCTGAAGAAATCGAGCGTCCAGCGGCCTTCGATGATCGGCAGCGGTGCTTCGTCGGCGTCGCCCTGGCGAAAGCCGTAGAGCGCGAGCAGGTCGTCGGTGCAACGCTGGGCCTTGTCGAACACGGTCTTCTGCAGCGCCGCGACCAGCGTCTGCCGGCGCGCGGCATCGGCGAATTCGGTTGCCTGCACCGTGCGGCGCACCGCGGCGGCATCGACCAGCAGCGCGGCGATGCGCGTGCAGGCCGAGCGGCGGCGGCCGGCGGCTTCGGCCTGCAGCGAATCGACCACGCCGCGCAGCAGCTCGCGGCGATCGCGCAGCAGGGTGGCGAGGTCGTTGTACAGGTCCTGTTCGGCACCGACGAACGGCGCCGCCGCGTCGAAGCGCACCTGCACATGCAGGCCGTAGGCCGACAGCAGCTCTTTCCAGGCCGCCTCGCGGCTGGCGGCGTCGCGCACGAAGTTCAGCACCGGCAGCACCGGGCGCGCGCAGGCGTTGAGCAGCTCGATCTCGTCGCGGAACTTGGGCAGCACCGGTTCGCGCACGTCGATGACGAGAAAGGCCGCGTCGATGTCGAGCATGGTGCGCAGCACCTTGGCCTCCTGCTCGAACACGCCGTGTGCCTCCGGGCCTTGCAGGAACTGGCGGATGCGCTCGGGCGGCGTGGCCTGCGGGTCGAAGCGCGCAAGGTGCTCGCGCAGCGCGACGGCGTCTTCCAGGCCCGGCGTGTCGAAGAAGCGCACGGCGGTTTCGTCTTCCACCTCGAGGTCGGCCGACTCGACGTGGCGCGTGGTGCCGGGGCGCTGGGACACCTCGCCGAAGTCGATGCGCCGTGTGAGCGTGCGCAGCAGCGAGGTCTTGCCCGCGTTGGTGTGGCCGACGACCGCGATGCGGACGGGCTGTGGTTGTTGCTGCTGCGTCATGGAGCGGTGGCCTCGTTCGGCCGCAGCGCGATGTCGATGCGCTCGCTGGCGGCGATGCTTTCCAGGCCGCTGTCGCGCAGCCAGTCGAGCCAGCGTTGCGTGGCGGTGGCATCGGCCGGGCCCGCGAGCCACAGGCGGCATTCGCCGCAATGCGCCAGCACTTCGCGCAGGAAGCGTTCGGTGCCGCGGTCGGGGCTCGATGCGGCATTGCAGGCCAGCAGCACGGTGCGCGGGCGGGCATGCGCGAGCCGGTCGAGCAGCGTTCGGCGTGCCGGGGCGCTGCCGTCGATGCGCTCCATGTGCATGGGCGCATCGGGCGGAATAGTCGCGGGAGGCCAGGGCATGTCGGGCGGCAGCTCGAAGCCGATGACGAAGAGGCCGTCGCGCAGGTCCGATGCGGGTAGCCCGGCAGGCGCGCCGGTGCGCGTGCGGCCCGGGTCGGCATCGACGATGGCGGCGGGCGCCAGCGCGGCGAAGCGCGCGAGCAGCTTGCGGAAGTAGGGCTCGTGCCAGTCGGGCTGCAGCGCCTTGCGTCGGCGCTTCCAGACGGCGGCGCTCAACAGCACCAGCGCGAGGCGCGGCAGCAGGCCATAGACCGTGATGCAGCCGGTGAGCCACAGCGCCCAGGTGCGCTGGCCCGCCGCCGCGGGCGTGGAGGCCAGCACCGTGGCCGCATCCGGCACAGGAAAGCCGATCTGCGCCGGCGCCCAGCCCAGCAGCTGCACGGCCCGCACGAAGAAAGCGGGGTCGAGAATCGTCGTTTCCCAGTTCAGCGTGTAGCTGCGGAAGGCGAGTGCGAACAGCATCGACGCCAGCACCACCGCGAACGACAGTGACCAGATGCCGTGGCTCACGAGCCCGAAGGCCCAGGGCAGCAGCCTGGCGCGCGTCAGCAACCCGGTGATCGAGCGCAGCAGCACCGGCGCCTGCCCGCGCTTGCCGCCGGCCACGCGCGCGGTGAGAGACAGCCAGATCCAGCCGAGCGATGCGGTGCCGAAGGTGCCCAGCGGAAACAGGAGCCCCGCCAGCCACAGCAGCAGCGTGAGCGCATGCAGTCCCAGCAGGCTCACGAGCGCGACGATCACGTTGATGTGGCGCTCGCCGCCGCCGACCACGTTGCCCGCAAGGCCGAGGCCGGCCATCACGATCAGTGCCACGAGCGCCGTCAGCACCCAGGGCGCCCACTGCCGGGCGCGCGAAAGTTCATGCTGCAGCCCTATGCGTTCGCCGAGCTGTAGGGCGCGTTCGGTGATCTGTGCGTGGGGGTCTGTCTTGCGCGAGGCGATGGCGGCGCGCATGGCCTGCGCGTCGTCGAGCGGACCGTTCTGCTCGACCCACCGGATCGCCTCGGTGATCACCGCATCTGTGATGTCAGGTTTGCGCAGCGCGGTGTTGGTCAACAGGGTCCCTTCGCAAGTGAGGCCCCGCACGGTGCCGGGGCGCGCGAATTATGCCCGGCGCGTCGCGGGCTCCCAATGAGAAACGGGGCCGCGAGCGGCCCCGTTCTGCAGGTGTCGGAGTAGGGGCGTGCCCGGTCTCAGCGAAGGCCGAAGAACGAAAGCACTGCAACCACGACCACGACCAGACCGACGATGTAAATGATGGAATTCACGCGAGACTCCGTTGTTGATGACGACGATGTCAGCATCGCGCTGCGCAGGGGGCGCGAATGTCGGCGGCAGGCGGCGTGTGATGTAGGACTTGCGAAGTGACAAGCCGCACCGCCTGCGGCCCCGATAGCGCGCTCAGCGCTTCCTGTCGGGCCCCAGCGCCTGCTCGACCAGCCAGCGCATCGCCGCGCGAACCTCTTTCGCGTCGGCGCCGGCATCGATCTCCAGCGCGGCGCGGTCGAAGGCGGCCGACAGCAGCTGCGAAAGCGCATCGACCGAGACTTCGCCACGCCCCATGCCGGCGCGCGCCAGGCCCTGGCGCAGCGAGTGCGCCGCGTTGGCATCGTCGATCGCCATGATTTCCGCCATGCCCAGCACGGCAGGGCCGTCGACCAGCAGCAGCCGCGTGCGGCCCGGCACCGTCATGGCGTCCAGGTAGGCCTCGCTGCCTTGGAGCAGGGCTTCACGCGGGCTCAGCCGCTCGGGCGTGGCGGCTTCGATGTCGGCCGCGACGGCCATCGCCTCGCGCGCCAGCACTTGCCGGAACAGGTCGCGCTTGTCCGCGAAGTGGTGGTACAGCGCGCCCCGGGTAATGCCGGCCGCGAGGGCGATTTCGGGGGTGGAGGTGTCACCGTAGCCCTTGCTGACGAATAGCGCGCGTGCGGCTTCGATCAGGGCGAGCTGGGTGCTTTCGGTGCGTTCGCGGTTGGTGGCCATGCAGGGTAATTTATATGCAGGCTGTCTGTAGGTTAGTATTTAACGTACGTACAGACTGTATGTTTTATGAAGGAGCCGATTCCATGAAAGTCACGAGCTACTACCCCGTCGTCATGACCGAAGACGTGGCGGGCACCGCCGCCTTCTACCGGTCGCACTTCGGCTTCGTGCCGCTCTTTTCCAGCGACTGGTATGTGCATCTGCAGTTGGAGGGCCAACCTTCGGTGAACCTCGCCGTGCTGGACGGGCGCCACGAGACCATTCCGGAACCGGCGCGCGGGCAGGTGGCGGGCGGTCTGCTGCTGAACTTCGAGGTGGAGGATGCCGATGCGGTGCACGACCGGCTGAAGGCCGCGGGCCTGCCGATCCTGCTGCCGCTGCGCGACGAGGCCTTCGGCCAGCGCCACTTCATCACCCGCGACCCGAACGGCGTGCTGATCGACGTCATCAAGCCGATCCCGCCGTCGGGGGAGTTCGTTGCGCAGTACGAGGCGGAGGCGCTGCCGGCCGCCTGAACGGGATCAGGCGATCAGGCTCGCAGGGCCTCGTCTTCGTCGAGGCTGTCGCCCAGGAAGCCGCCGCTCTGGTGCGCCCACAGCCGCGCATACAGCCCGCCCTGTGCCATCAGCGTGCGGTGGTCGCCTTCTTCCACCACGCGGCCTTCGTCGAGCACGATGAGCCGGTCCATCGCCGCGATGGTCGACAGCCGGTGCGCGATGGCGATCACGGTCTTGCCTTCCATCAGCGTGTAGAGGCTCTGCTGGATGGCGGCCTCGACCTCGGAGTCGAGCGCGCTGGTGGCTTCGTCGAGCAGCAGGATCGGCGCGTCCTTCAGCATCACCCGCGCGATGGCCACGCGCTGGCGCTGGCCGCCCGACAGCTTCACGCCGCGTTCGCCCACGTGCGCCTCGTAGCCGCGACGCCCGCTCGCGTCGCCCAGCGTCTGGATGAATTCATGCGCTTCGGCCCGCTTGGCAGCGGCCTCGATCTCCGCGTGCGTGGCGTCGGGGCGGCCGTAGGCCACGTTGTCGGCCACCGAGCGGTGCATCAGCGAGGTGTCTTGTGTGACCATGCCGATGTGGCTGCGCAGCGAATCCTGCGTGACGTGCGCGATGTCCTGTCCGTCGATCAGGATGCGGCCGCTTTCCAGGTCATGGAAGCGCAGCAGCAGGTTCACCAGCGTCGACTTTCCCGCGCCCGAGCGGCCCACCAGGCCGATCTTTTCGCCGGGCTTCACGGTGAGGTTCAGGTCGTCGATGACGCGGCGGCCGCCGTCTCCATAGCGGAAGCTCGCATGCTCGAAGCGCACCTCGCCCTGCGGCACCTGGAGCACGGTGGCGTCTGTCGCGTCGAGCACCGTGCGCGGGCGCGACAGCGTCTTCATGCCGTCCTGCACCGTGCCGATGTTCTCGAACAGGCTGGTCATCTCCCACATGATCCAGTGCGACATGCCCTGCAACCGCAGCGCCATCGCGGTGGCCGCTGCCACGGCGCCCACGCCGACCGCGCCGTTGGACCACAGCCACAGCGCCACGCCCGCCATGCCGGCGGTCAGGCCCATGCTCAGCGCGTGGTTGACGATCTCGAAGGCGCTCACCAGCCGCATCTGGCCGTAGCCGGTCTTCATGAACTCGCGCATGGCGTCGCGCGCGAAGCCGGCCTCGCGCTGCGTGTGCGAGAACAGCTTGACGGTCGCGATGTTGGTGTAGGCGTCGGTCACGCGGCCGGTCATGAGGGCGCGGGCGTCGGCCTGCGCCTTGCCGACCTTGCCCAGGCGCGGCACGAAGTAGATCAGCGACACCACGTACAGCACCAGCCAGACCAGGAACGGCCACACCAGCTGCGCGTCGAGCACGCCCACCAGGATGATCATGGTGGCCACGTAGACGCCCATGGCCACGAGCACGTCGGCCAGCACGAAGATGGTCTCGCGCACCGCGAGCGCGGTCTGCATCACCTTGGCCGTGATGCGGCCCGCGAACTCGTCCTGGTAGAAGGCCATGCTCTGGCCCAGCATCAGGCGGTGGAAGTTCCAGCGCAGCCGCATCGGCAGGTTCACGGCCAGCGTCTGGTGCTTGACGATGGTCTGCAGCGCCACCACGCCGATGCTGATCACGAGGAAGGCGGCCAGCCACATCAGCGTGGTGCCGCGCTCTTCCCAGAGGCGCGAAGGCACCTGCCCGCCGAGCCAGTCGACGATGCGCCCGAGGATCGCGAACAGCGCCGCCTCGAAGGTCGACATGACGGCCGTGAGCGCGGCCATGGCCGCGATCTTGCCGCGCACGCCGTGCGTGCAGGCCCAGAGAAAGGCAAAGAAGCCCTGTGGCGGCAGCGACGGCTCGGCGGCAGGGTAGGGGTGAAGCAGTTTTTCGAAGAAGCGGAACAAGGCGAACGGTCTCCCGGAGAGCCGCTGACTGTAGCCGCGCATGCATGACCTTGCCCCGAAAAGGTGCGTTGTCCACGTGTCGCACGTGGACAGTCCGGCTAGGGTTGTCACTCTCCGGAGGCCGAATCTTTATCGACTATGTTTTGGTGACTTCGCGCTTGCGCGTCGTCGCTGTCGGTCCGACCCAGAAATTTCACAACAACGTTGGAGACGTTTTCCATGCACTTTCGTTTCAAGCTGCTGGCGCTGACCAGCGCGCTCGCCTTCTCGATGGGCGCCCTCGCTGCCGATCCGATCAAGATCGGCGTGGACGGCCCCTTCACCGGAGGCTCCTCCTCCATGGGCGTGAGCATGCGCGACGGCGTTCGCCTGGCCGCGGAGGAGATCAACAAGTCCGGCGGCGTGCTGGGCCGGCAGATCCAGCTGGTCGAGCGCGACGACGAAGCCAAGAACGAGCGCGGGGTGCAGATCGCCCAGGAGTTCGTGAACAAGGAGAAGGTGGTGGCCGCCGTGGGCTACATCAACACCGGCGTGGCGCTGGCCTCGCAGCGCTTCTTCCAGGAGGCGAAGATCCCGGTGCTCAACAACGTGGCCACGGGCTCGGTCATCACCCACCAGTTCGACAAGGACCCGGAGAACTACGTCTTCCGCAATGCCGCGCACGACAGCATCCAGGCGCCGATGATCGTGGAAGAGGCCATCACGCGGCGCGGCTACAAGAAGGTCGCGATCCTGGCCGACTCCACCAACTACGGCCAGCTGGGCCGCGAAGACCTGGAGCGCGCGCTCAAGAACAAGGGCATCACGCCCGTGGCGGTCGAGAAATTCAACATCAAGGACGTCGACATGACGGCCCAGCTGCTGAAGTCGAAGGAAGCCGGCGCCGAGGCCGTGCTCACCTACGGCATCGGCCCCGAGCTGGCCCAGATCGCCAACGGCATGACCAAGCTGGGCTGGAAGGTGCCGATCATCGGCAGCTGGACGCTGGCCATGGCCAACTTCATCGACAACGCCGGCCCCGGCGGCGACGGCGCGCGCATGCCGCAGACCTTCATCCAGGAGCCGACGAACCCCAAGCGCAAGGCCTTCATCGACGCCTTCGTCGGCAAGTTCAAGCCCAAGAACAACCGCATGGATTCGCCGGTGTCGGCGGCGCAGGGCTACGACTCGATCTACCTGCTGGCCGCCGCGATCAAGCAGGCCGGCAGCACCGACGGCCCGAAGATCAAGGCCGCGCTGGAAGACCTGCAGGCGCCGGTCGAAGGCGTGGTGACGACCTACAACAAGCCTTTCACCAAGACCGACCATGACGCCATCACCGCCAACATCCCGGTGTTCGGCGAGGTCAAGGGCGGTCGCGTGGTGTTCGCCAACGCAGACGACCAGAAGACCGCCGGCACCGTCCGCCTGAAGGACGTGGCGGCCAACGACGCGCTGCTGAAGAAGTAGCCGCCGGATCGAGCGTCGGCGCCGCCCCGGGACCTGTTCCTGCGGCGGCGCATTTTTTGGTCCCACGCCTCCTGCGAGCCGCCATGCAAATCCTTACCCAACTCATATTCAGCGGCATTGCGCTGGGCATGATCTACGCCGTCATCGCGTTCGGCTATCAGCTCACCTTCGCCACTTCGGACACACTGAACTTCGGCCAGGGCAACGCCCTCATGCTCGGTGCGATGGTCGGCCTCACGCTGGTGAACATGGGGCTGAACTACTGGCTGATGATCCCGCTGGTGTGCCTGTTCGGCGCCTTCCAGGGTGCGGTGGTGGAGCGCATCGCGGTGCGCCCCGCGATCAAGATCAAGTCGGAGTTCGGCTGGATCATGTCCACCATCGCGCTGGGCATCATCTTCACCAACGTGGCAGAGAACGTCTGGGGACGCGACGACCTGAAGTTCCCGTCGCCGCTGCCGGAGTCGCCGATGCACTTCCTGGGCGCCAACGTGCTGCCGATGGAGATACTGGTGGTCGTCGGCGCGCTGCTCATGATGCTGGCGGTGGAGCTGTTCAACCGCCGCTCGATCTACGGCAAGGCGGTGGTCGCCACCTTCAACGACCGCGACGCCGCCAAGCTCATGGGCATCAACACCGGCCTGGTCATCACCTTCTCGTATGCGCTGTCGTCCATGACGGCGGCCTTTGCCGGCGTGCTGATCGCGCCGCTCACGCTGACCGGCGCCTCGATGGGCGCGGTGCTCGGCCTGAAGGCATTCGCGGTCGCCATCATCGGCGGGCTGAACAGCGGCATGGGCATCGTGGTGGGCGGGATCATCCTGGGCATTGCCGAGACCACCACCGGCTTCTACCTGAGCACCGGCTACAAGGACGTGCCCGGGCTGGTGCTGCTGCTGATCGTGCTGGCCGTGCGCCCGTCGGGCCTGTTCGGCAAGGCCGCCATCAAGAAGGTGTGAGCGCGTGGCCATGAATTCCGAAAAAATGAAAACCAGCCATCTCCTCCTGGCGGTGGCGGGCGTGGCGGCGCTGCTGCTGTTCCCGATCGGCGTCGACAACCCGTACTACATCCACCTGCTCGAGACCATCATGATCTACGCGATCCTGCTGTTCGGGCTGGACATCGTGGTGGGCTACACCGGCCAGGTCTCGCTGGGCCACGCGGGCCTGTTCGGCCTGGGCGCCTATGCGGCCGGCGTGCTGGTGTTCAAGCTGTCGGCACCGTTCTGGATCACGGTGCCGTTCGCCATCGTGTTCACGGCCGGCTTCGGCGCGCTGCTGGCGTTGCCG
Source organism: Variovorax sp. efr-133-TYG-130 (assembly GCF_030208835.1). NCBI lineage: Bacteria > Pseudomonadati > Pseudomonadota > Betaproteobacteria > Burkholderiales > Comamonadaceae > Variovorax > Variovorax sp. efr-133-TYG-130. The sequence continues at coordinate 56,885 of NZ_JARVTD010000024.1, read as the reverse complement.
GCGCTGCGCGTGTCGGGGCCTTACCTGGCGATGGTCACGCTGGCCTTCGGCACCATCATCCAGATCCTCATCAACGAGATGAGCTTCCTGACCGACGGGCCGATGGGCATCAAGCTGGAGAAGCCAGCGCTGTTCGGCCACAAGCTCGACGACCGCGAGTACTACTGGGTGGTGGCGGTGCTGATGGTGCTGTCGCTGGTGGTGGTGCACCGCATCCTGCGCTCGCACCTGGGGCGGGCCTTCGAGGCGCTGCGCGGCAGCCCGGTGGCATCGGACTGCATGGGCGTGTCGGTGTACCGCTACAAGGTCTATGCCTTCGTCATCAGCGCCGGCTTTGCCGGGCTGGCGGGCTGCCTGTATGCGTACTCCGAGCAGTACATCTCGCCCAACTCGTACAACTTCGAGCTCACCGTGCTGTTCCTGCTGGCGGTGATCATGGGCGGGCGCAAGAGCCGCATCGGCTCCATGCTGGGCGCCACCATCATCGTGCTGCTGCCCAAGCTGCTGGACGACGTGGTGCTGTTCCGATACGTGTCGGTGGGGCTGGCCGTGCTGGTGCTGGTGGCGGCCGTGGTCGCCGTGCGGCGCCAGCGCGCCACGCCCGGGCAGATGGCCATTCCGGTGGTCGGCAGCATCGCGCTCGCGGGCCTGGCCTTCTGGCTGGACGCGATGACCGACTGGCGGCTGTCGATCTTCGGCGTGATCATGCTGTTCGTCATCTACTACCTGCAGGACGGCATCGTCGGCTTCGTGCGCAAGGCGCTGAACATGCGCAGGCCCGTGGCGTCGGTGGTGGCGTCGGATGTCGACGCTGCACCGGCCGACGCGGTGTCCACCGCGGCCCATGCCGGCGGCACCGAAGACGTGCTCGAGGCCTCGGGCGTGCTGATGCAGTTCGGCGGCCTGAAGGCGCTCAACAACGTCGACCTGCGCATCAAGCGCGGCACCATCCACGGCCTGATCGGGCCCAACGGTTCCGGCAAGAGCACCATGATGAACGTGCTGACCGGCATCTACGTGCCGACGGCCGGCGCCATCTCCTTCGGCGGGCGTTCGCTGGTGGGGCGCACCTCGGCGGATATCGCGCTGTCGGGCATCGCGCGCACCTTCCAGAACGTGCAGCTGTTCGGCGAGATGACGGCGCTGCAGAACGTGCAGGTCGGCCTGCACCACAGCTTTGCCAGCAACCTGCTCGACGTGGCGGCCGGCACGCCGCGCTACCGGCGCGAGAGCGCAGCCGCGGTGCAGCGCGGGCTGGGGCTGCTGAAGTTCGTCGGCCTGGAGTCGTTTGCCACCGAGGAGGCGCGCAACCTGCCCTACGGCAAGCAGCGCCTGCTGGAAATCGCGCGGGCGCTGGCGCTCGACCCGCAACTGCTGCTGCTCGACGAGCCGGCCGCCGGGCTGACCGCGCCCGACATCAAGGAGCTGCTCACCATCATCCGCAAGATCCGCGAGCACGGCGTGACCGTGATCCTGATCGAGCACCACATGGACGTGGTGATGAGCATGTGCGACACCGTCTCGGTGCTCGACTTCGGCCAGAAGATCGCCGAAGGCGAGCCGGCCAGGGTGCAGGCCGACGAGAAGGTGATCGAGGCCTATCTGGGCGGCGGCGCATGACGGGCGCCGGCAACGCAAGACCAGGAACCCCAACATGCTGACCATCCAGAATCTTTTTGCGGGCTACGGCAAGGTGCAGGTGCTGCACGGCATTTCGATCGAGGTGCCCAAGGGCAAGGTCGTGACGCTGATCGGCTCCAACGGCGCCGGCAAGACCACCACCATGCGCGCCGTGTCGGGAATGATCGCGCCCACGGCCGGCGAGATCACGCTCAACGGCAAGCGCATCGACGGCCTGGAGTCGTTCCACATCGCCAAGCAGGGCCTGGCGCATTCGCCCGAAGGCCGGCGCGTGTTCGCGACCATGACCGTCACCGACAACCTCACGCTGGGCGCCTTCCCGCGCCTGACCGGCAGCCGCCCGCGCGGCGACGTGGCGGGCGACCTGGAGCGCGCGCTCGAACTCTTTCCGCGCCTGAAGGAGCGCCGCACGCAGCTGGCCGGCACGCTGTCGGGCGGCGAGCAGCAGATGCTGGCCATGGCCCGCGCGGTGATGCTGAACCCCGAGGTGGTGCTGCTCGACGAGCCTTCGATGGGCCTGGCGCCGATCCTGGTGGCCGAAGTGTTCCGCATCATCGAGCGGCTCAAGAGCGAGGGCGTGACGATGCTGCTGGTGGAGCAGTTCGCCGCAGCCGCGCTCGGCGTGGCCGACTACGGCTATGTGCTGGAGAACGGGCGCATTTCGCTGCACGGTCCGGCGGAGAAATTGCGCAGCGACCCGGCGGTGAAGGCGGCCTACCTGGGGGGTGGGCATTAAGTGCCGGCCGCTAGACTCCCCGCGTGAAACCTGAAGGAACCGACACCCCCGCGCCTGGCATCTTGCGGAGACCGCCATGGACCGCATGACCAGCCTGCGCGTGTTCCGCGAAGTCGTCGAGGCCGGCAGCTTCGTGGCCGCCGCCGAGCGGCTGGGCATGTCGCCGCCGATGGCCAGCAAGCATGTGGCGCAGCTGGAGAAATCGCTCGGCGCGCGGCTGCTGCATCGCTCCAGCCGCCACCTGAGCCTGACCGAGGCGGGCACCGCCTGGTACGAGCAGAGCCGCCGCGCGCTCGACCTGCTGGACGCCGCCGAGGCCGCCATCGGCCAGACCCACGACACGCCGCGCGGCCAGCTCAAGGTGAGCGCGCCCGTGTGGTGCGCCACGCCGCGCTTCGCGCGCATGCTGGCCGACTACCGCGCCCGGTACCCCGAAGTGCTGGTCGACATGCACCTGGAAAACCGCAAGGTCGATCTCGCGGCCGACGGCTACGACCTGGCCCTGCGCGCGACGCAGGAGCCGTCGCCGGCGCTCATCGCGCGGCCGCTGTGCAGCGTGCCTTTCCATCTGGTCGGCACGCCGGCCTGCGTCGAGCGGGCAGGCGGGTTGCCCGCGCTGCCGGCTGACCTGGCGAGGCTGGGCGCCATCGTGCCGAGCTACGTGAACCTGGACAACCTCGCGCTCAAGGGGCCGGGCGGGCGCATGTTCCCGCTGCGGCTGGTGCCGGCCATGCGCTCCGACGACACCACGCTCACGCTGCATGCGGTGCGGGCGGACATGGGCATCGCCTACATGCCCTCGTGGCTGGTCGAAGAGGACATTGCCACCGGGCGGCTGCTGCGGCTGCTGCCGGAGTTCCATTCCGTGCCGGTCACGCTGTTTGCGGTGTACACGAGCCGGCAGTACATGTCGTCGAAGCTGCGGACCTTCATCGACTTTCTGAGCGAGCGGCTTGGGTAGGGCGCGCCACCAAAACTGCCGCTTCAATGTTTCCTGCAAGGAACTGATTCGATGCATCGGCGCCTGTCGATTTCCTCGCAGGAAATGTCTACAGTCGATGCAACGCTTTCAAGGAGCATCGACTTGACCCACGACGACACCCCCACTTCGCGCCTGCCGACCTATTTCATCTCCCACGGCGGCGGCCCCTGGCCCTGGATGAAGAAGGAAATGGGCGCCACCTACGACAAGCTCGCCGCCTCGCTGGCCGACATGCCGCGCCAGATCGGCCGCAAGCCGAGCGCCATCCTCATGGTGTCGGCGCACTGGGAGGCGCCCGCCTTCACGGTGCAGGGCAACCCCAAGCCGCCGATGATCTACGACTATGGCGGCTTCCCCGCCCACACCTACGAAGTGCACTACGACTCGCCCGGTTCGCCGGAACTCGCGCAGCGCGTGCAGTCGCTGATCGCCGCCGCCGGCCTGCCGGTGCAGATCGACCCCGAGCGCGGCTACGACCACGGCATGTTCTCGCCGATGGCGGCCATCTATCCGCAGGCCGACGTGCCGGTGGTGCAACTGTCGCTGCGGCGCGGGCTCGACCCGGCGGAGCACCTGGCGCTGGGCCGCGCCATTGCACCGCTGCGCGACGAGAACGTGCTGATCGTCGGCAGCGGCCTGAGCTATCACAACCTGCGCAACTTCGGCCCGCAGGCGCACGGCGTGTCGAAGGCCTTCGACGACTGGCTCGATGAAGCGGTGGTGAAAAGCGACGCCGCCGGGCGCAGCGCGCAGTTACTCGACTGGGCTTCAGCGCCCGCGGCGCGCATGGCGCACCCGCGCGAAGAGCATCTGATTCCGCTGATGGTGGCCGTGGGCGCGGCCGAGAGCGAAGCCGGCGAGCGGGTCTATCACGAAGACGCCTTCATGGGCGGGCTCGTGGTGTCGAGCTTCCGCTTCGGCGCCTGAGGGCTCAACTGCGGCGCACGCCGTCGGCATCCACCAGCCCGACGCGCGTCTGCCGCCCCCAGGTTCCGCGCCCGGTCAGGAAGCTCCACCATCCCCAGGCCGCGCCCGTGTGCCGCAGGATCTGGAAGGTGAAGGGCTCGACCAGCGCCGCCAGGAAGGCCTGCGCCATGTTGGCCTCGCTCTGCTGGCCGATCCAGCGGCGGTACAGGAACACCGACCACAGGTGGAAGACCAGGTCGAGCACGATCTTCGCGCCGATCACGCCGGCCACCGGCGCCAGCACGCCGAAGTTGCCGCGCACCAGGTACATCAGCAGCAGGCCGAAGGCGGCCAGCCCGTAGAGCGGTTGCAGCGTGTCGATGGCCTTCACCGGCAGCATCGCGATGCCGAGCCAGCCATAGCGCCGGTCGCCGACCATTGCGCGATACCAATATTGGGTCTGCAGGAAGCCGCCGAACCAGCGGCGGCGCTGGCGCAGGAAGGCGCCGGTGCTGCTGGGCGCGTCGGTGTGGGCCTGCGCGTCGCCGAGCACGCGCACGGTCCACGGCAAGCCGTGCGCCTGGGCGTGCCGGTGCAGGCGGTGAATGAGTTCGTAGTCCTCGACCAGGCAGTCGGTGTCGAAGCCGCCCACTGCCCGCACCGCATCGGTGCGAAAGCCGGCAAAGGCGCCCGAGATCAGCAGCAGCCCGTTGACGCGCATCCACGCATATCGCGACAGGAAGTTGCGGATGTACTCGTATGTCTGGAACCACTGGAAGCAGCGCCCGGCCAGCGTGCGGCTGCACACCGGCGTGATGACGCCGGTGGCGGCCACGAGGTCGGGCTCTTCCGAAAAAGCCCGGCGCACCGCGGCGATGGCCTTGCTGTCGAGCAGCGTGTCGCCGTCCACAGTGAGCACGGTGTCGGTGTCGATGCACAGGATGGCCGCGTTCAGCGCCACCGCCTTGCCGCCGTGCGGCAGCCGCAGCCAGTAGAGCGCCGGGTGCGTGGCGCTGGCCGCGCTCAGTTCGCCCAGGGCCGGCGCGACCAGGCCGTAGCGCGTGGTGAGAAGCTCGGCGGTGCCGTCGCTCGAGCCGTCGTCGGCGATCACGATGCGGTCGGGCACGTCGGTCTGGCCGAGCAGGGCGGCCAGCGTGACGGGCAGCACGGCGGACTCGTTGTGCGAGGCGACGATCACGCCCAGCGTGGTGCGGCGGCCGGTGACGGCCGGCTGGGAAGGAGGGCGGGGCCGCAGGATCGGCAGCGTCATCCAGCCCACGAACAGCAGCAGCACCGTGTCGTAGAGCACATAGGCCACGCCCACCGACCACGCGCCGACGTTGCCGACGCGGAAGGCCATGGCGAAGAGCAGCCCCCACAGCACGAGCACGCCGCCGTGGATCAGCCAGCTTCGCAGCGGCGTGGCGGGGGGGGACAGGCGCGGCGATGCGGCCAGGAACGCGGAATGAAGGGAATTGTTCAAGAGAAGATGCCTGGGCGACGAACTGTCATACGCAAGAACATGGTCGGCGGTTTCGCAAAGGCCCGGATACAACCGGGACAATCGCAAAACCCACCGACAGACTCAGCCCACGCCTGAAAATTCCCCGCATGCTCCCACAAACCCGCTACACCCGAACCGCGATCGCCTTGCACTGGGTCATCGCATTGCTCATGGCCGTCAACATCGCGCTGATCCTGCTGGTCGACCGCTACCCCGACGACTGGGTGCGCCCGGCGGTCGACACTCACAAATCGATCGGCATCACGGTGCTGGGGCTGGTCATCCTGCGAATCCTCTGGCGCTTCACACACAGGCCGCCGGCCATGCCGGGCTCATACGGCGCGTTCGAGCGCTTCGCCGCGCACGCGGCCCACGGCGTGCTGTACCTGCTGATGGTGCTGCTGCCGCTGTCGGGCTGGATGCACGACTCGGCCTGGAAGGACGCCGGCACCCACCCGATGTACCTGTTCGGCCTGTTCGAGTGGCCGCGCATCGGCTGGATCATGGCCATCGAGCCCACCCTCAAGGAAACCTGGCACACCGTGCTGGGCGGGGTGCACGCCTGGGCGGGCTACGTGCTGTACGCGATGTTCGGGCTGCACGTGCTGGGCGCGCTGAAGCACCAGTTCCTGGACGGCGAGCGCGAGCTGCAGCGCATGTGGCCGGGAGCACGCGGATGAGCGGCGGCATGAACGAGGAAGAACAGGAAGCGCGCGCAGCCATCGCGCGCGTCGATGCGCTTTCCACCCACCACGACCCGGTTCACGGCGGCGTGCGCGTGCGCTGGCGCCGCTTCGGCAGAGACACCAGCCGGCCGCCCCTCGTGCTGCTGCACGGCGGCCATGGCAGCTGGATGCACTGGCTGCGCAACGCCGAGGCGCTGTCGGCCGGCCGCACGCTGTGGCTGCCCGACATGCCGGGCTTCAACGAATCCGACGCGCCGCCGCGCGTGCCACCCGGCGAAGACTCGCTGCCGCCCTTGCTCAATGCGCTCGGCGGCACGCTCGACCAGCTGATCGGCGCGGGCACGCCCATCGACCTGGGCGGTTTTTCCTTCGGCGGGCTGACGGCGGCGCGCTTTGCCGTGCGGCGCGGCGCCATTCGCCGGCTTGCGCTGGTGGGCAGCGGCGGCCACGGCACGCTGCGGCGCATGACGGTCGAGATGATCAACTGGCGTTCCGCCCCCGACAGCGAACGGGAGCGCGCCGCGCTGCTGCACAACCTGGCCGCGCTGATGCTGCACGACAAGGCCGCCATCGACGCGCTGGCCTTCGAGATCCACGACATCTCCTGCCACGGCACGCGCTTTCGCAGCAAGGAGGTGTCGCTGTCGGGCGGCCTGCAGCAGGCCATCGACACGCTGGGCGTGCCCACGCTGCTGCTGTGGGGCGAGTTCGACGTCACCGCCGATCCGCGCCCGCTGGTGGCGCGGCTGGTGGCCGAAGGCCCGGGGCGCGAGGGCGCGGTGATCGACGGCGCCGGGCACTGGGCGCAGTACGAGCGCGCCGACGAGGTCAATGCGCGCTTGCTGCAGTTCCTGGCCTGAACATCGGCGGTGAAAAAGCCACTGTTCAACGACCTATCGAAACGGCGTTTTCGCGCCAGAACGCAGCATCGGGAAAACTGCCGCTGCCGGCCGCCGCGTTGTCCGCCATGTGCTCGGCGCGGCTCGTGCCCGGGATCACGCAGGTCACGGCCGGGTGGCTCAGCACGAACTTCAGCAGCACCTGCGCCCAGCTCGTGCAGCCGATCTCGCCGGCCCACGGCGGCAGCGGTTTGTCGCGCAGGCGGCGCAGCAGGCCGCCGCCGCCGAATGGCAGGTTGACGATCACCGCCACGCCGCGCTCGGCCGCCAGCGGCAGCAGGCGCTGTTCCGCCTCGCGGGCGTCGAGCGAGTAGTTGATCTGCAGGAAGTCGAGCTTCTCCGCTTTCAGCACCGCTTCCACCTCGCCGTAGGCCGAGGCGGTGTAGTGCGTGATGCCGATGTAGCGCACGCGGCCCTTGTCCTTCCAGCCGCGCAGCGTGGCCAGGTGGATGCGCCAGTCGACGAGGTTGTGCACCTGCATCAGGTCCATGCGCTGCGTGCGCAGCCGCGCGAACGACTGCTCCATCTGCGCGATGCCGGCCTCGCGGCCCGAGGTCCAGACCTTGGTGGCGAGGAAGGCCTTGTCGCGCTGGCCCGAAGCTGCCAGCAGCTCGCCGGTGGTTTCCTCGGAGCGGCCGTACATCGGCGAGCTGTCGATCACCGTGCCGCCGGCCGCGAACAGCGCATCGAGCACGCCGGGCAGGCGCTTGTATTCCTCGGTGCCGGGGCGCTGGTCGAAGCCGATCCAGGTGCCGCAGCCGATGACGGGCAGGGCTTCGCGGGTGGAGGGAATGGGGCGGGTGTTCATGGCGGGCGTGGGCGGTCGTTGCGCCAAGGTGGGGAGCGCGGCGCCGGCGCACAGCGCAACGCCTGTGCGCAGCAGCTCGGCGCGGGTGATGGGGAAATCCTTCAGGGGCGGCATCGGCGGCCAGTATCCGGCGGAAGGCGCCGCACGCAAGCTTGCGGCCTGTGCTCCAATCCGGCTTTTCGCCGCCTCACATTCATCATGGGAATGCCACTCTCGCTGCTTCGCATGCCTTCGCTGGACCTGGTGCGGGGCTTCGTGGCGGTAGGCCGGCGCATGAGCATCTCGCTCGCGGCGCAAGACCTCTGCCTCACGCAGTCGGCGGTGAGCAAGCAGGTGCATGCGCTGGAAACGCTGCTCGGCGTGAAGCTGCTGGTGCGCGGCCACCGCTCGATCGCCTTCACGGCCGAAGGCGAACGCCTCTTTCGCAGCGCCGACGGCGCGGTGCAGCAACTGCAGGACGTGATGGGCGGCATCCGCCAGTCCGGCGAGCAGCGCCCCGTGACGCTGAGCGCGAGCATCGGCATGACGGGGCTGTGGCTGCTGCCGCGGCTGGGCAATGTGCAGAAGCTGCATCCGGGCGTCGACGTGCGCGTGTCGTCCAACAACCGCCTGGCCGACATGCGCAACGACGGCATCGACCTTGCCATCCGCTACACGACGCCCGTGCTTGCGCCGGCCGGGGCGGTGCGGCTCTTCGGGGAAACCGTGGCGCCGGTGGCGCACCCTTCGCTCGGGCTGGCGTCGCTGGCGTCGGCGCAGGCGCTGTCGCAGCTTTGCCTGCTGGCCTTCGACGATCCGCAGCACCCGTGGCTGCAATGGAGCGACTGGCTCGCGGCGGTGGGCTGGGCCGATGCGAAGCCGCGCGCCGTGCTCCATTTCAACCAGTACGACCAGTTGATCCAGGCGGCGCTGGCCGGCCAGGGCGTGGCGCTGGGGCGGCTGGAACTGATCCAGCCGTTGCTCGACGACCGGCGGCTGGTGCGCGTGGCCGCACCCGCGCCGGCGCAGCCTTCAGGCCATGCCTACTGGCTGATCCACGCCGACGAGGCACCGCGCGAAGACGTGCGCCACGTGGCCGAATGGCTGATGGACGAGGCCCGGCAGTCGTCAGGGCACTGAGGGCATCGCCTTGCAATACGCGATCGCCTCGTCGAGGCGGTCGTTGCCCCAGAACATCTCGCTGCCGGCAAAGAAGGTCGGCGCGCCGAAGATGCCTTTCTCCGCGGCCGTCTCGGTCTGGCGCCGCAGCCGCAGCTTGTTGGCGTCGGAAAGCGCTTCTTCGAGGATGCGGTGCGCCGGCAGACCCAGTCCGGCGAGCAGGTCGCGCATGGCCTGCGGCGAATCGATGTCGCGGTCTTCGGCGAAGTTCATCGTCATCGTGCGGCGGCAGAACTCGCCCATCCACGGCTGCGCGGCACCCACCAGCGCAATGCGCAGCGGCAGCACGGCCGGGCGCGGAAAGCGCGTTGGCTGCCGCCACGGCAGGCCATGCTTGCGGCACTGGCGGGCCATGTCCTTCCACGTGTAGTCGCCTTTCTCCTTCTGCAAAACGAAGGGTGACGTCTCCCAGCCGAAGGAGCGGAAGATCGGCCCCAGCAGGAAGGGCTGCCAGCGGATGCCGATGCCGTGCGCGGCCGCCTCCTGCTCCAAGCGCATCACGCTGAGGTAGCTGTAGTTGCTGCCGAAGTCGAACCAGAAGTCGAGCGTGTTCATTCGAACACCACCAGGCAGCGGGCCTCGATGCTCTCGCGCAGCGGCGCGTCGGCGGGCGCCTCGGGGTGGTCGAAGGCGGCATGCGGCGTGTAGCGAGAGACGCCGCTGAGCTGCGAGTCGTACTGCTTGAACACCAGCGCCTCGTGCCGGTCCATCGCGGAAAAGTAAGACCAGCGGTGCGAGGGCGAATGCGTCGCGAGGTAGATCTCGCCGGTGCGGCGCGGATAGCGCACCTCGGCGTCGACCAGGTCCCGGGCCATCACCGAGCGGGCATCGCACACGGCGAGCGGCGTGTCGAGCACCGGCCCTCTTATCGAACGCCAGACATTGACGATGCAATAGCGCCGCACGGCCGCGGCTTCCTCGGGGTCGGGCAGCACCAGGGACAGCCGGCGACGGCCAGATTCCTCGGTGTAGTCGTTGTGGATGCGGCCGTTGGCGGCGGCCAGGCCGTCGGTCGCGCGGCGGCCGAAGCTCAGGGCGGCGCGGTCGGCTTCGCGCCTGCGCACCAGGTGGTCGAAGACATGGGCACGCGTGCCGCCCGTGACGGCCAGTGCCAGTTCGGCCACCTCGCGGTGGTAGATGGCCGTGACCTCCGCGTCGTCGAGGAAGTCGCGCACGGCCGTGGGCGCGTCGCGCAGCACGAAGCCTTCGCGCTCGATGTCGGGTGGCGCTGCGGCTGCGCGTGCATCCGCGATGGGCATGGGGCGCAGTTCGTAGCTGCCGCTTTCCCAGGGCGTGTCGGGCGGCGGCTGGAAGGTGTAGCTGACGGGGCGCAGGGCGGACGGCTGGAGGTAGTTCAGGCCTGCGGTGACGGCTGTGACGGCTGTGCTGGGGGTGGTCATGCGGTGCTCCTGTTGGACGGCTCCATTGGAGCGAAGCGGCAGCCCCGGCTCAAACGACTTCTGGGCGTCTTCGCATGAGCAGCGGGAATATGAAAATCCCCGTGACGAAGAAAAACAGCTTTTTTCCCGCAGCCCATGGAATACTGTATAAAAATACAGTTAACAGTCTTCGCCATGGGCCTTCCTTTCCTCGATTCCTTTTCCGCTGCCGCGGGCCGCGGCGTCTGGCATGCCGACGAACTCGGCCTGGCCGACGCCCAGGTCGTCGCGACCGGCCATGCCGCGCTCGACGCGGAGTTGCCGGGCGGCGGATGGCCGGTCGGCGCGATGACGGAACTACTGCAGGCCGCGCCCGAAGCCCATGTCTGGCGGCTGCTGCTGCCGGCGCTGGCGCAGGCGGTGCAGGCGCGCGGCGGGCCGGTGGTGCTGGTCGGTCCGCCCTTCGAGCCCTGCGGGCCGTCGCTCGCGGCGCAGGGGCTGCCGGTAGAAGCGCTGATGTGGGTGCGCAGCGAGGCACCGGCCGCGCGGCTGTGGGCCTGCGAGCAGGCGCTGCGCTGCGCCGACGTGGCGGTCGTGGTGGCGTGGCTGCCGCAGGCGCGGGTGGCCGAACTGCGGCGGCTGCAACTGGCGGCGGCGCAGCATGAACTGCTGCTGTTCGTGTGCCGGCCCGACTCGGTCGCGTTGTCGGCTTCGCCCGCGCGGCTGCGCCTTCGCACCGACCGCTGCGAGGCCGATGCTTCGCAGATCGCGCTGCACATCCTCAAGCGCCGCGGGCCGCCGCTGGCCTCGCCGGTCATGCTGCCCGCGCGCAACGAGCGCATGGCCGCGCTGCTGGCCGCCGCCCGGGTGCGCCGCAAGCTGCGGCTGCAGCAGCAAGGCACCGTGGTGGAAGCCGGCGAGACGTCAACCTCCGCCAAGGTGGTGCGCATCGACGCGTGGAAAGGAGGCCCAGGTGCACTGGATCGCCTTGCGGTGGCTACTTGACGACGCCGGCACGCCCGAGGGCCCGGTCCTGCCCACGCCCGAGGCTCTCGGCTGGTGGGCGCTGCGCTACACGCCCCACGTCGCCTGGCAGGACGAAGCGCTGATGCTCGAGGTCTCGGCCTGTGAACGCCTCTGGGGCGGCCGGCTGCAGCTGATGCGCCTGCTGCTGGCCGACAACCCCGCGCCCGACGCGCGCATGCTGGGTACGCAGGGCGCCACCAGCCTCATCGCGCTGGCGCGGCTGCGGCTGTTCGCGCGCGAAGAGAAGCGGCCGCAAGACGTGCCCGCCGGCCTGCCGCTCGACACCCTGAGCGCGGCGCGCGCGCACCTCGACCTGCTCGCGCGCCTCGGTTGCCGCACCTGGGGCGACGTGGCTGCGCTGCCGCGCGGCGGGCTCACGCGGCGCTTCGGTGCCGAGCTGCGCGATGCGCTCGATGCCGCCTGGGGCCTGAGCCCCGAAAGCCATGCCTGGCTCACGCTGCCCGACGTGTTCGAGCAGAAGCTCGAACTGCCCGCGCTGGCCGAAACCGCGCCCGAACTCATGTGGTCGGCCAACCGGCTGCTGGCCTCGCTGCAGCTGTGGCTGCGTGCCCGCCAGCGCGGCGCGCGCGCGCTCGAGCTGCAATGGACGCTCGACCTCAAGCGCTTCAACGGCGTGAACCTGCCGCCGCACCAGCAGGTCACCGTGCGCACGGCCGAGCCCACGCAGGACATGGCGCACCTGCGCCGGCTGATGTCCGAAAAACTCGCGCTCACCACGCTCTCGGCGCCCGCGAGCTGGCTGCGGCTGCGCACGCTGGAGACCGATCCGTGGGCCGGCGCCAGCACCAGCTTCCTGCCCGAGGACAACCGCAAGGGCGACAGGCTGCACGAGATGGTCGAGCGCCTCAGCGTGCGGCTCGGCCCGTCGCAGGTGCTGGTGCCCTCGGCACAGGCCGACCACCGGCCGGAGCGCAAGCAGGCGTGGCGGCCCGCGCTGCACAAGGACAAAACCCCGCCCGACAAGGCGCGCAGGCAGGCGCAGGCCGCCGCCTCGCAGCCCGATGCCATCTATCCGCCGTGGCTGCTGCCCGAGCCGCTGCGGCTCGAGATGGACGGCGAGCGCCCGTGCTATCGCGGCACGCTGAGCAGGCTGGTCGGGCCGCAGCGCGTAGAGGCAGGCTGGTGGGGTGACAAGGAAGAGGGCGGCCAGCCCGCCATGCGCGACTACTACGTCGCGGAAAGCCCCGAAGCCGGGCTGGTGTGGATCTTTCGCGAGCGGCCCGCTGCGCGCTTTTCTTCGGGCGAGGTGCGCTGGTACCTGCAGGGGTTCTATGCCTGAGCTGAGCGACAAGCAGGAAAGCAGGCGCCAGCCCGCCAAGGTGCATGCGCTGCCAGTGCCGCTGCGCAAGCCGCCCGCGTTCACGCTGCCCGACTACGCGGAGCTGCACTGCCTGACCAACTTCAGCTTCCAGCGCGGCGCATCCACGCCCGAGGAGATGGTGGAGCGGGCCTATCAGCTCGGCTACACGGCGCTGGCGATCACCGACGAGTGCTCGGTGGCCGGCATCGTGCGGGCGCATGTGGGCTTGCGCGACCTGCCCGCGAAGCTCGAAGAATACGAGCGCGAAAACCCCGACGAGCCGAAGATCCCGCGCAACCCGGCTTTCCGCCTGCTGTTCGGCAGCGAGTTCCAGTTCGAGCGCTTCAGGCTCGTGGTGATCGCCAATGACACCGAAGGCTGGGGCAACCTGTGCGAGTTCATCACCGCAGCACGCAACACCGAGCTGCCCAAGGGGGAGTACCGCGTGAGCTGGGAGGAGAGCGACGTGGCCTCCCTGCAGCGCTGCCAGATCATTTTCGTGCCGGACCGCAACCCGGGCGGCGCCATGGACACGGCCACGCTGCATGAAGACCTGATGGCCGCCAGGGCGCTGTACGGCGAGAACCTCTGGCTGGCCGTGGAGCTGTTCAGCGAGCTCGATGACGACCTCTGGCTGGTCACGCTGATGGAGGCGGGCGAGCAAGCCGGCGTGCCGCTGGTGGCGGCCGGCGACGTGCATATGCATGCGCGCTCATGCAAGCCGATGCACGACGTGTTGACGGCCGTACGAGAGGGCAAGACGGTGGCCGAATGCGGGTTTGCGCTGCAGTCGAATGCCGAGCGGCATCTGCGGCCGCGCATGCGGCTGGCCGAGATTCATCTGCGGCAGATGCTCGACAACACGCTGGTGGTGGCCGAACGGTGCGAGTTCGATCCGGATGTGATCAGGGAGAACTACAAGTACCCGCTCGAAACCCTGGGCAGCAATGAAACGCCGGCGCAGACGCTGGTGCGCAAGACATGGGAAGGCGCGCGCGGCCGCTACCCCGACGGCATTCCCGACAAGGTGCAAAAGCAGGTGCAGAAAGAGCTCGACATCATCATCGAGCTCAAATACGAGATGTTCTTCCTCACGGTGGAGAACATCGTCGGCTTCGCCAGGTCGCAGAAGATCCTTTGCCAGGGGCGCGGCTCCTCGGCCAACTCCGCCGTCTGCTTCTGCCTGGGCATCACCGCCATCGATCCGGACAAGGGCACGCTGCTGTTCGAGCGCTTCCTCAGCCGCGAGCGCCATGAGCCACCGGACATCGACGTCGACTTCGAACATCAGCGGCGCGAAGAAGTCATCCAGTACATCTACGAAAAATACGGACGGCATCGCGCCGCCATCGCCGCCGTGGTCATCTGCTACCGCTCGCGCAGCGCATTGCGCGACGTGGGCAAGGCCATCGGCATCGACGAACGGCTGATCGACGAATTCGCGAAGGACCACTACTGGTTCGACGACACCGTGCGAGGCGAACAGCTGCTGCAGGCTGCCGCGCGTGCAGGCGTGGAAGAAGACGAACTCAAGCTGGTCCAGTGGATCGAGCTCACGCAGAAGCTCAAGGGATTTCCGCGCCACCTGAGCCAGCACGTGGGCGGCTTCGTCCTCACGCACACCAAGCTCACGCGGCTGGTTCCGGTCGAGAAAGCGTCGATGAAAAACCGCTCCGTCATCCAGTGGGAGAAAGACGACCTCGAAGCGATGGGCATGCTCAAGGTCGACGTGCTGGCGCTCGGCATGCTCAGCGCCATTCGCCGCGGGCTCGAGCACATGAACCGCTGGCGGGGCTCGACGGTGGAGATGCACCAGATAACGAACGACGACCAGAAAGTGTTCGACATGATCTGCGACGCCGACACCATCGGCGTGTTCCAGATCGAGAGCCGAGCGCAGATGTCGATGCTGCCGCGCCTGAAGCCGCGCAGTTATGAAGACCTGGTGATCGAGGTGGCGATCGTGCGGCCGGGGCCCATACAGGGCGGGATGGTGCATCCGTACCTCAAGCAGCGGGAGCGGGTGCGCAAGGGCTTGGCGATTCACTACGAAAAAGAGGAACTGCGCGAGGCACTGGAGCGAACGCTGGGCATCCCGATCTTCCAGGAACAGGTGATGCAGATCGCCATGATCGCGGCCAGGTTCACGGCGGATGAAGCCGATCAGTTGCGGCGAGCCATGGCCGCATGGAAGCGCAAGGGCGGCCTCGGCAAGTTCCACGACAAGCTCGTGCGCGGCATGGTCGACAACGGCTACAAGGAAGCCTTTGCCGAAGCCATCTTCAAGCAGGTCATGGGCTTCGGCGACTACGGCTTCCCCGAAAGCCACGCCGCCAGCTTCGCGCTCTTGGTCACGGTGAGCAGCTGGCTCAAGCACTACGAGCCCGCCTGCTTCCTGGCCGCGCTGCTCGACTCGCAGCCGATGGGCTTCTACAGCCCCTCTCAGCTGGTACAGGACGCGCGCCGCCATGGCGTCGAGGTGCGCCCGGTCGATGTGACGCGCAGCGACTTCGACACCACGCTCGAAGCGCGGGACCCCGATGCACCGCGTCCTTGCGGCATCGATGAACGCTATGCCGACCGCCTCGGCAACGAGAACCAGCCCGCGGTGCGCCTGGGCCTGAACCGCATTGCCAGCCTCAGCGCGGGCGGCGCCGAGCGCCTGCTGCAGGCCCGCGCCGCGGCACCCTTCACCAGCACCGAAGACCTCGCCCTGCGCGCCGAACTCGACGGCAAGGACATGGCCGCATTGGCCGCGGCCGATGCGTTGATGTCCCTCTCCGGCCACCGCCGCCAGCAGGTGTGGGACGCCACGGCGCAACGCCGGGCGCCGGCCCTGCTGCGAGGCGTGCCCATCAACGAGCAGGCGCTGCTGCTGCCGGCCGCGTCCGAGGGCGAGGAGATCGTCGGCGACTACGCGTCGCTCAGGCTCACGCTGCGCCGCCATCCGCTCGCGCTGCTGCGCCCGCGGCTGGCGCGCATGAAGCTCATGAGCGCGGCCGAGCTGCGTTCGGTGCCCAACGGCCAGACTGCGCGCGCCTGCGGCATCGTCAAGGGCAGGCAGCGGCCGCAGACGGCCAACGGCACCATCTTCGTCACGCTGGAGGACGAGACCGGCAACGTCAACGTGATCGTCTGGAGCCATGTCATCGAGGCCTGGCGCGAGCCGCTGCTCAAGTCGCACCTGCTCGCGGTGCAGGGCACGTGGCAGCGCGACGATGAAACCGGCGGCAAGGTGCAGCACCTCGTGGCCACCGGCTTCAAGGACCTGACGCCGCTCATGGGCCGGCTCGCGCAGAGCAACACCAGCCGCGACTTCCATTGACGGATCGATCGATGCAACCGATCGTTCCATGCCTCGCGTTCCGAAAGACTTTTCGCTAACCTGCCAGAGCCATGCCCGAACTCGTCCTTGACCCCGTCGTCGCTACGCCCATCGGTCCGCCGCCGCCCGCACCCGACGTGCCGGTGCCCATGCCGCCGCCACCGCCATCCGTGCCACCGCCGGAGGGCGATCCGCCGCCGGTGGTTCCGCCGGTCACCGACCCCGGTTTTCCGCCACCGGTGGTCGATCCGCCGCCGATGCAGACCGCCTCCTGCGAAGCGGTCGAGGTGCCTTTCGGCAAGCTGCACGCACGGCGCCTGCGCGAGATCTACCGTTCCGCCGGCTGGCCCTGCTGCGACGGCATCGAGGTCGAACTGCTGGCGGGCGGCTTTCTCGAGCGCGTGCGCAGCATGCACGGCCACGAGACGCTGCGCGTGACCGACGCCGGCATTGCGCGCATCGCGACCACGCTCACCATCAACCGCGCGGCCCTGTCGCCGCACGAGGCGCTGGTAGAGCGCGTGGCGCGCGAGATGACGCGCGGCGGCCGCATCGCATGGCGCGGCCTCGGGTTGCGCGCACGGCTGCCGCCGCTGGAAGACGGCGGCAAGCCGCGCTGGTGCATCGCGCGGCCCGATGTGTTCTCGATCCGCAATACCAGCGTCGAGGCTTATGCACACCCCATCGTGCACGAGGTGAAGGTGAGCCGCGCCGATCTGCTGGGCGACCTGCGCAAGCCCGACAAGCGCGCGGCGTACCTCGACCTGGGCGGCGAGTGCTGGTACGTGCTGGGCAACGACGCGAAGGGCCGCTGCATCGCCAAGCCCGAAGAGGTGCCGGCCGAATGCGGCGTGATGGTGCTCGAAGGCGAACGGCTCGTGGTGGCGCGTGCGGCCGTGCATCGCAGCTTCGAGCGCATTCCGTTCGGGGTGTGGCTGGCGCTGGCCAAGGCGAAGCCCATTGCCGGCTTCGAGGAAGACGCGCAGGATCTGCTGATCTGACGCGCCGGTGACCGTGTCAGGTCACGGCGTCGTAGCTCTGGTGGGCGATGGCCACCGCGCCGTTCGGCACGAACAGGCTCTGCATGCGGCGCATGCCTTCTTCGCGCCCTTCCGCGCTGGCGTTGGCCTTTGCGCTGTCGAGTATCCGGTCGCAGAGTTCGAGCACGTCCCTGGTGATGCGCTCGTAGCGGTAGTAGGCCAGCGCGACTGCGTCGATGTCCGACGGGCCGTAGCCTTCGTAGAACAACGCTTGCTGCCGAGGCTGGTTCCACGCGTTGCCGCCGCCGATGAACATCAGGTCGCGCTCCTTGGGCGCGAAGATGGGCGCGTGCCAGCCGACGATGCACAGCCGGTCGTCTTCGCCCACGATGACGTTGCCCGCGTGGATGTCGGAGTGGCACGGCACGAGCCGCGGTGGGCGTTCCAGCAGGATGGACGCCAGTTGCTCGCTGCGGTAGACGACAGTGTCGATCTCTTCGGCGTGCTCTTCCCAGAAGGCGAGAAAGCGCTGGACGATGCCGTCGCCAGCAGTGCCGTTGATGAAGCGGCGCTGATAGCGGCGCACGCCTTCGCGCCACTGGTGCGCGTAGCTTTCCTTGGGGAGCTTGGCGAGCGGGGCTTCGGGGAGTTGGGTGCGGTGGATGGCGCCGAGCGCCTGGCCGAGTGCGATCCACTGCCGGTCCGACAAGGTGCGGTCGAAGCCGCTCTGTCCGTCGAAGAATGGGTAGAGCGTCCAGTCGAAGCCGTGGCCCTGGGTGCTCAGCGTGCCGTCCGTGGCGGGCATGGGGGCCATCACGGCATCGATGCCCTTGTCGTGATGAAGAAAGGCGCAGAGGGCGAGAGCGGCAGGAGGATCGATGGCGCCCTGTTGCAGCTTCAGGAAATACCGCGTCTCGTCATCCGCAATGACGCGAAAGGCAGCGGATGTGGCGCTTGCGCCCGCAGGAAGAAGTTCGACCCGGGCAACGCGGAGCCGGTAGGCCTGCGCGAGGTGCTGGGCGATGGTCTCGTGCGAGATGTCTGAAGGTGTCGGCATAAGGCCACTGTAGTGCCTTGCGAATGAATTGCGTGCGATCGTGATGTGGGGCATCCTGTCCTGCTGCAGAGGCCGACGGGAAGCCGTCTGCCTACGGTATGGTCGTTCCTTCAGTATTCCTGTGGCCACCAGCTCTCGGCCGTCGTGCGGATGACGCGCGCCGCCTGGACGCGAACGTCGTCCTTGTCATGGATGTCGTACTGGCCCTGTTCGCGAGCCACCTTGAAAGGCCAGGTGGAGACCCGGCCCTTGCGTGAGCGGGGCTGCAACGGATGCAACCTCGAGAAGAAAAGAGCCTGCGCGGAGGGCGCGGGCGGGTTGGCGGTGGTCATCGGCGTCGCCTCGATGTTGTTCTTGGAGACGACGAATTTTAGAGAAATACTGTATGCATGTACAGTATATTTGCGAGCTCACGGCGCCGTGCCCAGCAGGGCCTCCAGGTCGATGCCGGCGGCCATCGCCTTGTAGCCGGCGTCGCCCGGATGCAGGTGGTCGCCCGAGTCCATGGCCGCCTTCAGGCGCGATGGGTGGGCCGGGTCGCGCAGCAGTGCGTCGAAGTCGATCACCGCGTCGAACGCGCCGCCTTCGCGGATCCAGCGGTTCACGGCCTGGCGCACCTTGTCTTTTTCGGGTGCGTAGTGGCCCGCGAGTGGCGTGCCTTGCAAGGCGCCTTCATTGGGCGGGATGGTTCCGGCCACGATGCGCACGTTGTGGGCACGGGCCATCTCTATCAGTTGCCTGAAGCCCTGGATCAATTCTTCCGCGCGCATCGCAGGCTCGTCGGGCGCGAACGGACCGCCGGGCCAGCCGATGTCGTTGGTGCCCAGCAGCACGACCATGGCCCGCACGCCCGGCTGCGCGAACACGTCGCGGCCCGCGCGTTCCAGGCCGGCGCGGCCCATGCCGTCCTTCAGCAGCCGGCCGCCGGAGATGCCGGCGTTCAGCACGGCGACGCCACGGTTTGCCAGCCGCTCGGCCAATGCATCGGGCCATCGGGTGTTGGCGCCGGGAGTGGAGCCGTTGCCGTCGGTCAGCGAATCGCCGAGGGCGACGACGGTGACCGGGGGCTTGGGCGTTTCCACGATCAGGCCGCTGACGTAGACGCGGGTGCTCCACTGGCTCGCGTTGGCCGGCATGCGCGGGGCGCCGGTCAGGTCGCCGTCCGCCACGTAGGCGATCTGGCGTGCATCGAAGTGAAAGCCCGCGGGCTGGCTGGGGCGCGGCAGATAGAGCGACACCGCAACCTTGCCGAGCGCGGGCAACACGATGTCGAGCGGATCGCTGACGAGCCGGGCGCCGGGCGGCACGGTCACCTCGGCCTGGCCGCCGAAGTGCAGTTGCCGGTCGGTGCCTTCCACGATCCCGGAGCCCTCTGCATGGCGTGCCACGCGAGCCGCGCCGATGTGCAGCGGCGACGTGCCGCCTTCATTGCTGACCACCACGCGCAGCCGCGTACCGCCGATGCTCAGGCGAGCCACCTGTCGAACGGTCTGCCGGTTGAACTGGAACGGCAGGCCCGGGGGCAGCACGAAGTCGCCGCTCCAGATGGGCTGCGTGCTGGCGACCCAGCTGGGGCTCCAATAGGCGGTTGCGGGTTCGGCCGCGGACGCGGAGACCGCGGCGGCGAGTGAAAGCGCCAAGGCGCCGTGGCGGATGAGCGACGTGAATGCAGAGGGTGTCATTTGCATGTCCTTGGATGAAAAGCGAATCGATGACACGACTTTCATTCATGCAGATACGGATGGGTAGAAGGCAGAATGGCATTCAGCCCATTCCAAATTCGAATACATCCGCCATGGACACCTTGCGCGCCATCGAAGCCTTCGTGCACAGCGTCGAACTGGGCAGCCTGTCGGGCGCCGCGCGTGCGCTGGACACCACGCAGCCCACCGTCAGCAAGCTCGTCGCGGGGCTCGAGCGCTCGCTCGGCGTGCGGCTGTTGCGGCGCACCGCCGCGGGCCTGAGCCTGACGGAGGAAGGCCAGCGCTTTCACGAGCGCTCGCGGCGCGTGCTCGAAGACTACGGCGACGCGGTGGCCGATGCGCGCGAAGGCATCCAGCAACCGCGCGGCCTGCTGCGCGTGAGCGCCCCTGTGACGCTGGGCCAGCGGCATCTCAGTGCGATGGTGCTGGAGTTCCTGGCGCTGTACCCCGACATCGAGCTGGAGTTGGTGCTCGACGACAGATTCGTCGATCCGCTGGAGGAACGCGTCGACGTGTCGTTGCGGGTCAGCGGCAAGCTGCCGCCCGATCTCGTTGCCCGGCATCTCGGCACCTGGCCGCGCGTGCTGGTCGCCTCGCCCGACTACATCGCCGCGCGCGGCAAACCGCGCAAGCCGCAGGATCTGCTGACGCACGACTACCTGCGCTATGCGGGCGGAGACGACGGCGTGCTGCTGCAGGGGCCGAACGGGCCGGAGGCGGTGCCGGTGCGCAGCCGCTATCGCGTCAACAACGCCGTGGCGCTGCTCGACAGCGTGCTCGGCGGCGCAGGCATTTCATTGCAGCCGACGTGGATGGTGGCGGACCTGCTGGCGCAAGGCCGGCTGGTGCGGTTGCTTGGCCGGCACACAGGGCCGGCGCAGGAGCTTCACCTGCTGTATGCGCCGCGCCGCCACCTGCCGCTGCGGGTGCGCGTGATGGTGGATTTCCTGGCCGAGCGGGTGTCGCGCTTGCCTGGAGCCTTGTCGCCCCGGCAAGGCTGACGCCGTCAGTCGATGCGGATTTCGAAGTACGCCTCGTCGGTTTCGCCCAGATCGCGAAAGCCCGCGGTTCGCGCGGCGTCGTAGGCCTTTGCCCAGCGCTTGGCCATTGCGATTTCTGCCTTCGAGAGTTCGCTTTCGGTCGACTCGCTGGCATTTTGAAAGGCGCGCAGCGCGGGAATGACATCGTTGCCCAGCTGCCGGTCGATTTCGCGGCGGAAGCGCTGCTCGGCCACTCTTGCGGCGTCTGCCGATGGAAGTGCGTAATCCGCCAGCCGCACGGTGTAGGCGTCTGGTGGCGAGGCATCGGCTTCTTCAGCCGCTGCTTCGACCTCCACGAAGTGGAGCGGGGCTTCGAATTCGGGCAACGATGCGGCAGGCATGGGGGCTGGCGTGGTTGCGCGGGGAAAGAACAGTTCAGCTTGGTTCATCGTCCTGGTGTGCTTGGGGCAATTGACCGGGATTGGGAATTTCAGAACTCCCGTGAAGTACTGTTTGAATATACAGTATTTTGATGTGCAAGCAAACCGGCCGATACCCGCCGCTGAGGCTCAGACAGCCGATATCGCGGCTGTCTCCATGAGGCCGCGGTCGAAGACGGGCGGTGTCGTGACGATCGATGTCAACGCAGGCTCCGCCGCTCGCAGCGCTGCCAGGTCGGGGCGCGGCCTGCGCAGTTGCGCATCGCGAGAGAACGCCGCCTCCATGGCATGGGCCGCACCCAGCACCTGGTGGTCCATCCTGAATCCGCCCACGACCTGCAGCCCGAAGGGCATGCCTGCGTGGTCGACGCCGCAAGGCAGCGAGATCGCCGGGTGCGTCGTGAGCGTGACCACATAGGTCAGCGCCAGCCAGCGGTAGTAGTTGGCTTGCTTCTCGCCGTTGATGGTGTCGGCGTACGGCTGCGTCCAGGGGAAGGGCGAGACCGGGGTGGTCGGCGACAGCACGAGGTCGTAATCGGCGAAGGTTGCCTGGAAGCGCTTGAGAAGGCGGGTCTGCTCGGCCTGCGCCCAGGCGCTGTCGAGCAGGCTCATCTGCGCGCCCATTTCGTAGTTCGCGCGCGAGTGCGGGCCCAGGCTGTTGGGGTCGCGCTCGTAGGCTGCCTGCATGCCCGCCACGAAAGCCTCGGCGCGCAGCACGTCGAAGCAGCGATGCGCCTCGCCCATGTCGAACTCGACCTTGTCGCAGCGCCGGAACAGGTGCCGCATGGCCTCGATCTTGCGGCGGAAAGTGGCGCGGATGCGGTCGTCCACCGCGCAGGTGCCGAAGTCTTCGGTCCATGCCACGCGCAGGTTGGCCAGGTCGACCGGAGCCGGCTTGAGAAAGGACAACGGATCCAGCGGGTGGCTGAGCGGGTCGCCCGCGTGCATGCCGGCGGATGCGGCCAGTTGCAGGCACGCATCTTCCACCGTGCGGCCCATGGGGCCGACGACCGAAATCGGGGTCCAGCCCAGCGGCTTGCGCACGCTCGGCACGATGCCCGGCGAAGGGCGGAAGCCCACCACGCCGCACTTGGCCGCGGGAATGCGCAGCGAGCCGCCGGTGTCGGAGCCGGTGCACACGGGCAGCATGTCGCAGGCCAGCGCCGCCGCCGAGCCGCCCGAAGAGCCGCCCGCATTCAGGTTCGGGTTGAAGGGGTTGCCGGTGGCGCCCCACACTTCGTTGCGCGAGTTGGCGCCCGCGCCCATCTCGGGCACGTTGGTCTTGCCCGTCACGATGGCGCCCGCGCGGCGCAGGCGGGCCACCAGTTCGATGTCTTCCGCAGGCACGTGGTCGCGATAGATGGCGGAGCCCCAGGTCGTGAGCAGGCCCTGCGTGGGCTCGAGGTCTTTCACGCCCAGCGGCAGCCCGTGCAGCAGTCCGAGCGGGTCGCCGCGCATGACCGCGCTTTCCGCGCCTTTGGCTTCCGCGCGCGCGCGTTCGAAGCAGGTGGCGGTCACCGCGTTGACGAAGGGGTTCACGCGTTCGATTCGCGCGATGCATGCTTCCAGCAGTTCGACCGGCGAGATCTCCTTGCTGCCGATGAGGCGGCGCAATTCGATGGCGGATTGCTCGACGAGCTCGGCGGCGGGTGGCGATGTGTTCGGTGTTGCGTTCATCGGTCGCTCTTCAATCGGCCGTGATGCTCGCGCGCGCAGCCACGGCGCGCATCACCGGCAGTTCGCGGTTGATGAGTTCGCTGGCCGCGGCAGCATTGCTGTAAGACGGCTCCAGCCCCTGGCCCAGCAGCTTGGCGCGCGTGTCGGGGTCGGCAATCGTCGCCGCAAGGGCCTTCTCGAGCTTGGCCTTCACATCGGCGGGCAGTCCTTTCGGCGCCGCCAGCATCAGCCAGGCGTCGATGTCTATGTCGGCATAGCCGCTCTCGGCCATGGTCGGCACGTCGGGAAGCAAGACGGAGCGCTTGGCCGTGGTCAGCGCAATTGCCTTGATCTTGCCGCTCTTGAGTTGCGGGATCGCTGCGCTCACGGTGTCGATGCTGAAGGGAATCTGCCCGCCCATCAGGTCGGTCATGGCCGGAGCGCTGCCCTTGTAGGGCACGTGCGTCATCTTCAGGCCGGCCGCGTGCAGGATGCTTTCGCCGGCGAACTGCGAGGTGGTGCCGGTGCCGAAGGAACCATACGAATATTTGCCGGGCGACGCCTTAACGTAGTCGACGAACTGCTTCACCGTCTGCACCGGCACGTCGCTGTTGGCCAGCAGGATCAGGGCGATGCGCCCGGCGATGCCGATCGGGTCGAAGCTCTTGACGGGGTCATAGGGCAGGTTGGCGCGGATGGCGGGGTTGACGGTGAACGTGGAGCCCGAACTGACCAGCAGCGTGTAGCCGTCGGGCGCCGCCTTCGAGACGTAGCTTGCGCCGATCACCGTGCCGGCGCCTGCGCGGTTCTCGATGACGATGGGCTGCCCGAGCTCCTTGCCGAGCCGCTGCGCGATCACGCGGCCGTTGACGTCCGTCGCGCCCCCGGGCGGGAAAGGAATCACGAGCGTGATCGGTCGCGAGGGGAAGGCCGTCTCGGCCGCGGGCGCGATCAGCGGCACCGGGGCAAGGCTGAATCCGTACAGCAAGGCGAGGGCCGCGCGGGCCATGAGCGGAAGACGGTTCATCGGAGCTCCTGATGGTTCGAGAGAGTGCGAAAGAAAGTCATCCTAGGAGTCGGCAGTCGATGCAACAAGCGCAATGTTTAGAATCTTTCATTGCCGAATAAGCAATCAAAAACCGGAGAATTCCATGTCACTTCGTGCCTTGCAGGAGACCGCGGTCCGCTATTTCCTCGAGGTCGTGAAGACCGGCTCGGTGAAGGAAGCGGCGCTCAAGCTCAACGTCGCGCCTTCGGCGGTGAGCCGGCAGGTGGCGCGCCTGGAGCGCGAACTCGACACGCTGCTGTTCGACCGCCACGCGCGAGGCATGGTGCCCAATGCCGCCGGCGAACTGCTCGCGGCGCATGCCAAGCGGGCGCAG
Organism: Variovorax sp. efr-133-TYG-130; assembly: GCF_030208835.1. Taxonomy (NCBI): domain Bacteria; kingdom Pseudomonadati; phylum Pseudomonadota; class Betaproteobacteria; order Burkholderiales; family Comamonadaceae; genus Variovorax; species Variovorax sp. efr-133-TYG-130. Next base: position 32,316 of record NZ_JARVTD010000024.1, on the reverse strand, counting down.
CAGGACATCGAGCGGGTCGCGAACGACATCGCCGGCTTGCGCGGCCTGCGCAGCGGACATGTGCGCGTGGCGAGCACCGAGGGCTTCGCCTTCGACTTCATTCCGACCCTGATCGCCCGCTTCCGGCGCAAGCACGAGGGCGTGCGCTTTCATTTGCAGGTCTGCTCGCCGGCGGACATTTCCAGGCATGTGCGCGACGGCGAAGCCGATGTCGGCATCACCTTGAGCGCCGTGCCCGAGCCCGGCATCGAGATCGAGCTGCGGCACCCCAGCCCCATCCTGGCCGTGATGGGCAAGGACCATCCGCTGGCGTCGCAGCGGCAGTTGTCGCTGCGCCAGGTGGTGGCGTACCCGCTGGGCTTGCCGCAGGAAGACAGTTCGATACGGCGCCTGCTCGACGCCAGTTGCAGCCGGCAGGGGCTGAGCTATGTGCAGGCCATGTCCAGCAACCACGCGAGCGCGCTGCTGAGCTTTGTGGCGACGGGTGGAGACAGCATCGCCTTCTACGGCGCGCTGTCGATGCGCTCGCTGCTGCAGAGCAAGGCGCTGGTCGTCATTCCGCTAAAGGACCGCGAGATGAACGAGCGTCATCTGGAGATAGAAACCATGGCGGGCCGCTCGCTGCCCGATGCGGGAAAAGCCTTCGTGCGCTTTCTGGTCGACGCGGTGAAGGCTACGTGATGCGGTCCGGGAAGAGGAAAGGGGAGTGGAGCGGGTGAAGGGAATCGAACCCTCGTATGAAGCTTGGGAAGCTGCCGTTCTGCCATTGAACTACACCCGCATCAAGCAGCGGATTCTACAGAGGAAAAGCAGAGCCCTTCCCCGTAACGAGATCGTCGTTCACTTCTGCGTTTTCGTCGCTCTCAATCGCGCAGCCGCAGACCGATTGGCTTCCACGACGCCCTGCGTCGTTCCGGCCCGTCCGAGCCCGAACGCCGGCATGTTGACGTAGATGTTCTCGTAGGTGCCCGGCGCTACCGCGTAGGTCTCGTGCCAGATGCCCACGGAGCCATCCGTGCCGATCGCCTTGTTGAAGGCCTTCCATGCGGGAAGATGTTCGGCTTCCTTGTCTTTCGCGTAGGCGAGCAGCTGCTCCATGGAGCGCCAGTACTGGACCTGGATGATCGTCCGCGAGAACCACATTTCGGCATGCAGGAGGCCGCGCTCCGGCTGGCGACCGAGCTCCTTGAGCATGCGCGGCATGGCGCTGGCGACAGGCAGCCACTTGTGGACTTTCCATGGCTGGTTGATGCGCATGCCGATGAGGAACACGACGAAGTCGCCCTCCAGTTTGGCGGTCAGGCGTTCTCGATGAATCATGGGTTAGGGCATCCTGTTTGGAGGCGGTGAAGTCTATGTCTGGACTGTGTCAGTCCACCGCATCGGCGGCCACCTCAATGCGACGAAATGCATGTTCGAGGTGCCAAGTGCGCCTGGTGCGGATCAAATCGCAATACCGGATCAGGCCCTGTTTTTCATGGGCTATGCTGCGCGGCGCAACGCAACTTTTTTAGCTTGGAAATCAATCAATCAATGGAAGACGTGAAGATCCTGCAGATCATGCCCGCCGAAGGCTGGGTTGCCGTGTATGACGGAGGCGAGGACGGCGAGATGGAAGAGCCCCTGGCGTGCTTCGCGCTGGTCCAGGTCGACTACAAGAATGGCGACGGCCCGCAGACCGAAGTGCGCGGCATGGCGCCTGACGAGAAGCTCATGGCATTCGTGGAAGATGCCGAGAATTTCGTGACGATTCGCCGTGCCGAAGAGAGTGAAGACGACGACGAAGAGGAAGACGAGTCCGAAACCGAGGACTGAGTGTCCGGGCCGGGGGTTATAGCGCGTATCGCAATGCGCCCAATACCCAATCTGCGGGATTGCTTGGAGGGTACCGACGGCTCACCATCGCTGCATGTACCTTCACCCTCTCACGGCGAACCTGCCGGCCGCGGAGCGCGAGGCGCTCATCAAGTGCAGCGAGCTTCGCCACTACAAGCGCAACGACACTTTGCTGAATGCGGGTGAGTCGACCGATCAGATCTGTTGCGTGGCAAGCGGGCTGCTCCGTGTCGTCACGCCCTCGCGTGATCAAGGCACCGAAGTGACAACCGAGTTCGTCGCACGCAACGACTTCTTCTTCGATCTGTCGATCCGCGAAGACCGCTACCAGTCGATGCATACCCTCGTTGCCGCGCTGCCGTCGGCGGTCTATTTCGTGCCCATAGCCGTCATGCGCGGCCTGTGTTCCAGGCATCCCGAGGTCGCACTGGGCCTGCTGGGCCTCGCGATGAAGCGAATGAGCATGCTGCGCGCCCAGATGCGCCGCATCTCGTCGCTGCCGCCCGAGGCGGTGGTGCATCGCGTGCTGCACCAGTTGGCCGACCTTGCCCCGTCGAGCGCAGGCGGGTTCGACAAGCGCATTTCGCAGTCGGTGATCGCGTCGTACGCGGGCCTTTCGCGGGAGGTGGTCAACAAGACCATGCGCGGCATGGAGAACCGTGGCCTCATGCGTCGCGACGATGAGGCGCTCTACCTGACCGATGGAATGGCGACGACAGATTTCGGCACGTTGCGCGACATCGCCCCACCGCCTCGGACTTTCAGCGCGGCCTGACGTCTTGCGAAGCGGCTTTGGAGGTTGGGCTTCGGAGGTTGATCAGGCGCCGCCGCGCGTCGGCGCAGCGCCGTCGTCGGACGGCGGGGAAAGTGGCATCTCTGCCGCTTCGCCATTCTCGACATAGTTGGGCTCGACCGGGTGCACGATGGCCGCAGTCTCGTCGTCGTCGAACTTGACCAGCAGGTATTCGCCGCTCGATCCCCGGATGGTGCCGAAGCGGCCCTTGAGTTCCACACGGCCACCACGCCGCGCGGGAACCTTGAAGCGCGTTCGTATGTAGGGAAGACCAACCTTGAAATATTCGACCACGGAAAACTCTCTGTAGTGCTGCGGTGCCACGTCGGAATGTCATTGGCAGCGCCTCCCTGGCTGGCACGAATCCGGCGACTGCTTGGTCGCAATTTCCCGGGAGGCGTCAGGATGGCGTGTCAGCCGGAACCGACCGTTGCTGACAGCCGCCGGGTCTCCGGGAGCGCTCGAGCGTTGCGCGAAAACCCCGAATTCAACCCGTTCCGAAGATTTTTTCAAGCGCTGCCTCTTTTGCGGGCATCGCGTTGCAGGCCACGCCAGACAAGGCTTCCGGGCGCTGCACACAAGGTTTTCCACAACATTGTCCCCATCGGAAAGGGAAAACATGTCATTGCCTTGTGGTAGGCCGCAGTGACCGCGCCCGACCCGTCGAAGCGCTGCTGGTATGCGGGCAAAAAAATACCCGCCGAAGCGGGTTGCGAGGAGCCCATGAGGGCGCTCTAAGAACGAACAGAGAGCTCTTCTTCTATTTGCGGCCCTGTTGCGTGACAGCAATTGCATGGTCCTGGGAGGCCGGCTGGAAGCCTGTCAGCCGGAAACAGTCAGAAGCCGTAGGACACTCATTAAAACGTGAACTATTTGGCAGTTTTTTCAGGGTCGGAAGTTGTTGTGCCACAGCACCAAATTGGAATTGTCGGTGCCGTCCGACAAGGCGGCGGCGCTTGAAGCCCTAGATTTTGTTTGCTCGCTTCGAAGTGCGAGTTCTCTGTGTGTGACAGCACTCAAGAGGTTCAGCCCAGCCTAGTGCTGGGTTTTTTTTGTTCGATTTCTGTTCAAAGGAGCTCGAAGTGAAATTTCGTGTTCCGAGGGTGGCTGAGCAGTGGTGCCGCCACACCGACAGCGTGCTCCCAAGCTTCGCGCCATGCGCGGGCATTGGCAATCTGCGTGTCCGTCATCGACTCCGTGCCCCACTCGAGTTGGCTCGACCAGGCCCGGTAGCACTTCACCACGCGCGTCGGCGGCCCGATGCGCTGCTCGAGCACCCGCAGAAAGGTGAAACGCACTTCCATCAGGTCCCGTATGGAGAGACTCGTGCCTTCGAGGCGCACTGTATAGGCTTGGTCGCGATTGGTTTTGTTTTCGAACATCGGACTCGCATGCAGGGACTGCGAGCAACTTGCCAGGAGCGCAGGGCGCTCATCCGAAGGTCTCCGCCCTGCCGCTAGAGGTGTGGGGGCAGATACTAGCGAGACGCCGGTTGCTGGAAACGAGACGGCCGTCCCGGTTTTCTGCTTTACACGCGCGCGAGCCCGCGGCGTGGTTGTTGCAGGCGGACGCCCTCAACGCAGGAACACGTGCTGCATGAACTGCTTGATCGGGTACTGGATCACGGTCTGCACCCGCGCCGGCAATTCCAGCGGCCGCATCAGCATCTTGAGCGTGGTGCCGGCGCTCAGGTTGGTGCGGATGGTGCTGTTCATCTTGGCGCTCAACTGCTGCACGTAGGCGGTGTCGCTGGCGCGGCTGGGCGAGCGGGCCTGTACCACGTGGCGGATGGCGCAGTCGGCATCCTCGCTCTTGAGCTCCAGCGTGCGGCGGCCGATGGTGCCGAACACCCGGAAGCGGCTCAGCCTTTCCTGCTCGCGGTAGCGCCGGAAGAAGCGGTAGAAGTGCTTGTAGTGGTTGACCTCGTCGGTCGCGATGCGGCTTGCCAGGTCGTGCAGCACCGGCTCCGTGGTGCTGCGGGCCATGGCCCGGTAGTAGGTGGCGGTGCCTGTCTCGACAACGCAGCGTGCGGTCATTTCGAGGGCGCGGGTGGGTGCCAGCAACTCGACCTTGCAGTAGGTCGCATACTCTTCCAGGAAGCCTGCGTAGGCGGTGTCCCATTCGAACTCCGGCCACACGTGGCGCACGTAGGCGCGCAGCGCCTTGCCGTGTTGCAGTTCTTCCTTTTCCCAGTGGTTCGACAGCCAGTCGGTGACCTCGTCGTCGCCCTGGAAGAAATCGATCAGGTTCTGGGTGTAGAGGTCGGAGCCGCTCTCGATGAAAGAGGCCGAGACCACCAGGTAGAAGAGGTTTTCGTCCGCACGGACCTCATCGAGCGCAATGCGCGAAAAGTCCAGATCTTCGATCTTCCAGTGTTCCGCCTCTTGCCTTGCCATGCGCGCTCCTTGCTTCAAGTCCGTACAAGTACGGATGACGTCGCCCGTATTTGGTTTTCTTTTCCGTCAGGGCCGCATATTAGCCGCGGCGCCCGGATCATGCTGTTTTGCCCTGGACAGCCCGGGAACCGTGGCCAAACCTATAATCGTTTGTTCAAGCAAATCAAGCAGTTAGGCCGGTTCGCCGCAGTGGGTTCGACAAGAGGGTCGCCATCGCCGCGCCGCCCTCGACAGAAGACGAATCCAAAGATGAGCCAGCCCACATTCACGGTCGCGGACATCCGCAAGACCTTTCTCGATTTCTTCGCTTCCAAGGGCCACACGGTGGTGCCGTCCAGCTCGCTGGTTCCCGGCAACGACCCCACCCTGATGTTCACCAACTCGGGCATGGTCCAGTTCAAGGACGTGTTCCTGGGCGAAGACAAGCGTCCCTACGTGCGCGCCGCCTCGGTACAGGCCTGCCTGCGCGCCGGCGGCAAGCACAACGACCTCGAGAACGTGGGCTACACCGCGCGCCACCACACCTTCTTCGAGATGCTGGGCAACTGGAGCTTCGGCGACTACTTCAAGCGCGAATCGCTGAAGTGGGCCTTCGAGCTGCTCACCGAGGTCTACAAGCTGCCGGCCGACAAGCTCTGGGCCACCGTCTACATCGAGGACGACGAGGCCTACGACATCTGGACCAAGGAAATCGGCCTGCCGCCAGAGCGCGTCGTGCGCATCGGCGACAACAAGGGCGGACGCTACATGTCCGACAACTTCTGGATGATGGCCGACACCGGCCCTTGCGGCCCGTGCTCCGAGATCTTCTACGACCACGGCCCCGAGATCCCCGGCGGCCCCCCCGGCAGCCCCGACGAAGACGGCGACCGCTACATCGAGATCTGGAACAACGTGTTCATGCAGTTCGACATGCAGCCCGACGGCTCGGTCAAGAAACTGCCCGCGCCCTGCGTCGACACCGGCATGGGCCTGGAGCGCCTGGCGGCGATCCTGCAGCACGTGCACAGCAACTACGAAATCGACATCTTCGACGCGCTCATCAAGGCCGCCGGCCGCGAAACCGGCACGCAGGACCTGTCGAACAACTCGCTGAAGGTGATTGCCGACCACATCCGCGCCACCTCGTTCCTGGTGGCCGACGGCGTGATCCCGTCGAACGAAGGCCGCGGCTACGTGCAGCGCCGCATCATCCGCCGCGCCATCCGCCACGGCTACAAGCTGGGCCAGAAGAAGCCGTTCTTCCACAAGCTGGTGCCCGACCTCGTCAAGCTCATGGGCGATGCGTACCCCAAGCTCGTGGCCGACGAAAAGCGCATCACCGACACGCTGAAGGCCGAGGAAGAGCGCTTCTTCGAGACGCTGGCCAACGGCATGGAAATCCTCGACGCGGCGCTGGCCGGTGGCGCCAAGACGCTGCCGGGCGAAGTGGCGTTCAAGCTGCACGACACCTACGGCTTCCCGCTCGACCTGTCGGCCGACGTGTGCCGCGAACGCGGCGTGGGCGTCGACGAGGCCGGCTTCAACGCGGCCATGGAAAAGCAGAAGGCCGCGGGCCGTGCGGCCGGCAAGTTCAAGATGGACCGCAACGTCGAATACGCCGGCGCGGGCAACACCTTCACCGGCTACGAGCACCTCGAGGAAAACGCCAAGGTCGTGGCGCTCTACCTCGAGGGCGCCGCCGTGCAGGAACTCAAGGAAGGCCAGAGCGGCATCGTGGTGCTCGACACCACGCCGTTCTATGCAGAGAGCGGCGGCCAGGTCGGCGACCAGGGCGTGATCGTGTCCGAGGGCGTGCAGTTCGGCGTCGAAGACACCCAGAAGATCAAGGCCGACGTGTTCGGCCACCACGGCACGCAGACGCAGGGCACGCTCAAGGTCGGCGACGCGGTGAAGGCCGCGGTCGACACCGCCCGCCGCGCTGCCACCATGCGCAACCACTCGGTCACCCACCTGATGCACAAGGCCCTGCGCGAAGTGCTGGGCGACCACGTGCAGCAGAAGGGCTCGCTGGTCGACGCCGACAAGACCCGCTTCGACTTCGCGCACAACGCGCCCGTCACGCGCGAGCAGATCACCGAGATCGAGAAGCGCGTCAACGCCGAGATCCTTGCCAACGCGCCGACGCAGGCCCGCGTGATGGACATGGAGTCGGCCCAGAAGACCGGCGCCATGATGCTGTTCGGCGAGAAGTACGGCGAGACCGTGCGCGTGCTCGACATCGGCACCAGCCGCGAGCTGTGCGGCGGCACCCACGTGAACCGCACCGGCGACATCGGCCTGTTCAAGATCGTCAGCGAAGGCGGCGTGGCCGCTGGCGTGCGGCGCATCGAGGCCGTGACCGGCGCCAACGCGCTGTCCTACCTGCAAGACCTCGAATCGACCGTGCAGAGCGTGGCCGCCACGCTCAAGTCGCCGGCCGCCGAGCTGCAGGGCCGGCTCACGCAGGTGCTCGAGCAGGTGAAGGCGCTGGAGCGCGAGGTGGGTTCGCTCAAGGGCAAGCTCGCCTCGTCCAAGGGCGACGAGCTGCTGGCGCAGGCGGTCGACGTCAACGGCATCAAGGTGCTCGCCGCCAAGCTCGACGGCGCCGACGCCAAGACGCTGCGCGACACCATGGACAAGCTGAAGGACAAGCTCAAGACGGCAGCCATCGTGCTGGCCGCCGTCGACGGCGACAAGGTGCAGATCGCGGCCGGCGTCACCGCCGACAGCACGGCCAAGGTCAAGGCCGGCGAGCTGGTCAACTTCGTGGCCCAGCAGGTCGGCGGCAAGGGCGGCGGCAAGGCCGACATGGCTATGGCCGGCGGCACCAACCCGGCGGGCCTCGCGGCCGCGCTGCAGTCGGTGCAGGCCTGGGTCGCGGAACGCGCCTGACGCCACCACGCCCCCAGCGCGCAAGCACTTCGTTTCATGCCAGACGCGATGCCCGGTGAAGTGCTCGTGATGGGGGCCGGCACCATCGGGTGCTTCATCGGCGGCAGCCTTGCAGCGGCGGGCGTGCCCGTCACCTTCGTCGGCCGTCCGCGCGTGCTCGAAAAGCTCGCGACGCACGGGCTGACGCTCTCCGACATGGACGGCGGCCGCCACAAGCTGCCGGCCGCCGGGCTGCGGCTGTGCGAGCAGGTGCCCGTCGGTGCCCGGCCCGCGCTGGTGCTGCTGTGCGTGAAGAGCGGCGCCACGGCCGAGGCCGCTGGCGAACTGGCCTTCGCGTTGCCCGCGGGCACGACGGTCGTTTCGCTGCAGAACGGCATTTCCAACAGCGACGCCGCATCGCAGGCCGGGCCGTCGCTCAACGTGCTGTCGGGCATGGTGCCCTACAACGTGGCCGAGATTGGCGCCGGCGCCTTCCACCGCGGCACGCCCGGCCGGCTGGCCGCGCAGGACGACGTTGCACTGCGCCCCTGGCTGCCGGTGTTCGAGCGCGCCGGCGTGCCGCTCGACCTGCATGCCGACCTGCTGCCCGTGCAGTGGGGCAAGCTGCTGCTCAACCTCAACAACCCGGTCAACGCGCTCTCGGGTCTGCCGCTGCGCGAAGAGCTGATGCTGCGCGGCTATCGCCGCTGCTTCGCGTCGCTGATCGACGAAGCATTGAGCATCCTCAACGTTGCGGGCATTGCGCCGGCGCAGGTGGCTGCGGTGCCGGCGCGGCGCTTGTCGAGCCTGCTGCGCCTGCCCGACTGGGTGTTTCGCATCGTCGCGGCGCGCATGCTGCGCATCGATGCCAAGGCCCGCTCCAGCATGGCCGACGACCTGGCACTGGGCCGCCGCACCGAGATCGACGCGCTCAGCGGCGAGGTCGTGCGTCTCGCGCAGGAGCATGGCCTGAGCGCGCCGCGCAACGCGCGCATGGTGGGCCTGCTGGGCGCATGGCCGCAGCAGCCCCGGCGCTGGACGGCGCGCGAGCTGCAGGACGCATTGGGCCTGTAGCGCTCGCGGCGTGCCCGGGCGCATGCGGCCTCGGGTACGCAACTTTCATGGCATTTGCTACGACACGAACCTTCGTACTGTGGCGATGCACGCACAGTCTTTGCCCTCGAGTCTTGTCATCTGCGTGAGCATGTGTTGCCGCTGCTGAACCATCTTCGTAGCGTGCATGCTGCGCCGTGGCCCATGACTCCATTCGGCCTATGGCGCGCGAACATTTTGAGAGAGAAAAGTTCCGGCAGTCGTTGAGCCGTCGCATTCGATCAGCTAAAACTGGCGCACTTCAATGGACGAGGGAATGCGCGTGAAACCAACGAGAAGAGCCGCAAAGATTCTTGCCATCGCCAGCATGGCCTGTGCCGTTGACGACGACGCGCGCGAACGCGCCCTGTCGATCTCGCGGCGCTGAACGCACCCTCCGCGCCGCCAGCCCTAGCTGCGCATCCCGCATCCGATCAACCCGCTGCCTGACGGGAATGGACGAGCTCATCCCTCGCATCCTGGGACCACCGCTTTCTGCGCGGTGTGGCTCCTGCGTGCGTGTGCTTTCCTGACGAACCACCTGTTCGCCGGGAGGGCACCGTGCTGCCCGCTGCATGGGCAGTTGTTCATCCATCTCATCCGCGCGTGCCATGCGCATCGCTGGCTATCCGTCGGCGCTTGCGGGGCGGCGCATCTTCTTCTTACCAAGAGTACCCAGAGGCGATCATGAAAAAATTCAACACACCCGTCGTCAATCATCTTGCCATCACGGCGGTGACCCTTGCCGTGCTGACGGCCTGCGGCGGCGGCGGAGACAGCGGCGGCGGTGCTTCTCTCGGCGGAGGCGGCGTCGGCCTCGGCGCGTCGTCGGGGCCGGTGGTTTCGGCGCCCGCGGTCGATCCCACGCAGAAGGCGCCCGACGACGGCGTGCCCGTGGCCGCCAGCGACCTGGCCGCCGCAGCGGTGGACCGCTCGGCCAAGCCGCAGGAACTGCCCGACACCGTCTGGCCCAGCAACTACAAGCTGTGGTTCCGTCCCGATGCGGCGCTCAAGACCTTCGTGGGCCGCGGCGACGTGGAGATCGAGGTGCTCAAGCCGGTCGATGCCATCGTCGTGGCCGCGCACAACCTCAACTTTGCCAAGGGCCGCACCACCTTGCGCAAGGTGTCGAACCCCGGCGAGGCGATACCGCTGATTCCCACGCCGCAGACGCTCGGCGACTTCGTGCAGCTGCGGCTGAGCGACGGCCAGATCGCCAAGGGCAAGTACCTGTTGCACATGGAGTGGGACGGCAAGATCCAGTTCTCCGACGCGGAGTTCTGCCCGCCCGCGGAAGTGCAGCGCAACCCGTTCTGCTCGGCCGCCACCGGCATCTTCAAGGTCGGCCTCTCGACACCCGAGGGCGTGAGCAGCGACGCCATCGTGACGCAGGGCGAGACCAACTACGCGCGGCAGTGGTTCCCGGGCTGGGACGAGCCGGCCTTCCGCCATACCTTCGAGATCTCCGCCGAGGTGCCCGGCGACTGGAAGACGGTGTCCAACGGCGCGCAGATTTCCGCCGTCAAGCTGCCCGACGGCTACCAGCAGGTGTCGTTCGAGAAGACGCCGTCGATGCCGATGTACCTGACCTTCTTCGGCGGCGGCAAGTTCGACATCCTGCCCGACACCTTCAAGAACCCGCTCGGCGGCAGCGACATTCCGCTGCGCTGGTTCACCCCCCCGGGCCGCTCCACCTGGGCGACCTTCCCGATGGAGTGGACCAAGGTGGCCATGGACTACTACTACAAGTACACCGGCATCCCGCTGCCGATCAAGAAGTTCGACACCATCGCCGCCAACGACAGCTACGACAACAAGCCCAACACCGGCTTCGGCGGCATGGAGAACTGGGGCGCGATCTTCGAGTTTGCCGACGCGGTGCTCACCAAGCCGGGCGACAAGCCCACGCTGTATTCGGTGACGGTGGTCACGCACGAGATCGCGCACCAGTGGTTCGGCGATCTGGTCACGCTCGACTGGTGGGACAACGTGTGGCTCAACGAGTCGTTCGCGCGCTGGTTCGAAAGGCGCACCACCATCAAGTTCCACCCCGAGTACTACAGCTTCTCCGACTACGTGCTCGACAAGCACAACGTGATCGTGGCCGACCTGAAGAACACGGCGGTGCCGGTGCAGCGCAACCTCAACGACGCCGGTTCCTTCGGCTTCATCAGCCCGTCGATCTTCGTCTACAACAAGGGCAGCCACGTGCTGGAGACGGTGCAGAACTACATCGGCGAAGAGGCGATGCAGAAGGGCCTGCAGATCTACCTGAAGGACTACGGCTTCGGCAACGTCACGCCCTCGCGGCTGTGGACTTCGCTGGAGAAGGTGAGCGGCGGCAAGAAGGTGGCCGACATCGGCGACAGCTTCATCCGCCAGACCGGCGTGCCGCTGCTCACGGTCGACGCGCAGTGCGCGGCGGACCGCACCTACGTCAACATCACGCAGGAGTCGTTCCCCAACCAGAACCAGTTCCCGGCCTCGACCTGGAACATCCCGGTGACGCTGGCGTACGGCAACGCGATGGAGCAGCGCAAGACCTTCGTCATGTCCACGGGCGCGGTGCAGGTGGAGCTGCCGGGCTGCACCGCGGTGCTGGCCGGGCCGACCGGGCAGGACTACTACGTGAGCAACTACAGCGCGCAGTCCTGGAGCGCGCTGCTGGCCAAGGCACAGAGCTTTGCCGACAACAAGCCGCTGCTGCTGAACATCGAGCGCGACGCCTTCCGGCTGCTGCAGGTGGGCCGCATCACGCAGGCGCAGTACGACCAGATCAAGGGCATCGTGAACCTGCCGGCGGCGCTGCTGGCCAAGACCAGCGAGAGCCAGCAGAAGATGGCCGCCGTGGACGCGGGCGTTGAGAAGGAGGAATACCCGCACGCGCTGCGCTTCCAGGGCAACCTGAAGCTGCGCGAGAACACGAAGCGCTGAGAAGGAAGGCCACCATGAACACGGCATCGAAGAAATGGCTGGCCGCCGGCGCCTCGGCGCTGCTGCTGGCCGCATGCGGCGCTGGCAGCGGCAACGGCGCGCCGGAGGCGGACCTGGTCGGCGTCTACGCCGTCAGGCAGAACGGCGCGCTCAAGGAGCTCATCAAGATCGAGCGCCAGGGCGACGCCTACGTCATGCGCGACAAGGTGCGCACACCCGAGTGGAGCGAACCGAAGATGCAGATGCGGCCCGTGTCGCGCGAGCAATGGAGTCGCATCACCACCGACAAGGAGAACACCGCCTTCGTCGGCGTGGCGAGCGGGCAGCTCGGCATCTTCAAGGTGCCGGCAGGCTGGAAGAAGAACGGCTTCCAGACCTCGACCGGCTACTTCCTGTTCTATTCGCAGGGGCCGGTCGAGGCGTACAAGCTCTGAGCGTTCAGGCCGGGGGCGCGACGCTCGCGCCCTCGATGCGATGTCGCTTCAGCGCGTCGGCCACGAAGCCGGCGGCCTTCATTTCCTCGACGAAGGCCGCCAGCAGCGCCTGGGCATCGACGCCCCGGCTGGCCGGCGTGCCCATGGCCTGCTGGATCACCATGAAGCGGCCCGGCAGCACGCGCACGCCCGGCGCGCGCTGCGCCTCGCCTTCGAGCAACTGGCGGATGCCGGCCGCCACTTCGACCTCGCCCGCGCGCAGTGCCGCCAGCGCCGGGCCGGCGCCCTGCAGCCGGACGATCTCGGCCTGCTGGATCTCGCGCGTCAGGAACAGGTCATAGGCGCTGCCCGCGCCGACCGAGATGCGATGGCCCGGCGCATCGACCTGTGCGTTGTCGGTCAGGGCGCTGGCCGAGGGCACGAGGTAGCTGCCCTCGATCAGCACGTAGGGCGCGGTGAACAGCAGCCCTTCGCTGCGCGCGGGATCGATGGCGAAGAAGCCGATGTCGGCCTTCTCGTTCTTCACCGCGTCCACGGAGGCCGCGGCCTTCTCGAACACGACCAGTTCGATGCCCACGCCCAGCCGCCGAGCGAATTCGCGCGCCAGGTCGATCGACACGCCCACCGGCTCGCCGCCGGCGGGGTTCCTGTTGGCGAGGATCGGGTTGCCGAGGTTGATGGAGGCGCGCAGCGTGCCGCCGGGCGCGAAGGCTGAAACGAGGGCGGGGGAGATCGTCGTCGGCTGAGGCTGTGTCATGGCGTTCATTCGTCGGCAGGCGCCGCCGGGGGAGATGGGGAGCGCGCCAGTTTACGGGGGCGCTTGCCACATTTCCTACCGGATGTAGGGAAGCGCGCTCACCGGGCGGGGCTCGCGGATTCGCTTACCCTTGGGGATATTCGAAGAAACAATTTTGTCTCCGCCGTGCCGCTTTCTACCTTTCTTGTCGAAGACAACGCCCACATTCGCCATAACCTGATCGCCGCCATGGAGGACGAGGTCGACATCCACCTGATCGGCACCGCCACCACCGAAGAGGACGCGGTGGCCTGGCTCGGCGACAACCCGGGCGCCTGGGACCTGCTGGTGGTCGACCTGTTCCTGCACGAAGGCTCCGGCCTGGGCATCGTCAAGCGCTGCGGCCGCAGCCGGCCCGGCCAGCGCGTGGTGGTGCTGACCAACTACGCCACCGGGGAAATCGCCGATTGGGCGCGCGAACTCGGCGCCGACGCCGTGTTCGACAAGGCAGCGGACCTGGACGGCTTTTTCTCGCTGTGCGCCAGTTTCGAGGCCGAAGGACGGAAGAGCGGCGGCAAGCCGATGGAAAGCCTCGCGCCATGAGCGTGGGAAGCATGGAAAGTACGGAAAGCACGGCAGCCCAGCCCTCCGTGGCCGAGGTGCTGCGCCCGCTGCGCAACGCTACCCAAGCGCTGCACGAGGCGCTGGACAGCCGCCTGCCGATCGCGCGCGAGAACGCCTCGCTGGCGGACTACGCCGCCCACCTGCGCGCCCTGCGCCCATGGCTGGAGGCCGTTCGGCAGGCGCTGGCCGCGCCCGGCGATCCCGGGCTCGACCGGGTGGCGCGGCGCACCGACCGGCGCCTGGCCGCGCTCGCGCTCGACCTCGAAGACGCCGGCGCGGCGCCGGCCGGGGAGGGCACGGCCGTATCGGCCGAGCCGCCCGAGCCGCCATTCGCCCCGCAACTGGCCGAAGCCGCCCGCGAACCTGCCTTCGCCTGGGGCCTGGCCTACGTGCTCGAGGGCTCCCAGCTCGGCGGCATGGCCATGCACAAGCGCCTGGGGCCGAGGCTGGCGCCGCACCCGATGCGATACTTCCAGCCGGTCGACGCGCCCGACGGCCTGGCCGCCCAGTGGAAAGACTTTGTCGCGCAACTGGCGGCTGCGCTGCGCGATCCGGCCGCCGTTGGCTCGGCCCAGCGCGGCGCGGTGGCCGGCTTCGAAACCTTGATGCCGCGCTTCGGCCTGCAGGTGGCCGCGCTGTAGGAACTGGCCGACGAGAGCGCCCGGGACACGCTGGCATGATCCTTTCGACCTATTCTCATGAGAACACGCGCGGCCCCGGCCGCGCTGCCTGACCTTGTCCAACGTGCCACCGCCCATCACTCCCACCGACCTTCTGGCCGGTTCGCGGGCAATAGAGCCCGTCGAGGTCGACCTGTCCAATTGCGACCTGGAGCCGATCCGTGTGCCGGGCTCGATCCAGCCGCACGGCCGCATGCTGGTGCTCCAGCCCGAGTCGCTGGCGCTCGTCGCATGGAGCGAGAACTGGCCCGACGCCGAACTGTCCGCCGCGCTGGCGGCGGTTCGCGGCATGGCCCTGCCGGCGCTGCCGCCGGGCGGCTCGCCGGTGTCGCTCGGCGCGATGAATCTGGCGCACGCGTTCTTCGACACTTCCGCGCACCGCAGCGACAACCACCTGATCGTCGAGTTCGAGGCGGCTTCACCTCCGGGCGGCAACGAGGCGCCCATCTACTCGCTGGGCCGCGTCTTCCTGCCGCGGCTGCAGGAGGCGGCCACGGTGGCCGAGCTGTGCGGCCTGGCCGCGCGCGAGATGAAGCGGCTCACCGGCTTTGGCCGCTGCCTGGTCTACCGCTTCGACGCGGCCGGCCACGGCGAGGTGCTGGCCGAGGAGGCCGACCCCGGCTACGACAGCTACGACGGCCATCACTTCCCCGCTTCCGACATTCCGCGCCAGGCGAGGGCGCTGTACCTCGTCAACCATTTCCGGCTGATCGCCGATGCCAACTACCAGCCGGTGCGCCTGCTCGCCACCGACGCCGCGCTCACCGCCGCGGACATCGACCTGTCGCAGGCGCAACTGCGCAGCGTCTCGCCGATCCACCTCGAATACATGCGCAACATGGGCACGCTGGCGTCCATGTCGGTGTCGATCATCATCGACGGCAAGCTGTGGGGGCTGATCTCGTGCCACGACCATGCCGCGCGCTTTCTCGACACGGGCACGCGGCTCGCGTGCGAGCACCTGGGCCAGTTGCTGTCGCTGCAGATCCAGTCGAAGGAAAGCAACGGCGAGGTGGCCGAGCGGCTCGAGTTGCGCCAGCTCACGCTGCAGATCGTCTCGCACCTGTCCGAGAGCGACGCCACGCTGCAGCACCTCACGGCCGAGGTGTCGCTGATGCTGCGCGTGATGCGCGCCACCGGTGCCGCCGTGGTGCTCGACGACGAGGTCTGGTGCGTGGGCGAGGTGCCCGCGCGGGCGCATGTGCAGGAACTCGCGGAATGGATCGCCGGGCTCGGCGTGGAGGTCTACGAAAGCAATGCGCTGGCTGAGCATTTCGCGCCCGCGGGGCAGTTCATCGACGTAGCGGCGGGCGTGCTCGCCATCTCCATCTCTCAGGTGCACCGGCACCTGATCCTCTGGTTCCGGCCCGAGATCGTGCAGACCGTGCGCTGGGCTGGCGACCCGCAGAAGCCGCAGGCCGTGGTCAACGGACGCATGCATCCGCGCCTGAGCTTCGCGAGCTGGGTCGAGCACATCCGGGGCCGCTCCACGGCCTGGACGGCGGCCGAAGTCGGCGCGGCCGGCGAGCTGCGACAGGCGCTGATCGGCATCGTGCTGCGCCGTGCCGAGGAACTGGCTTCCGTGGCCTCCGAGCTGGGCCGCGTCAACAAGGAGCTGGAGGCTTTTTCGTACACCGTGTCGCACGACCTGCGCGCGCCCATGCGGCATATTTCAGGCTACGTCGACCTGGTGGCCCAGAGCGAGGGCAAGCAGCTCAGTGCCCGGGCCCATCGCTACCTTTCGCACGTCAAGGACGCCGCCGCTTTCGCGGGGCAGATGGTCGATGCGCTGCTCGACTTCTCGCGCATGGGCCGCTCCGCGCTCAAGCAGCGCGAGGTCGACAGCGGCTCGCTGGTCGATGGCCTGGTGCGCGAGCTGAAGCGGCTGGAGCCGCAGCGCAATGTCGAATGGCAGATCGACCCCGATCTCCCGCTGCTCTACGCCGACCCGCTGCTGCTGCAGGTGGCGGTGCGCAACCTGCTGGCCAACGCGGTCAAGTATTCGCGCACCCGCAACCCGTCGCGCATCGTGGTGCGCGCCATCCGCAGCGACCTGGGCGACGGGCTCGAGGTGCAGGACAACGGCGTGGGCTTCCAGATGAAATACGTCGACAAGCTGTTCGGCGTGTTCCAGCGGCTGCACCAGGCCGAGGATTTCGAAGGCACGGGCATCGGCCTGGCCAATGTGAAGCGGATCGTGGAGCGTCATGGCGGCACGGTCTGGGCAAAAGGGGAAGTCGACGCGGGGGCGAGCTTCGGCTTCATCCTGCCGCGCGCGGGCCCCGACAACGCGGCCGCCCCGACGGCGCCGGCCGCCAATGGAGAAGGACATGCTTAAGCCGATCCTGCTTGTCGAGGACGACAAGCGAGACCTCGAACTCACCCTCATCGCGCTGGAGCGCAGCCAACTCGCCAACGACGTGGTCGTGCTGCGCGACGGCGCACAGGCGCTCGAATACCTGCACCGCGAAGGCGAGCATGCGGACCGCATCGAAGGCAACCCGGCCGTGATCCTGCTGGACCTGAAGCTGCCCAAGGTGACCGGCCTCGAAGTTCTGCAGGCGGTGCGCGCCAGCCCGGCGCTGCGCAGCATTCCGGTGGTGATGCTGACCTCGTCGCAGGAAGAGTCGGACGTGCTGCGCAGCTACGAGCTGGGCGTGAACGCCTATGTGGTCAAGCCGGTGGCTTTCGATCGCTTCGTCTCGGCCATTGCCGAGCTGGGCGTGTTCTGGGCGGTGCTCAACGAGCCGCCGCCGGGTTCGCTGAAGGCGGCGCGCAAGCATGAATAGCGCGGGCGGCGCCGCTGCCGCGACACCGCAGCCTCCGGGCATCCTGATCCTCGAAGACTCCCGCTTCGACGTCGAACTGCTGATCGAGGCGCTGGCGCAGGCCCTGCCGTCGGCCACGACCCACGTGGTGCGCGACGAGCGCGGCTTCGTCGACGCGCTGAACAAGGGCGGCTTTTCGCTGATCCTGTCCGACTACGAGCTGCCGGGGTTCTCGGGCGCGCATGCGCTCGAGGTGGCGCGCCGCATGGCGCCGGAAACGCCTTTCATCTTCGTCTCGGGCGTGATCGGCGAGGACAACGCGGTCGAGCTGCTCAAGAGCGGTGCCACCGACTACGTGAGCAAGGGCCGCCTCGCGCGGCTGCCGGTGGTGCTGGACCGCGCGCTCAAGGAGGCCGCCGACCGCCGCGCCAAGGGGCTGGCGGAGCGCCGGCTGAACGCCGCCAACGCGGCCATCGTCGAAGCCGAGGCGCGCCGCCTCGCGCTGATGGAACTGGGCGACCGCATCCGCGACATGGACGAGCCGGGCGACATCGCCTATGCGGCGTCGGAAATGCTCGGGCAGCGCCTCGACGTGGACCGCGCCGGCTACGGCCTGGTGGACACGGCGGCCGAGACCATCGCCATCGCCCGCGACTGGACCGCGCCCGGCGTGGCCAGCCTGGCGGGCCTGCTGCACTTTCGCGACTATGGCTCCTACATCGAAGACCTGCGCCGCGGCGTGACCGTGGCCTTCGCCGACGCGCGCCTGGACCCGCGCACCCGCGACAACGCCGATGCGCTGGAAGCCATCACTGCACGCGCGGTGGTCAACATGCCGCTCACCGAACGCGGCGGGCTGGTCGGGCTGCTCTATCTCAACCATGGACAGGTACGGCCGTGGTCGCGCGACGAACTTGACTTCGTGCGCGAAGTCGGCGACCGCGTGCGCTCGGCCATCGCGCGGCGCGAGGCGCAGATCGAGCTGATGGCCTTCGCCGAATCCCTGGAGCGGCAGGTCGAGGCACGCACCCACGAGCGCGACCGCACCTGGGCCCTGAGCCAGGACCTGCTGGGCGTCGCCAATGAGCAGGGCTACTTCGTGAGCGTGAATCCGGCGTGGGAGACCGTGCTGGGCTGGAGCGCCGACGAGATACGCGCCATGCCGTTCCGCTCGCTGGTGCATGCCGACGACATGGTCCACACCGAGGCCGAGCTGGAGCGCCTGATGCGAGGCGAGCGCACCACCGGCTTCGAGAACCGCTACCGCACGAAGAGCGGCGGCTACCGCTGGCTCTCATGGACAGCCGTGCCCGACGACGGCCTGCTGTATGCCGCCGCGCGCGACATCACCGACCAGAAGGAGCGCGAGGCCGAGCTCGATGCCGCGCGCGAGCAATTGCGCCAGAGCCAGAAGCTGGAGGCCGTGGGACAGCTCACCGGCGGCCTGGCACACGACTTCAACAACCTGCTGGCCGCCATCAGCGGCAGCCTGGAACTGATGCGCCGGCGCGGCCTGGACGGCAAGCCGGCCGACATGGAGCGCTACGTGGGCGTGGCGCAGGGCGCGGTCAAGCGCGCGGCGGCGCTCACGCACCGGCTGCTGGCCTTTTCGCGGCGCCAGACGCTGGAGCCCAAGCCGCTGAACGCCAACCGGCTGGTGACGGAGATGGAGGAACTGCTGCGCCGCACCCTCGGCCCGCACATCGCGCTGGAGACGGTGGCGGCCGTGGGCCTGTGGAACGTGCACGCCGACCCGGGCCAGCTGGAGAATGCGCTGCTCAACCTGTGCATCAACGCACGAGACGCCATGCCCGAGGGCGGCACGCTGGTCATCGAGACCGCCAACCGCTGGATCGATTCGCGAACCGCGCGCGACCGCGAGCTGCCGATGGGGCAGTACGTGTCGCTCACCGTCAGCGACAACGGCGTGGGCATGCCGCCCGAAGTGGTGGCGCGCGCCTTCGATCCCTTCTTCACGACCAAGCCGATCGGCATGGGCACGGGCCTGGGCCTGTCGATGATCTACGGCTTCGCCAAGCAGTCGGGCGGGCAGGTGCGCATCTACTCGGAAGTCGGCAAGGGCACCTCGGTCAGCATCTACCTGCCACGGCACGACATGCAGGAAGAGGTGCCGGCCGCGCCGGCCGAGGCCGTGTTCGCGCCGCGCGCGGACCAGGGCGACACCGTGCTCGTGCTGGACGACGAACCCGCGCTGCGCATGATCATCGTCGAGGTGATGCAGGGGCTGGGCTACGCCACGCTGGAGGCCGGCGACGGCGCCGAGGCGCTGCGCATCCTGCAGTCGCCGCGCCAGCGCATCGACCTGCTGGTGAGCGACGTGGGCCTGCCCGGCGGCATGAACGGCCGGCAGGTGGCCGACGCCGCGCGCATCGCGCGGCCCGGCCTCAAGGTGCTGTTCATCACGGGCTACGCGGAGAACGCCGTGCTGAGCCACGGGCACCTGGACCCCGGCATGCACGTGATGACCAAGCCCTTCGAGATGGACGTGCTGGCGCGCCGCGTCAAGCAGCTGATCGAAAGCCGCTAGGGCTGGGCGGACGCCGTGAGCACCGCCTCGTCGCCCGGATCGAAGGGCGGCGGGCCGCGCGGTGCCGGGTTTTCCCCGGCTGCCGCAGCGCTTGCGTTCCGCTCAGCGCGCGGTCAGCGGCTCCAGCCCGGTCTTCGCGATGGTCGGCGCGGCGGCCGGCGAGTTGAGGTAGCGGATCAGCTGTTTCGCCGCCTCGGGCTGCTTCGAAGCGGTGGCGATGCCGGCCGAGAACACCGTCACGCGTTGCACCTCGGCGGGCAGCGGGCCGATGTAGTCGATGCCTTCTATCGGCAGCAGCTCGCTCACCTGCTGCAGCCCCAGCGCCGCGTCGCCGCGCGCCACCACCGAGCCGACGCGCTCGCTCAGGATGCGTTTGCTCTTGGGCTTCACCTGGGCCTCGATGCCCAGCTTCTTGAGCAGCTCGGTCTCGTAGTAGGTGCCGCTCGCGCTGGCCGAATAGGCGATCGACGGCGCGGCGATCAGGGTGCGCTTCAACGCATCGACAGTGCTGATGTCGGGCCTGGGCGCGCCCTTGCGCACCGCGAAGCCGATGGAAGAGCGCACCAGGTCGACCTGGCTGCCCGGCACCACCTTGCCCTGCGCGACCAGCGCGTCGAGCGCCGGACGCGCGAGGATCACCACGTCGGCCGGTTCGTTGCGCGCCAGGCGGCTGGGGATCGAGTCGTCGGCGTTGCCCATCGACGCGCCGTAGGCCGTCTTGACGCTGCGGCCGCTGCTGCGCTCGAAGGCCGGGCGCAGGTCGTTGTAGGCGGCGGTGAAGCCGCCGGAGGTCATGACATGGATGTCCGCGCTGGCTGCCGGGGGCTGCGTGCCGCCGATGCCGCCGCACCCGGCGAGTGCGAGGGCCGCGAGCAGGGGAAGGGCGGCGCGGCGGGTGAAGGAAGAGAAAGAGGGCTTCGTCACGGTGTCTCCAGTAGGAAGCGGCGGCGAACGGTGCCGCCCGCAGCCGTCATCGTAGAAGCCCTGGCTGTCATTCCGCCCACGGCGGATTGGGGGTTATCACCGAGGCGGCGCCGGCTTGTCGTCGTCCTTCGCGTCCGCGGCCGGCAGCCGACCGCGCCTGGCCAGCCCTTCGCGCAGCAGGAACTCGACCTGCGCATTCGCGCTTCGCAGCTCTTGCGCCGCCAGGCGCTCGATCTCGGCCCACAGGGCGGGATCGATGCGCAGGGGATAGGATTTTTTTCCGGGACTGGCCATCAGGGAACGGGGGGCGGGGTCAGGTGTAAAGCGTACCCGTGTTGACGACGGGCTGTGTCTCGCGGTCGGAGCACAGCACCACCAGCAGGTTCGACACCATCGACGCCTTGCGCTCGTCGTCGAGCACCACGAGGTTGCGCTCCGACAGGCCGCGCAATGCCGCCTCGACCATGCCGACCGCGCCGGCCACGATCTGCTGCCGCGCGCTCACGATGGCCACCGCCTGCTGGCGGCGCAGCATCACCTGCGCGATCTCGGGGGCGTAGGCCAGGTGGGTGAGCTTGGCATCGAGCACTTCGACGCCGGCGCTCGCGAAGCGCTGGTTGAGCTCCGCCTTGAGCGCGTCGGCCACCGTGTCGAGCCCGGCGCGCAGCGTGGTCTCGTCGCTGGACAGGTCGTCGCCGCTGTCGTAGGCATAGAGGGTGGCCAGGTGGCGGATGGCGGCCTCCGCCTGGATGGCGACGAACTTGTTGTAGTCGTCTATTTCGAACACGGCCTGCGCGGTGTCGTGCACCCTCCACACCACCGCCGCGCCGATTTCCACCGGGTTGCCGCGCTTGTCGTTCACCTTCAGCGGCGGCGTGTTGAGGTTGCGCGCGCGCAGCGAGATCTTCTTGCCTGTCTGCAGCGGGTTGGTCCAGCGCAGGCCTTCGGTGCGGTCGGTGCCCTGGTACTCGCCGAAGAGCGTGAGGATGATGCCCTCGTTGGGCTGCAGCATGTAGAGACCGGGCACCAGCGCGAGCCCCGCCACGATAAGCAGCACGCTCGCCGGCGGCGGCATCAGGCGCTGCGCCATGGCGACCGCGCCGAGCACCATCAGCAGCACCGCCACCGCGACGATGCCGTAGCCGTTGATGGAGCGGTAGGGGCGCTCCTTGCGGATGGAGCGCGGGGTTGCGGGGGGCGTCTCGTTCATGGGTTCCTCCGTTGAAAGTGATATCACTTTAATATCTTTTTTGAGCCCGCTCAAGATTTTTCTGACGGCGATCCGCCTTTACCCCTGGTTTACCGGCGCGCAATCCACTGGACAGCCGCGGCTCCTGAAATGCACCCTGGCCCTTTCCGGGCCTGCATCAAAGGATTCCAGGATGACGATGAAACTACCCCTGCAGCGGTTCGCGCTGGCCGCGGTATTGATCGCCGTGAGCGGCCACGGCTTCGCTCAGTTCGGCGGCGGTGGCGGTGGCGGTGGCATGGGTGGCGGCCGGCGCGGCGCGCGCAGCGACAACGCGTCGAGCCAGCGCACGGGCGACGGCCTGTCCACGCCCGCCACGGCGGCGGCCAAGGTGCGCGACAAGCTCTACGACCTGCGGCTGCAGTTGATGGTCACCCCGGAACAGTCGCCGCTGTGGGACCGTTTCTCGGACGCCGTGTGGGACCTGGCCGGTCGCGGCGGCTTGGCCAGCGCGGCGTCGGCGGACGACCAGACCGCGGTGCAGTTCGCGCAGCAGCGCGCAACGCTGGCAGCAGACCGGGCCCGCCGCGCACAGGCAGTGAGCGATGCGCTCTCCAGCCTCTACGACACGCTGTCGCCCGAGCAGCGCCACATCGCGGACCAGAACCTGCCCGCCGTCATTCCCTGACGGGTTCGCGGCCCTGCGGCTTCAGGTGCCGAGGTCGAAGCAGCAGCCCGCGTAGTAGGGCTTGTCTCCGCCGTCCACGAAGGGCACCTCGATCGGCTTGCCTTCGTTGCGCCAGGCATCGCGCTTCTTGTAGCCCGAGCGCATGAGCTCAGCCATCAGCTCGTCGTAGTGTTCGATGCGATAGGGGCACACTGCCACGCCGATGCTGTTGAGCGTGTAGATCGTGCGCTCTGGATGCACCGCCGTCGTGTTCAGGATGATGCGCCTGGGCTTGACCGCCAGCGACGCAAGAATCGCGTCGATGCGCTGCGGCAGGTATTGCAGGCTGCCCGAGGCATACAGCAGGTCGCAGCCGCTGGCGTCGCGCGGGTCGGTGGTGAAGTCGAGCTGCGCCGTGGCCTCGCGCTGCACCGCCAGCGCGCGCCCGCTTTCGACCACGCCGGGCACGTCGCACACGGTCCAGTGCAGGTCGTCGGGGTAGCTCAGCACCCGCCGGAACGCGTAGTACTTGATGCCGATGTGCCCGCCCAGGTCGAACACCCGCGTGAGGCCCGCATCGATCGAACGCCCGAGCCAGAAAAGCGCCGGGTAGTCGTAGAAATAGATCTGCGGGCTGTAGAGCTTGGCGGCCTCCGCGTTGTCGTAGCCCACTGCCTTGCTGGGCGGCGCGCCGGCCTCGGCCGCGGCGAAACTCTCGAACGAGCCCATGAAGAGGTTCTCGTCCTGGTTGTTGAGGAACTTGCGCTTGTAGGCGCTTTCGCGGGGCGGAAACTGCAGAAGGCTTGACAGCATTTGTTTGCTCCGGTGGCGCCTGATTCTGAGCGCGACAGGGGCCTCGAAGGGGCAAAGCCCTGCGCCGTTGGGGCGGTTACCCCTCGGGGGTTACCTACCGTTCGCGCCCCGGGTGTCCGGCATCACACCAGTTGCCCGCTCGCCAGCGCCGCGGCCGCAGCCCGCGTCTCCACCCCCAGCTTCTCGAAGATGTGCTCCAGGTGCTTGTTCACCGTGCGCGGGCTGGTGCCCAGGATTTCGCCGATGTCGCGGTTGGTCTTGCCCTTGGCGAGCCATGACAGCACCTCGGTCTCGCGCGGCGTGAGCGCCGCTTCCGCCAGCCGCGTGGCCGGGCCTTCGCGCTGCATCGCGAACAGCAGCATGGTCTCGCCGAGCGCCGCGGCGCCCAGGTTGCGCACCGACAGCCGCATGCCCGTGGCGGTGCCTACCGCAACGGCCGCGCCCGGCGCCAGTGCCGCTTCGAGCGAGGCGGGCAGCAGGCCCGGTGCCACCGGGTCTTCCAGCGCATGCAGCCACAGCGCGGCCTGCGGCGAGCGCCACGCGATGCGCCCGCGCGTGTCGACGAACACCACGCCCATGCCGGCCACGTCGACCGCGTCGCGCGCCATGCGCGTGATGCGGGCGTTGCGCGCGTGCGTGTGCAGCCGCGCCAGAACTTCCTGCGCGCGGATCGGCTTTACCACGTAGTCGACACCGCCGCACTCGAAGCCCTCGACCACGTGCGAAGTCTCCGACAGCCCCGTCATGAACAGCACCGGAATGTGCGCGAGCGCCGGGTTGGCCTTGATGCGCCGGCAGGTCTCGAAGCCCGAGAGGCCGGGCATCAGGCCGTCGAGCAGGATCGCGTCGGGCACCACCAGCTCGAGCCGCTGCAGCGCGGCCTCGCCGTCGGCCGCCACCAGCACGGTGTAGCCGCTGGCCTCGAGCGTGTCGCACAGCATGCCCAGACTGCTGGGCGCGTCGTCGACCACCAGCACCACGGGGCGTTCGGCCGAGGGCGATTCAAGGGGAGAGGGTGTCAGCATCTTCTGCCAGTGCGTTGCGGAGGTTGTCGAGTTCGAAGCGCGCGACCATGCCGCGCAGCCAGGTGCAGGTAGCCGCCGCGGAGGGCGATGCGGCGGCCAGCCGGTCGAGCGCGGTGTGCAGGCCGCGCACGTGGCCCATCTGCACCAGCCGCATGAGTTCGGCGCGGTCGTCTTCCGACAGGTCGAGCCGGGGCGGACGCAGGGGCGTTTCGTCGTCATCGGCGGCGGGTGGCTGCGCATCGCCGGGCGAAAGCCATTCGAGCCCGAGGTGGCGTTCCAGCGTCGCGATCAGCTCCGACTCGATCACCGGCTTGCCCACGAAGGCCTGGCAGCCCGCGGCGCGCAGCCGCTCGGCCTGGTTCTCGAACATGTTGGCGGAGACGATGATGATCGGGATGTCGCGGAAGCCCGAGGCGCGCACCGACGTGGCGGTCTGCCAGCCGTCCATGTCGTCCATCGTCAGGTCGAGCAGGATGGCCGACGGCAGCTCCTCGCGCAGGCTGTCCAGGCACTCGGTGCCGCTCGCGGCCTCGCGCACCTCGAAGCCCAGCGGCACGAGCATGCCGGCGAGCATCTGGCGCTGCACCGGCTGGTCGTCGACCACCAGCAGCGTGCGGCGCGCGCCGAGGTAGCCCGACACCGGCTGGCGCGGCGCCCCCGCCCTGGCCTGCGGGCCGGGGTCGGCCACCTCGCGCAGGTACACGCGCACGCTGAAGGTGCTGCCTTGCGACGAAGTCGAGGCCAGCTTCAGTTCGCCGCCCATCAGCGAGGTCAGCAGCCCGGTGATGGTGAGGCCCAGCCCCGTGCCGGGCTCGCCCCTGCGCCGGCCGGCCGCGCCGCGCTCGAAGGGCAGGAAGATGCGCTGGTGGTCTTGCGGCGCCACGCCGATGCCGGTGTCGACTACGTCGAAGCGCAGCACCTCGCGGCGCGCATCCACGTGCAGCGTCACCGTGCCGCTGTCGGTGAAGCGCACCGCATTCGTCAGCAGGTTGATGAGGATCTGCCGCAGCCACTTGGCGTCGGCATGCACCCAGGGCGGCAGCCGGCCGGCATGCGTGTAGACGAAGGCCAGGCCCTTGTTCTCGGCCTGCGGCCGCACCATGTGCACCAGCTGGTCCAGAAAGGCCGGCAGCGCCAGCGGCGCGGGCTCCAGCTGCAGCCGGCCGGCCTCGATGCGCGCCAGGTCGAGCAGCCCGTCGATCAGGCCCAGCATGTGTTCGCCGCTGCGGTGGATGGTCTGCACCGCTTCGCGCGGCGGCGTGACTGCGTCGCCCTTGAGCAGGATCTGCGAGTAGCCCAGGATGCTGTTGAGCGGCGTGCGCAGCTCGTGCGTCATGCCGGCCACATAACGCGTCTTGGCCTGGTTGGCGGCCTCTGCGGCTTCCTTGGCCGTCTGCAGCGCGGCGTCAGTGCGGCGGTGGGCCTCGATCTCCAGCGCGAGCAGGTTGTTGTGGCGGTTCGATTCCTCCTGCGCCATCTGCCGGCTTTCGCTGCCCAGCACCACCCACCATGCCGCCACCGCGGCCACCACCGACAGCAGCGCGAACACCTTCAGCAGGGCCGTGGCCATGGTCGAGTCGCTGGTGCCGGCGATGGCCTCCTGTGCATAGACCACGCCCACCACCGTGGCCAGCAGCGCGAT
Source organism: Variovorax sp. efr-133-TYG-130 (assembly GCF_030208835.1). Classification (NCBI taxonomy): domain Bacteria; kingdom Pseudomonadati; phylum Pseudomonadota; class Betaproteobacteria; order Burkholderiales; family Comamonadaceae; genus Variovorax; species Variovorax sp. efr-133-TYG-130. Next base: position 6,362 of record NZ_JARVTD010000024.1, on the reverse strand, counting down.
GAGCGACGTGGCCACCAGCAGGTAGTGCGCCACGCGGAAGTTGAGCCGCGCCGACAGGGCCGGCGGCAGCAGCGCCTGCAGCCATCCGCTCATCTGCTCGGCCGCGCGCGAGTCGGTCTTGCAGCGGTCGTGGCAGCGCGATTCGAGCGTGCAGCACAGCGAGCAAATGGGTGCGCTGTAGGCCGGGCAGTGCGCCATGTCCTCCGACTCGAAGCTGTTGTCGCACACCGAGCATTTCACGCTCTGGCCGGGCGCCCAGCGCTCGATGTCGTTGCGCGCAAGGTAGTAGCGCCCGCGCGTGCGCCACGCCAGCAGCGGCGACACGGCCATGGCCGTGACCAGCGCGATGAAGGGCGAAAAAGCCTTGGCCCAATGCCCCAGCGCGCCCGAGTAGGCCAGCATCGCCAGCGCCGCCGCCACCAGCATCGCGACGAGACCCACCGGGTTGATGTCGTAGAGGTGCGCGCGCTTGAACTCGATGGCCTTCGGGCTCCAGCCCAGCGGCTTGTTGATGACCAGGTCGGCCACCAGCGCGCCGACCCAGGCGATGGCGATGTTGCTGTAGAAGCCCAGCACATGCTCCAGCGCCGCGAACACGCCCAGCGCCATCAGCAGTATCGCGATGACCACGTTGAACACCAGCCACACCACGCGCCCCGGGTGGCTGTGCGTGAGCCGGGCGAAGAAGTTCGACCACGCCAGCGAGCCCGCGTAGGCGTTGGTGAGGTTGATCTTCATCTGCGAGACCACCACGAACAGCACCGTCACGCCCAGCACCCAGGCCGGATCGCGCAGCACGTACGAGAAGCCGGTGAGGTACATCTGCGTGGGCTCTATCGCGTGGATGCCCGGTATCTCGTGCTGCAGCGCCAGGAAGGCGAGGAAGGCGCCGCCCATCATCTTCAGCATGCCCGGCACGATCCAGCCCGGCCCGGCGACCAGCACCGCCGTCCACCAGCGCACGCGGTTGGCGGCGGTCTTCTCGGGCAGGAAGCGCAGGTAGTCGACCTGCTCGCCGATCTGCACGACGAGCGAGAAAGCCACCGTGGCGGCGGCGCCGAACATCAGCGGGTCGAAGCCGCTGCTGTCGGAGGTGCGGCCCACGAGGCCGGTGAAGTCGGCGTACAGCTCGGGCTTCTTCACCAGCACCGCGACGAAGGGGCAGACGAACAGCACGATCCAGATCGGCTGCGTCCACAGCTGCAGCCCCGATATGAGCGTGATGCCGCGCGCCACCAGCGGAATGATGACGATCGACGACACCATGTACAGCAGCCACAGCGGCCAGTCCAGGTACATCTGCAGCGCCAGCGCGAGGATGGCCGCCTCCAGCGCGAAGAAGATGAAGGTGAAGCTCGCGTAGATCAGCGAGGTGAGGGTGGAGCCCAGGTAGCCGAAGCCCGCTCCGCGCGTGAGCAGGTCCATGTCCACGCCGTGGCGCGCCGCGTAGTACGAGATCGGCAGGCCCGTGAGGAAGGTGATGAGCCCGACGACCAGGATGGCCCATAGCGCGTTCGAGAACCCGTAGCTCAGCGCGATGGCCCCGCCGATGGCCTCCAGCGCCAGGAACGAAGTGGCGCCGAAGGCCGCGTTGGCCACGCGGAACTCCGACCACTTGCGAAAGCTGCGCGGCGTGTAGCGCAGGGCGTAGTCCTCCAGCGTCTCGTTCGCGACCCAGGCGTTGTAGTCGCGGCGGATGCGAAAGATCTTCTGTCCGGAGACGGATTGCATGGCGGGTTCTCGCGGCGGCGGTTGCATGGGGCGGGTACAGCAAGAAGCGCTCCCTGGGCCCTTTTTTCGCCGATCTCCGGCTCGCGAGTCTGCGGGCAGGGCGGGTTGTCGCCGCTACGTTGAATGACGTATTCGCGCATACGCCGCTGATTTCTAAAGTTCCAGCCATGGTGCTCGCGGCACCGTCCGATGCACTGCGATGGTGCGCGGCCTTCCTTTCCAACAACCTGCCTGGAGTTTCCTGATGTCGCGTGATTCCGATTCTTCCCTCGATGCCCTGGCATTGCGCCGCCGCCGTCTGCTGCAGGGCGCCGCGGCGCTGCCCGTGATGGGCCTGAGCGGCCTGAGCTTCGGCCAGGGGCAGTTCCCCACGGCCAAGGTCAACACCACCAAGCTCGCCGTGACCGACACCGAGGTGACGGTGGGCCAGCTGCATTCGTCCACCGGCACCATGGCCATCTCGGAAACCGGCTCGATCCAGGCCGAGCAACTGGCCATCGACCAGATCAACGCAATGGGCGGCGTGCTGGGCCGCAAGATCAAGGTCATCAAGGAAGACGGCGCCTCCGACTGGCCCACGTTCGCCGAGAAGTCGAAGAAGCTGCTGGTCAACGACCATTGCGCGGCCGTGTTCGGCTGCTGGACCAGCGCCTCGCGCAAGGCCGTGCTGCCGGTGTTCGAAAAGGAGAACGGCCTGCTGTACTACCCGACCTTCTACGAAGGCCTGGAGCAGAGCAAGAACGTGATCTATACGGGCCAGGAAGCCACGCAGCAGATCATCTGGGGCCTGGACTGGGGCGCGAAGGAGAAGAAGGCCAAGACCTTCTTCCTGGTGGGCTCCGACTACATCTGGCCGCGCACCTCGATGAAGATCGCGCGCAAGCACATCGAGAACTTCCAGAAGGGTTCGGTCAAGGGCGAGGAGTACTACCCGCTGGGCCACACCAACTTCAACTCGCTGATCAACAAGATCAAGGTGGCCAAGCCCGACTGCATCTTCGCGGCCGTGGTGGGCGGCTCGAACGTGGCCTTCTACAAGCAGCTCAAGGCCGCCGGCATCACCGGCGACAAGCAGTTCCTGCTGACGCTGGCCGTGACGGAAGACGAGATGACCGGCGTGGGCGGCGAGAACTTCGCGGGCTTCTATTCTTCGATGAAGTACTTCCAGACGCTGGACAACCCGAACAACAAGAAGTTCGTGGAAGCCTTCAAGGCCAAGTACGGCAAGGACGCCGTCATCGGCGACGTGACGCAGGCGGGCTACCTCGGCCCGTGGCTGTGGAAGGCCGCTGTGGAGAAGGCCGGCAGCTTCGACGTGGACAAGGTCGTGGCCAGCTCGCCCGGCATCGAGCTGAAGACGGCGCCCGAGGGCTACGTGAAGCTCGACGCCAACCACCACCTGTGGAGCAAGGCGCGCATCGGGCAGGGGCAACCGGATGGGACGTTCAAGGTGGTGGCGGAGTCGGCTGAGCTGATCAAGCCCGATCCGTTCCCGAAGGGCTACCAGTAATCCTGTCTTTCTCCCTCCCCCTCTGGGGGAGGGCAGGGGTGGGGGCGCGGCGGCTGTTGATGAAGCCTTGCGTTTGCCAGCGCCGCCGTGCCCCCATCCCAGCCTTCCCCCAGAGGGGGAAGGAGCCAACACCCCAACTTCGGAACAGCTTGCCATGACTCTGTCGGACATGATGAACATCGGCCTCATGCAGGGCTTCGCGGGGCTGAGCCTCTTCGCGGTGCTGCTGCTCATGGGGCTGGGCCTGGCGATCATCTTCGGCCAGATGGGCGTGATCAACATGGCGCATGGCGAGTTCATGACCATCGGCGCCTATTCGATCTACCTGGCCGCGCGCGTCACCGAAAGCCTGGCGCCCGAGTTCATGCCGTACTACTTCCCGATCGCCATCGCGCTGGCCTTCGTGTTCGCCTTCATCGCCGGCTGGATCGTGGAGTGGGTGCTGATACGCCATCTCTACAAGCGGCCGCTCGACACGCTGCTCGCCACCTGGGGCGTGAGCCTGGGGCTGCAGCAGATCTTTCGCACCTTCATCGGCCCCAAGGAAGTGAGCCCCACGCTGCCCGAGTGGCTCATGGGCTCCTGGACGCCGCATGAGGGCCTGGACATTCCGATCAACGGCCTCTTCGTGCTGGCGCTCACCGCGCTGGTGACGGGCGGTGTGCTGGTCGCGCTGCACAAGAGCCGCTGGGGCCTGCGGGTGCGCGCCACCGTGGCCAACCGCACGATGGCCAACGCCACCGGCATCGACACGAAGAAGACCGACCGCCTGACATTCGCCATCGGCTGCGGCATCGCCGGCGTGGCGGGCGCGGCCTTCACCACCATCGGCTCGACCGGGCCGACCTCGGGCTCGCTCTACATCGTGGACGCGTTCCTGGTCGTCACCTTCGGCGGCGCGGCCAGCCTCTTCGGCACCGTGGTCTCGGCCTTCGGTATTGCGCAGACCCAGTCGATCTCCGAGTTCTTCATGACCGGGTCGATGGCCAAGGTGCTGACGCTGTCGCTGATCGTGCTGATCCTGATGATGCGGCCCCAGGGACTCTTCGCCGTCAAGGTCCGCCGCTGATGAACCCGATTCCCTTGCAGGAGAACGTTCCGATGAATTTCATCAAGGCCTCGATCCAGCGCTACCAGCTCGGCAGCCTGCTGCTCCTGGTGCTGCTGCTCGCGGTGGTGCTGCCGCTGTCGCTCGACATCTTCCGCCTCAACCTCGTGGGCAAGTACCTCACCTACGCCTTCGTGGCCGTGGGCCTCGTCATGGTGTGGGGCTACGGCGGCGTGCTGAGCCTGGGGCAGGGCGTGTTCTTCGGCATCGGCGGGTATGCGATGGCGATGTTCCTCAAGCTCGAAGCCTCCGACCCCGTCGCCACCAAGATCCAGACCACGCCCGGCATCCCGGACTTCATGGACTGGAACCAGATCACCGAACTGCCCACGCTGTGGCTGCCCTTCAAGAGCCTGCCGCTGAGCCTCGCGCTGGTGGTGCTGGCGCCGATGGCGCTGGCCTGGCTCGTGAGCTTCGCGATGTTCAAGCGCCGGGTGGGCGGTGTGTACTTCGCGATCATCACGCAGGCGGTGGCGCTGATCTGCACCGTGCTCATCATCGGCCAGCAGGGCTACACCGGCGGCGTGAACGGCATGACCGACCTGAAGACCCTGCTGGGCTGGGACACGCGCACCGACGGCGCCAAGTACGTGCTGTATTACGTGTGCGTCGGCCTGCTGGTGCTGAGCATCCTGCTGTGCCGCTGGATCCAGACCAGCAAGCTGGGCACGCTGCTGCTGGCCATGCGCGACAAGGAAGACCGCGTGCGCTTCTCCGGCTACGACGTGTCGAACTTCAAGGTCTTCATCTTCTGCCTCGCAGCCGGGCTCTCGGGCATCGGCGGCGCGATGTTCGCGCTGCAGGTGGGCTTCATGTCGCCGAGCTTCGTGGGCATCGTGCCCTCCATCGAGATGGTGATCTTCTGCGCCGTCGGCGGACGCATGAGCCTGGTGGGCGCGGTCTACGGCGCGCTGCTGGTGAACGCGGGCAAGACGCTGTTCTCCGAGAGCTTCCCCGACCTGTGGCTGTTCCTGATGGCGGGCCTGTTCATCGGCGTGACCATGGCCTTTCCGATGGGGCTGGCCGGGGTGTGGGAAGAAAAGATCCGCCCGTGGTGGAAGTCGCGCCGGCAGGCGCTGCGCGATGCCGCCGTCAAACCGCCGGCATCAACCGCACCGGCAACGCCCGCAGCACAACCACCCGAGCCCGCGCTGCCTGAAGGCGTCGGCAGCCAGCGCGCCTGAACCGGAGCCACACATTCATGAGCAACACAGACTTCGCGCTGGCGGTGGAAGACCTCACCGTGTCCTTCGACGGCTTCAAGGCCATCGACGACCTCACGCTGTACATCGACCGCAATGAGCTGCGCGTGATCATCGGCCCCAACGGCGCCGGCAAGACCACGCTGCTCGACCTGATCTGCGGCAAGACGCGCGCCAGCGCCGGCAGCATCAAGTTCAAGAACACCGAGCTCACGAAGATGGCCGAGCACAAGCGGGTGCGGCTGGGCATCGGGCGCAAGTTCCAGACACCGTCGATCTACGAGAACCTGAGCGTGTTCCAGAACCTGGAGGTGTCGTTCCCCAAGGGGCGCTCGGTGTTCGGCGCATTGGCTTTCAAGTGCGACGACGAGGTCAAGGCCAAGGTGCAGGCGGTTGCGGAAGAGATCGGCCTGGCGGAGCGCCTCGATACCGAGGCCGGCTTGCTGAGCCACGGCCAGAAGCAGTGGCTGGAGATAGGGATGCTGCTGATGCAGGAGCCCGAGTTGCTGATGCTCGACGAGCCCATTGCCGGCATGAGCGCGCGCGAACGCGAGCTCACGGCCGACCTGCTCAACCGCATCTGCCAGAACCGCGCGGTGATCGTCATCGAGCACGACATGGCCTTCGTGAAGCAGATCGCGCACAAGGTCACGGTGATGCACCAGGGAAAGATCCTTGCCGAGGGGCCCATGGAGAAGGTGCAGGCGGATCCCAAGGTCATCGACGTTTATCTGGGGCACTAGATGACGCGCGGTTTTTCAGGGCGCGCTCACGCCGACGGGGTACCTTGCTCCGCGAATGTCCCCCGGCC
>NZ_JARVTD010000042.1:0-78931 GCF_030208835.1 Variovorax sp. efr-133-TYG-130 | reverse complement strand
CCGGGGGACATTCGCGGAGCAAGGCACCCCGTCGGCGTGAGCGCGCCCCGAACAACGCCGCCAAACACCCCACAACAGGCATTGCACAATGACGCCATGCCCTACATGCCCACCTTCGTCGCTCCCGCCCGCTTCACCGATGCCGCCGCCGCACTCGAACAGGTCAAGGCCATCTACAACGGCGGCCTGGCCCATCTTCGCGAATCGATGCTGCGCTTCGTTGCCGGCGAGGCGCTGCCGGGCCGGGTGCGGGCCTGCTACCCCTTCGTGCGGGTGCATACCCACACCGTCTCGCGCCACACGCCGCCGGCCAACGCCGGCCTGAGCTACGGCTTCGTGGCCGGGCCCGGCCGCTACGAGACCACGCTGACGCGGCCCGATCTGTTCTCGCGCTACTACTTCGACCAGTTCCGCCTGCTGCTCGAGAACCACCAGGTCGAGCTGGAGGTCGGCACCAGCACGCAGCCCATTCCCATCCACTTCTCGTTTGCCGAGAACGACCACATCGAAGGCACCATGAGCGCCGAGCGCCGCGCCCTCATGCGCGACGTGTTCGACCTGCCCGACCTGGGCGTGATGGACGACGGCATCGCCAATGGCACCTTCGAGGCGCGCGACGGCGAGGCGCAGCCGCTGTCGCTGTTCACGGCCGCGCGGGTGGACTACTCGCTGCACCGCCTGCGCCACTACACCGGCACCGCGCCCGACTGGTTCCAGAACTTCGTGCTGTTCACCAACTACCAGTTCTACATCGACGAGTTCGTGCGGCTGGGCCACGAGGCCATGGCCGACGAGAACAGCGAGTACATCGCCTTCATCGAGCCCGGCAACGTGGTCACGCGCCGCCGCGGCCTGGCCGCTGGCGGCAGCGAGAACTTCGGCCACCTGCTCGACGGCAGCCAGGGCACGGCACCGCCGCGGCTGCCGCAGATGCCGGCCTACCACCTGGTGCGCGAGGACTGCAGCGGCACCAGCATGGTCAACATCGGCGTCGGCCCGGCCAATGCCAAGACCATCACCGACCACATCGCCGTGCTGCGCCCGCACGCCTGGATGATGCTGGGCCACTGCGCCGGCCTGCGCAACACGCAGCAGCTGGGCGACTACGTGCTGGCCCACGCCTACGTGCGCGAGGACCACGTGCTCGACGAAGAACTGCCGCTGTGGGTGCCCATTCCGGCGCTGTCGGAGATCCAGCTCGCGCTCGAGAAGGCCGTGGCCGACGTCACGCGCTACGAGGGCCCCGACCTCAAGAAGATCATGCGCACCGGCACGGTGGCCAGCACCGACAACCGCAACTGGGAGCTGCTGCCCGGCAACCAGCCTCAGCGCCGCTTCAGCCAGAGCCGCGCGGTGGCGCTGGACATGGAAAGCGCCACCATCGCGGCCAACGGCTTCCGCTTCCGCGTGCCCTACGGCACCCTGCTGTGCGTGAGCGACAAGCCGCTGCACGGCGAGATCAAGCTGCCCGGCATGGCCAACCACTTCTATCGCGAACGGGTGGAACAGCACCTGCGCATCGGCATGCGGGCCATCGACATCCTGCGCGAGGAAGGCTCCACGCGCCTGCACAGCCGCAAGCTGCGCAGCTTTGCCGAGGTGGCCTTCCAGTAAAGCAAGGGCGCCCGGCGTGCATCCGGGTTTGTCCCTGCCCGCGCACGGGCGGGATCGGCGCTTTTCGCGGACATCATTCGGTTTCCCCACAGAAAACCGGAAACAAGATGCCCCAGTCGCCTTCCGTCACTCTCTCGCGCCGCAACTTCTCGGCATGGATCGCGGCATCGGCCGCAGCTGCAGGCACAGGGGGCGCCGCGCTGTGGCCCGGCGTCGCCAGGGCGGCCGACGCACCGGCGGGCAGCAAGCTGCGCATCGTGATTCCCGCGAACGAAGGCGGCGGCTGGGACCAGACCGGCCGCGCGCTCGGCGCCGCGCTGCTGGCCTCGGGCGCGGTGGGCAACGTGGTCTACGAGAACATCGGCGGCAAGGGCGGCACCATCGGCCTGGCCAAGTACGTCGAGAAATACGACGCCGACCCGGAGGCCCTGCTCGTCAGCGGCATGGTGATGGTCGGTGCCGTGGCGCTGCAGAAGCCGGCCGTGACCCTGAGCAACGTGTCGCCGGTGGCACGCCTCACCAGCGACTATGAAGTGGTGGCGGTCAAGGCCGATTCCCCCATCAAGACGCCGAAGGACCTGATCGCGCAGCTGCGCACGGACGCGGCCAACACCGTGGTCGCGGGCGGCTCCGCCGGCGGCGTGGACCACATGTACGCCGGCATGCTGGCGCGCGTGGCGGGCGCTTCCTCCTCGCTGGTCTACCAGCCGCATCCCGGCGGCGCGCAGGTGGTGGAGGCGCTGGAAAGCGGCAAGGCGGTGGCGGGCATCTCGGGCTTCAGCGAATTCAGCGACAGCCTGGCCAGCGGCCGGCTGCGCGCCATCGGCGTGTCGTCGAAGCAGCCGTTCCAGGGCATCGCATCGGTGCGCGAGCAGGGCGTGGACGCCGACCTCGCCAACTGGCGCGGCGTGATGACCGGCAAGAAGGTGCCGCCCTACCGCAAGGCCGTGCTGCTCGACGCGGTGCGCCGCGCGACCACGCACGACCTGTGGGCGAAGACCATCAAGCGCAACAACTGGGACCCTTACTGGATGGCGGGCAAGGACTTCGAGAGCTTCCTGGAGCTGGACACCGCGATGGCCGGCCCGCTGATCTACCTGCTCAAGCTGAAGGCCTGAAGCCGGACCCTGCCGGCGCTCAGGCGAAAAGCTCCGGCATCTCGCGCTGCGCCTTCGGCGTGAGCGTGAGCGCGCGGCCGTCCAGTTCCTGCCGCACCCATCCGCGCCGCAGCGACAGCTGCAGCCACGCGGCCCCGAGCGCGCCGCCCAGGTGCGGCCGGCGCTCGCTCCAGTCGAGGCAGGCACAGGCGAAGCGCCGGCGCGAGCGGCGCACCGCGTCCACCTCCACGCCCAGGCTTTCGAGCGCGATCGCGCCTTCGGGCGTGAGCTCGTAGGAACCGCTCTGCAAGCCGCTGAGCCAGCCTTGCGCATGCAGCCGGTCGTGCAGTGCGACGCCGGCCGTGCCCGCCATGTGGTCGTAGCAGGTGCGCGCGCTGCGCAGGCGGCTCGGCGTGTTGGGCTTGAACTCCGCCGCGCGCGGCGTGCCGGCGACCACCATCAGGCTTTCGAGCGCCGCGGCCACGTCGTCGTTGGCCAGGCGAAAGTAGCGGTGCTTGCCCTGCACCAGCAGTTCGACCAGCCGCTCTTCCTTCAGCCGCGCAAGATGCGCGCTCGCGGTGGACGCGGCCACCTCGGCCACGGTGGCGAGTTCGGTGGCGGTGCGTGCGTGGCCGTCCATCAGGCAGCTGAGCATGCGGGCGCGCGCCGGCTCGGCGATGGCGCCGGCTACGCGGGCCAGCTGGAAATCGGCGGTGGAATCGAGGGTGTCCATGCGCCTCATCGTAAGACGGCTCGGCATCCGACACTTCGGCCGCGGACGAAGTGTGGCGGCGCCGCCGATCGCACACTGCGGCCATGGACCGGAACAACAGCCCCACCCCTCCCGACGCACCTCCCGACGCGCCTCTCGACCCGGTCGCGGCCGCGACGCATGCAGACCCCTACCCCTTCTACGCCAGCCTGCGCAACGGCCCACCGCTGGCGTGGAACCAGAAGCTTCGCCTCTGGGTGGCCAGCCGCGCCGAGGTGATCGAAGAAGTGCTGCAGGCGCACGGCGCACTGCGCGTGCGGCCGGTCGCCGAGCCGGTGCCGAGCGCCATCGCGGGCAGCCCGGCCGGCGAGGTGTTCGGCCACCTGGTGCGCATGAACGACGGCACAGCGCACGAGGCCCACCGGCCCGCGCTGCAGCGGGCGCTGGCCGGGCTCGATCTGAACGCCGTGCGCGAAGCTGCCCTGCAGGTGGCGCGGCAAGTGCCGGACCAGCAGCCGCTGTCCGACACGCTGTTCTCGATGCCGGTGCGGTCCGTCGCGCACCTGCTGGGTTTTGCCGACGAGGCGCTGCCGCAGGTCGACCTGTGGACGCGCGACTTCGTGGCCTGCCTGTCGCCGCTGTCGACGGCGAGCCAGCTGCAGGGCGCAAGCACGGCGGCAGGCGAATTGATGGCGCGCTTCGAAGGCCTGGTCGCGGGCACGCCGCCGCGCCGGGGCACGCTGCTGGCGGCCGTGCTGGCCGAAAGCGCCGCACCGTCGCGCTCGCTGCTCGCCAACCTGGTCGGCCTGCTCTCGCAGACCTGCGACGCCACGGCCGGCCTGCTGGGCAACAGCCTCATCGCCCTGCTGCGCGAACCCCCGCTGCGCACGGCCGCACGCACGCGCGACGGGCTGCAGGCCATCGTCGAAGAGACGGCGCGGCACGACCCTTCGGTGCACAACACGCGGCGCTTCGTGGCGACGCCCGTGACCATCGCGGGCACGCCGCTCGCGGCGGGCGACACGGTGCTGGTGCTGCTGGCCTCGGCCAACCGCGATCCCTCGTTCAACCCCGACCCCGACAGCTTCGTCCTCGTGCGTGCGAAGCGCCGCATGCTCGGCTTCGGCCGCGGCACGCACGCCTGCCCGGGGCAGGCCCTGGCCTGCACGCTGGCGGCGGCCGGCCTCGAAGCCCTGCTGCAGCGCGCACCCGACGTCGACGCGCAGCGCCTGCGCGGCTGGCACTACCGGCCGTCGGTCGCGGCGCGCGTGCCGGTGTTCCACTGACCGGTGTGCGCGAGATGCGCAGACAGCTGCGCATCGCCCCAGCGCAACGGCAGTGCCGCCGGGCGGCGCAAGGCGTGGGTCACATGGAAGCGCATCAGCCGTTCAGCGCCTTCGAACGCGGCCACCTCGGGGCCGTTCCAGACGATCTCGGCCGTGACCGCCACATGCAGCAGGTCGCCGCTGTCGAAGTCGACGAACAGCAGCCCCGCGCGCGGATGCGCCGCCAGGTTGCCGAGCGTGTTGAAGAAGCGGTTGCCGTTGAAGTCGGGCACGGTCAGCGTGTCGTCGCCGTCGATGCGCACGAAGCCCGGCCGGCCGCCGCGGTGCGACACATCGACACCGTGCGAACTCGCATCGGCATCGTCGCCCACCGCCGCTTCGTTCGGATACGCAGTCGCAATGAACAGCGTGTCGGCGCTGCCGATGAGGCGATGCGCCGCCAGGTCGAGCTTGTCGAGCCATTGCGCGGGCGCCGCATCACCGCGCGGCGGCTCGAATACCGGCTCGCGTGCCTGGATGTAGCGCGGGCAGTTGCCGAAGCTCTGCTGCACCTCGACCATGAAGCCCGCCGCGTCGATGGCCTCGACCGTGCCGTTCATGCGGTTGCGCCGCCGCGTGTGCGGCTGGATGCCGAGCAGGCCCAGCGTCGCGCCCTGCTTCAGCTGGCCCGCGAGCGGATCGCCCGCCGCGGGCAGCGCGTCGATGCGCAGGTGCGTGGCATCGGGCGAATGCACGAAGCCGGCGGGCGCCGCGAGCACGCTGGCCAAGGGCTGCAGCCCGTCGTCGATGCTGCCCGCCACGATGAAAGGCAGCAGCGAGAAGAACTCGCGGTGCTGGTCGGGCATGAAGTCGCGGATGATGCGCGGGCCCGCGGCCTCCATCTGCTCGCGCGATCCCGCAAGCGTCTGCAGCGCGCGTTCGCCCGCATGGAACGGTGCGGCGATCATGCGGCCGCCGCGAGCCCGACGGGCGTGCGCACCATTGGCACGAAGCTGGGCAGCGCCTCCACCCGCGCGAGCCATTCGCGCACATGCGCGTAGCCGTCGAGCGACACCCTGCCTTCGGGTGCGTGCGCCACGTAGGCGTAGTTCGCGATATCTGCCAGGGTGGCGGCCGGGCCCGCGAGGAAGGGCTGTTGCCGCAGGTGCGCCTCCATCACCGCCAGCAATGCATGCGAGCGCGTCACCGTCTCCGCCGGATCGGTGGCCAGCCCGAACAGCGCCATGACGCGCGCGGCGGCGGGCCCGTACGCCAGCGGACCGGCGGCCACCGAGAACCAGCGCTGCACCTGCGCCGCGCCCACCGCGTCCTGCGGCATCCAGCGGGCGGGGTCGGGCGAATAGCGCGCGTTGAGGTAGACCAGGATGGCGTTGGAGTCGGCCAGCGTCAGATCGCCGTCTTCGATCACCGGCACCTGGCCGAAGAGGTTGCGCGCCAGGAACTCCGGCGTGCGGTTCTCGCGCTTGCGCATGTCGAGTTCGATGTTCTCGAACGGCAGGCCGAGCATCGTGAGGAACAGGCGCACTCTGTGCACGTGGCCCGAAATGGCGGCGCCGTAGAGCTTGATGGGGCGAATGGGGCGGGTGGCGTTCATGGCGGGGGTCCTTCTGGAATGTCTTTGAGCGGGTACGGTGCCGATTCTTCTCTCTTGCGCCGAATGAATGAATAGCCACTTCTGTATTTGACTGCTTCGATTTCCGGTTTAATCGCGCCATGGATCGTTTCAAGGCCATGCAGACTTTCGTGCAGATTGCCGACCAAGGCAGCCTGACCCGCGCCGCCGAGGCGCTCGGCACTTCGCTGCCCGCGGTGGTGCGCTCGCTGGCGTCGCTGGAGGCGCACCTGGGCGTGCGACTGTTCCACCGCACCACGCGCCGCCTCTCGCTGACCGAGGAGGGCCGCCACTACCTGCCGAGCGCGCGCGAAGTGCTGCTGGCGGCCGACGCCGCCGACCTCGCGCTGAAGGCCGAGGCCCGCGAGCCGGCCGGGCAGCTCACCATCACCGCGCCGGTGCTGTTCGGCCACATGTACGTGGCGCCGGCCATCGTGCGCTTCATGAAGCGCTATGAAAAGGTGCGCTGCAGCGTGCGCCTGTACGACCGCACGGTGAGCCTGCTCGAAGAGGGCGTCGACGTGGGCATCCGCATCAGCCCGCTGGAAGACTCGTCGCTGGTGGCGCAGACGCTGGGCACCATCCGCCGCGTGGTGGCGGCCAGCCCCGCCTACCTGGCAGCGCACGGCACGCCGCGACATCCGCGCGAGCTGAACGGCGCGCCCTGCGTGCGCGGCCGGGTCGATGCACCGCCGCAATGGCTGTTCCGCGACGGCGGCAAGACCATCGGCGTGACGCCGGACAACCGGCTGGAGTTCAACCACATCGCACCGGCCATCGAAGCCTGCGCGGCGGGCATGGGCTTCGGCACCTTCTTCTCCTACCAGGTGATGCCGCACGTAGCGCAGGGGCGGCTCGCGCTGGTGCTGGAAGACTTCGAGCCGCAGCCGCGGCCCGTGAGCGTGATCTACCCGAACGCGCGGTTGCTGCCGGCGCGCACGCGGGCTTTCATCGACTGGATGAAGATGGAGTTCAGCGAACTCAGGCTCTAGCAGACCCCAGGTAAGGTGCGAGCCAGTCGGCTCCGGGCATCTCGGGTGTCTCCCGGCTGTCGTGCAGGCAGATCTCGGAGTCCTGCGCCAGCAGAGACCAGCCGTCGCGGTGGAGTTGCTCGCACAGCGCCACCACGCGCACGCTGAACGCATCCAGTGGCTCGCGGCTGCGCAGCGTGAGGAAGCAGGTGTCGGCTTCTTCGCGCAGGCTGTCGCGCGACAGCTGTGCGCCGTGCGCCTCGCACAGCTGCTGCAGCGCGGAGAGGTCGTGCAGCTGGCGCAGCTTGCCGCGCCACTCGAAGTACCGTCCGGCGCGGCCCAGCCTGTCGGCGTCATGCACCTGCGCATCGACCTTCACGCCCAGCACGGCCATGCCCGCGCGCGCCAGCCATTGCGCCAGCGCCATGGCCTCGGCCTTGGCTTCTTCGAAGTCGGCACGCAGCCAGGCGATGGCCGAAGGCTGCTGCTTGCGCTCGGCGCCGCCATGGTCGTTGCCGCCGCGATGATGGTGATGGTCGATCAGCAGCGGCCGCAGCCCGGCCTGCTCGCACACCGCGACGAAGAAAGGAATCTGCGACGCGTGCAGCGCGCCGCAGGTCAGGTGCAGCTTCAGCATGGGCTTCATGGCACGGCCGCCCGTTCGGGCAAGGGCCTGCCCTCGCACAGCGCCGCGGCATCGGTGGCCATGCCGCGCACGGCCTCCTCGATGCCGAGGTTCAGCACCGACATGAATTCGCCGTTGCCGTTGGCCCAGTTGGTGCGCGTGCCCATGCCGTGGTACTGGCGCACCACGGGCTCGGCGCCGGGTCTGCGGTAGGTAGCCTGCAGCACGACGTGAGAGACCAGGTTCAGCCCGGCGGACCACGCATGCGCAAGGCGCAGCGCCACATCGGCCGTCACCTGCCGTGCGGCACCGGGCGACGGCGGCGCGGCGGCCACCACCTGCAGCCCGTAGCGGCCGGCCGACTGCAGCGCCCCGCGAATCCACGGGCCGGCGTCGCCGCCCTGGATGGACTGCACCGACACCGGCGTGGCGTGCAAGGTGGGCAGCATCACGGTCAGGTTGCCCACGTTGGCCTTGTTCAGGCGCAGGTCGTCGATGGCCGGCAGGTACAGGGTGCAGCCATTGGCGACGTGCAGCCGCGCGACCGGCGGGCTGTTGGGCCGCTCGGCCGCCTCGGGCGCCGGCTCGAACACCATGGAAAGCGGCTCGGTCTCGGTCAGCGCATGCGACAGGCCCGGCATGGCGCAGAGCGCGGCAAAGGCACACAGGGCGGCGGCACTCCGCGCGCGTATTGGCATCATGGGGCTGCGCTCCTGACGGAGTAGAGGGCGCCGTCCTGGTCGCGGAACAGCACGCGTCCCGGCTGCTCGTCGAAGCTCGCGCCGGCCACGGTCACCCACGAGCCGTTGACGTTGAAGCGCGCGGTCTTCACCGCGCCGGAGCGCGCGCCGGCGATGTCCATCGCCACCGCGCGCAGCGTCTGCGTCATCGAGTCGCGCATCACGCCGCGCAGCACCTGTCCGTCGTCGGCCGTGAGGCGGCGGATGACGGTGGCTCGCGCGGTGCCGCCGATGGGCGTCTGGAAAATGGCGGCGGTGCGATAGCTGGGCTCGCTCTTGCCGTCCTGCCACAGCAGCGCGGAGGCGCGCGTGGTGAAAGCGCCGAGTCCGGGCTCGAGCGCGTATTGCAGCCACACCACCATGTACGCGGGACCGTCCCGGGTGGCGGCGATGCGGGCTTCGTGCGCGGCCTTGACCGGCATGGCGGCAAGCAATTGCGCAGAGCGGATCTTCAGCGGAAAGGAACTCGGGTCGGCCAGCTGCGCCTCGAGCGCGCGGGCCGCCTCGGCGCGGTAGTCGTAGTCGAGCAGCGGGCCGACGATGGCCTGCACCTCGGCGCTCATGTCTTTCTGGCGCGACTGTTGCACCGACGAGTCGATCAGCGCGCCGATCAGCCCGCCGCCGGTGGCAGCGCTCACGCCGGGCGATTGCGCGGAGAACATGAAGCTCTCCTGGGCGACGACCACGCGCACATCCACCTCCCGGACCTTGCCCCGGTCCGCGGACGACAGCGGCCGATGAAACGGCGCGCAGGCGCCGAGCGCCATCAGGAGAGACAGCGCCAACAGGAAACGCAGCATCTTTGGGCCTCCCCCCGTGAAATGCATTTGGCAGCGATTGTGCCGTGGCCCGGGCAAGCCGCGGGGCGGATTGCGCACGCCTGCGTCAGAATCGCCGCGTGCAGCCCACAACAACCCCGTCCCCCCCGCCCCTCTTCCAGGTCAGCCGGCTGCGCAAGCGCTATGGCGAGACCACGGTCGTCGACGACCTGTCGTTCGAGATCGCGCCCGGCGAATGCCTGGGCGTGATCGGCCCGAACGGCGCCGGCAAGACCACCACCATCCGCATGTGCCTGGGCCTCACCGCGCCCGACGGCGGCGAGATATCCGCGCTGGGCCTGCAGATGCCGCGCGACGCGCTGGCCATCAAGGCGCAGCTGGGCGTGGTGTCGCAGTTCGACACGCTCGACCCCGACTTCAGCTGCGCCGAGAACCTGGTGGTGTACGGCCGCTACTTCGGCTTCGGCAAGGCGCAGGTGCGCGAGCGCGTGCCGCAGCTGCTGGAGTTCGCGGCGCTGTCGCACAAGGCCGATGCCAAGCCGGGCGAACTGTCGGGCGGCATGCGCAGGCGGCTGTCGCTCGCGCGCGCGCTGGTCAACGACCCCAAGCTGCTGCTGCTCGACGAGCCCACCACCGGGCTCGACCCGCAGGCACGCCACCTGATGTGGGAGCGGCTGCAGGTGCTGCTGCAGCAGGGCAAGTCGATCTTGCTGACCACGCACTTCATGGACGAGGCCGAGCGCCTGTGCTCGCGCCTGCTGGTGCTCGACCACGGCCGCAAGATCGCCGAAGGCCGCCCGCGCGACCTGATCGCCGAGCACCTGGAGCCCGACGTGGTCGAGGTGTACGGCAACGGCGCGCTGTCGCTGGCCGAGTCGGCCGAACTGAAGGCGATGGCCGCGCGCGTGGAAGTGAGCGGCGAGACGGTGTTCTTCTACACGCAGGACGCGCGGCGGCTGCTCGACGCCTTGACGCGGCACGGCGGGCTGCGCACCTTTCACCGGCCGGCGAACCTGGAGGACCTGTTCCTCAAGCTCACCGGCCGCCAGATTCGCGAGGACGGCTAGGCCATGGACATGACAACCGCCACAACGACAAAAACAAACGCGCCCGCTTCGCCCTCGGTCTGGCGCGCACCCGAAATCTCGCTGCGCTGGTGGCCGGTGTTCCTGCGCAACCTGCTGGTGTGGCGCAAGCTGGCCATTCCCAGCCTGATCGGCAACATCGCCGAGCCGCTGATCTGGCTGGTGGCCTTCGGCTACGGCATGGGCGCGCTGGTGGGTCAGGTGGCGGTCGACGGCGTGAAGGTGCCGTACATCCTGTTCCTGGCGAGCGGGTCGATCTGCATGAGCGCGATGAATGCGGCGAGCTTCGAGGCGCTGTACTCGGCGTTCTCGCGCATGCATGTGCAGAAGACCTGGGACGGCATCATGAACGCGCCGGTCGGGCTCGACGACATCGTGCTGGCCGAGATGCTGTGGGCGGCGTTCAAGTCGATCTTCACGGTCACGGCCATCCTGTTCGTGATGCTCGGGCTGGGCATCAGCCACAGCCCGAAGCTCATCGTCGCGTGGATGGTGCTGGTGGGCGCGGGCATCACCTTCTCGTCGATCGCGCTGATCTTCAACGCGCTGGCCAAGGGCTACGACTTCTTCACCTACTACTTCACGCTGTTCATGACGCCGATGATGTTCCTGAGCGGCGTGTTCTTTCCGCTCGAACAGCTGCCCTCCGCGGTCAAGGCCGTGGCGGCCTGGCTGCCGCTGACGAATGCGGTGGCGCTGGTGCGGCCGCTGTTCATGGACCAGTGGCCGGCAGGCTGGTGGGTGCATGCGGCGGTGCTGGCGGTGTACGCGGTCGTCGCCTTCTGGATCGCGCTGGCGTTGACGCGCAAGCGGTTCAGGGGCTGAGGCCGCGCTACTTCTTCGCATCCGCCGCGCAGTTCTTCGCTGCGCGCTCTCCCTGCGGCAGCACGATGCCCCAGCGCATGCGCAGCCTGTTGTGCTCGTCGGTTCCGGCCCACGGGATGTCCAGCGTGCCGCGGCAGTCGGCCAGGGCGAGCCGGGGTTGGAGCAGCGCGCCTTCGGAGCGGAACTCGTGCGTGTCGAGGATCAGCACCATGCCGCCTTCGCGCGCCAGCGTGCCCGGAGGCAGCCACGGCGAATTGCGCTCGTCGCCGTCGATCAGCAACTGCGTCGACGGGTCCATCCTCAGCGCCACCGCGCCGGCGAACCAGGTGTCGCCCACCAGCAGCGTGAGCGGGCGGTCGCCGACGCGGTCGCGCCAGATGTCACGAACAGCGTCCGCAACTTCCTGCGCCGGCAGGTTGGCACGCGTGATGTAGCCGAGGCGCTTGCTCAGCACGCCGTCGACCCAGGCCTGGCCGAGCGCGCCGGCCACATGGAGCACCGCCACCGTGACGATCACGCCGCGCCAGCGGCGGCGGCTCCATCGCTCCGCCTCGAGGCCGGGCAGCACGGCCACGGCCCACAGCGCGGCCGGCAGGAAGAAGGTGCCGAGCCACGAGGGAACCAGCGGAACCTTCAGCAGCACCGCCGCGGGAAACACGAGGCACATGGGCCCCAGCGTGGCCCAGGCCAGGAAGCGCCGGTCGAACGCGTTCAGCCCCGGCGTGGCGGCCGATGAGGGCGCGGGCGCGACGGCAGCCCGGGTGAACCAGGCCCAGCCGACCAGCAGCAGCATCGGCAACAGGCGGGATACCTGCACCAGGAACACATGCACCAGGTGGCGAAAGCCGTGCCCGTGCGTGCCCGGGTGGACCGAATGGCGCGCGTAGTCGATGCTGCGGCCGGAGTGCTCCAGCACCCACCACAGGTGCGGCGCCATCAGCACCAGCGCGACGCCGGCCGCCAGCAGCAGGCCGCGCCGCACATGCGCATCGCGCCACAGGCCCTGCCGCACGATGAAGGCCGCGCCCACCGCGAACTGCACCACGGCGCTGTACTTGGTGAGCATCGACAGCGCCGCGAAGACGCCCAGCCAGGCCCAGTCACGCAGCTTCGACGACGAAGGCGCGTGCAGCACGCGCCACAGCATCCACCAGTAGCCGGCCAGCGGCAGCAGTTGCACGGTGTTGTGGTTGTAGATGACCGCGCGCTGCACGTGGTAGGCAACCAGCGAGCCGAGCAGCACGGCCAGCGCCGCGCGCGCCGGGTGGACCATTTCGAGCGACCAGCGCCACACCAGGCAGAGCGCACCCACGCCGCAGCCGACACCGGCCGCGTAGGTCAGCCAGGGCTGGCGCCCGCCCAGCAGCATCAGGGCGCCCATCAGCCAGCTCGGCAGCGGCGGATGCTTGTAGTAGCTCCATTCGAAGCTGCTGCCCCAGAACAGCTCCTCGACGTTGTCCCAGGGCGGGGTCGGATAGAACCAGCTGAAGGACAGGGTCCACAGCAGCAGCATCGCCGCCAGGGCCCACAGGATGTTGCGCTGCAGGGCAGGAGGCGGGACGGCCAGGGGCGTGGCGTTTCCTGTCGAGGGAATCGGGGAGAGTCGCATACGGGGTGGGGCGAAACGGGAGGCGGGATGAAAACCAAAGTCCCAAGTGTGGCACGACGTTTACCTTAACTTTACATTGCACGCAATTCAATTGCTCGCTACAATTCGACCCATGCGCTCCACACCCGTCTCCGCCGACGAAATGCTCAAGCTGGACAACCAGCTGTGCTTTGCCGTGTATTCCGCCTCGCTGGCCATGACCCGGCTCTACAAGCCGGTGCTGGAAAAGCTGCAGCTCACCTACCCGCAATACCTCGTGATGCTCTCGCTGTGGGAGCAGGACGGCCCCACGGTCTCCGCGCTGGGTGACCGCCTGTCGCTCGACTCCGGCACGCTCACCCCGCTGCTCAAGCGGCTGGAAGCCAACGGTTACGTGACCCGTGTGCGCGACGTGGCCGACGAGCGCCGGGTGCACATCACGCTGACGGCCGTCGGCCGCAAGCTCAAGACCCGCGCGGCCGACGTGCCCGAGTGCCTGATGGCCGCTGCCCAATGCTCGGTGCCCGAGCTGGTTTCGCTCACCCAGCAGATCCAGGCGCTGCGCGACCGCATCAGGAAAGCCGCCTGAAGCAGCGCCCGTTTTTTATCTCCGTTTCTCCCCGCCGAGGCTGCTTGCGGCCGAGGCTTTTCCACCCTCCCTCCACTCCATCATCAAAGGAATCACCATGACCACCAAGCTCGACAAAGTGCTCTACACCGCAGAAGCCCACACGGTCGGCGGCCGTGACGGCGCAGGCAAGTCCAGCGACGGCGCTATCGACGTCAAGCTGAGCTCGCCCGGTTCCGGCAAGCCCGGCACCAACCCCGAACAGCTGTTCGCGGTCGGCTACGCCGCCTGCTTCATCGGCGCCATGAAGGCCGTCGGCCCGAAGATCGGCGTGAAGGTGCCGGAAGACGTCGCCATCGACTCCAGCGTTTCCCTCGGCCCGACGAACGGCGGCGCCGCCTACGGCATCGCCGTGAAGCTGGCGATCACGCTGCCCGGCCTGGATGCCGAAGCCAAGCAGAAGCTGGTCGACACGGCTCACCAGGTGTGCCCGTACTCGAACGCCACGCGCGGCAACATCGACGTCGAACTGACCATCGCCTGAGCTCCAGCGCAGTTGGCGCGCTCGGCGCGCTCGCAATTGAAGGCGGCACCGGCCACGGTGCCGCCTTTTTTCATGCGCCCGCCTGCGCGAGCAGCCACGCCTTGAAGACCTGCAGCGACTGCATGCGCGCCGACTCTTCCGGGTACACGAGGTAGTAGCCCTTGGCGTAGCGGTGCGCGTGGCGGCTCAGGCGCTTCAACCGCCCGGAGGCCACCATGTCCTCGCCCATGTAGGGCGGCAGCAGCGCCACGCCCATGCCGGCGACAGCCGCGTTGAGCGCCATCGACATGATCTCGTAGCGCGGCCCCTCGCGCGGCGCCGCATCGGCGATGCCCTCGCGGCGGAACCATTCGTCCCAGCCGTCGGGCAGCGTGTGATGGTGGATGAGCGCCGAGCGCGGCGTGCCGGCATCGACCGTCTTGCCGTGCACCTTGACCCACGACGGCGAGGCGTAGGGTGACAGCACCAGCGGCAGCACGAACTCGCTGTGCAGCCCGGCGCGCTGGCCGTCGCTGAACTCGAGCGACGCATCGACCGGCGTGGTGCGGAAGTCGACCTGGCCCACGCGCGTGCCCAGGTTCAGCGTGATCTCGCCGTGCGCGCGGGTGAAGGCCGGCAGCCGCGGAATGAGCCAGTAGCTGCCGACCGACGCGCCCACCGACAGCGACAGCTCGCCGCCGCGCCCCTTCAGGGCCATGACGGTAGCGGTGGCGCGCTCCAGCCGGCGCAGCAAGGGCGCCACCTCGCCCAGGTAGTACGTCCCCGCCTCGGTCAGCGCGAGCGCCTCGCGGCGGCGCGTGAACAGCCGCACGCCGAGCCGATCCTCGAGCGTCTGCACCTGGCGGCTCACCGCGCCCTGTGTGAGCCGCAGCTCGTGCGCGGCGGCGGTGAACGAGCGCAGCCGCGCGCTGGCCTCCAGGCACAGCAGCGACATCGTCGAAGGGGCACGGATGTTGGTGTTCATGAGGAAAGCGCTCTTTCGGTGCATGCCGCTGTGGGCGTTTGCCAGTGCAGCACCGCGGAAGTGCATGCGAAAACCTCATGCTAGACGCAGCAAACATGGTTTGTCCACGGCGAGCGCGCCGCGCAACATCGCGGCCATTCCTTGATGGCTTCGACGATGAAAGGCTTTCCATGACACCGCAGATTCTCACCCGCCGCGCGCTGTTGCGGCTGGCCTCGGCCACCGCGCTGGCGGCCCTGCCTTTGGCGTCCCGCGCGGGCGACTGGCCCGAGCGCGCGGTGCGCCTGGTGGTGCCCTCGGCCGCGGGCGGCTCGCCCGACGCGGTCTGCCGCCTGCTGGCCAACGAGCTGTCGAAGTCGCTGGGCCAGGCGATCGTCATCGACAACAAGCCAGGCGCCAGCGGCAACATCGGCATGGTCGACGTGACGCGCGCCGCGCCCGACGGCTACACGCTGGGCTACGGCAACGTGGGCACGCTGGCCATCAACAAGGCGCTGTTCTCGAAGCTCCCCTACGACCCCGACCGCCAGCTGGTGCCCGTCGCGCTGCTGGGCTACGTGCAGAACGCGCTGGTGGTGCGCAAGGACCTGGGCGTGCACAGCGTGGGCGAACTGGTCGCGCTGGCGAAGGCCCGTCCCGGCAAGCTCACCATGGCCTCGGCCGGCAACGGCACCACCGGCCACCTGAGCGGCGAACTGTTCAAGACCCTGACGGGCACGTCCATCGCGCACGTGCCCTATCGCGGCAGCCCCCAGGGCCATCCAGGACCTGATGGGCGGCCAGGTGGACCTGATGTTCGACAACCTGAGTTCGATCGCGCCGCACATCCAGGCCGGGCGGTTCGCGGTGCTGGCCGTCACGGGCGCGCAGCGCAGCGCCCTGTTTCCGGCCATTCCCACCGTGGCCGAGTCGGGCGTGCCCGGCTACGACGTGGTGGCCTGGGGCGGCATCGTGGCGCCCGCGAGGACACCCCCCGCCGTGGTCGAGCGGCTGAACGCGGCCGTCAACGCCATCCTCGCCACGCCGGCCATGCGCGAGAGGTACGCGGCCATCGGCTTCGAAACGCTCACCGGACCGCCGCAGCGGCTGTGGGAGCGCGTGGCCCGCGAAACGCCGCTGTGGGCCGACGTGGTGAAGCGCTCCGGCGCGCAGGTCGATTGAAGGCATGGCGATGCTCGACCTGGTGATCGAAGGCGGCGAGGTGATCGACGGCAGCGGCGCGCCGCGCGTGCGCGCCGACGTGGGCGTGCAACAGGGGCGCATCGTGCGCCTGGGCGAGCTGGCCGGCGTGGCGGCGCGCGAGCGCTTCGACGCGCGCGGGCGCATCGTGGCGCCGGGCTTCATCGACGTGCACACGCACGACGACCGGCTGCTGCTCGACGCGCCGCAGGGCGCCCACCCCAAGCTGTCGCAGGGCGTGACCACCGTGGTCACCGGCAACTGCGGCGTGAGCCTGGCGCCGCTGTGCTCGGCGGTCACGCCGCCCGCGCCGCTCGACCTGCTGGGCAGCGACGCCTGGCGCTTCGATCGCTTCGGCGACTACCTCGACGCGCTCGAACAGGCACGGCCCGCGCTCAATGCCGCCTGCCTGGTCGGCCATTCGACGCTGCGCGTGCGGCACATGGCGCGGCTGGACCGCGTGGCCGACGGCGACGAGACGCGGCGCATGGCGGACGACCTGGCACAAGCGCTGGACAGCGGCGCCATCGGCTTGTCGACCGGCCTCTACTACCCGCCGGCGCGCGCCGCCAGTGCGCAGGAGGTGATTGCCGTGGGCGCCGCGCTGGCCGGCGCGCGCGGCATCGTCACCATGCACATCCGCGACGAGGCCGACGCCATTGACGAGGCGCTGCGCGAGGCGCTGCACATCGGCCGCGCGCTGGGCGTGGACACGGTGCTGTCGCACCACAAGCTGGTCGGCAAGGCCAACCACGGCCGCTCGGTGCAGACGCTCGCGGCCATCGAGGAGGCCGCGCAAACACAGCGCGTGTGCTTCGACTGCTACCCCTACAACGCCTCGTCGACCATGCTGCTGCCCGGGCGCGTGGCGCAGTCCGACGACGTGCGCGTGACTTGGTCGAAGGCCGACGCCAGCGCGGCCGGCCGCTCGCTGTTCGAACTGGCGCGCGAGCGCGGCCGCCCGCCCGAGCAGCTGGCCGCGGAGCTGCAGCCCGCCGGCGCGATCTACTTCGCGATGAGCGAGGACGACGTGAGCCGCATCCTCGGCCACCCGATGGCCATGGTCGGCTCCGACGGCCTGGCGCACGACACCAGCCCGCACCCGCGCCTGTGGGGCACCTTCCCGCGCGTGCTGGGCCACTACGTGCGCGAGCGCAAGCTGTTCTCGCTGGAGACGGCGGTACACAAGATGACGGGCCTGAGCGCGCGCCGCTTCGGCCTGCACAAACGCGGCCTGCTGGCAAGCGGCCACCATGCCGACATCGTGGTGTTCGACGCGCAGCGTGTGGCCGACCGCGCCACCTTCGACCACCCCACCGAGCCCAGCGCGGGCATCGACGCGGTGTTCGTCAACGGCCGGCTCGCCTGCCGCGAGGGCCGCACGGCCGACGTGCATGCGGGCCGCGTGCTGCGGCACGGGCGCTCGGACTGAGCGGCGCCAGAGCGGCAGGGCAGGCACGGCATGTCTCGCGCGCGACGCCAAAACGCCGCGCGCGATGGCGCCTTTCATGGCGCTTGGCTAAGGTCGCGGGCACGATCCACTGCCGGAGCTTCGCCCATGAGCACCACCAGCCTTCTCATCCGCAAAGACCAGCTCGCGACCACGCGGCTGCATACCGCCACAGACGCGCCGCTGGCCGACGGCCAGGTGCGCGTGCGCATCGACAGCTTTGCGCTCACGTCGAACAACATCACCTATGCCGCCTTCGGCGACGCGATGAGCTACTGGCAGTTCTACCCGACCGGCGAAGAAGGCTGGGGCAGCATCCCGGTGTGGGGCTTCGCGAGCGTGGTGCAGTCGCTGCACCCGGGCGTGGCGGTGGGCGAGCGGCTCTACGGCTACTGGCCGATGGCCACCGGCGCGGTGCTGAGCCCCGGGCGGCTGTCGCCCGAGCGCTTCACCGACACCGCGGCGCACCGCGCCGAGCTGCCCGCCGTCTACAACCAGTATTTCCGCTGCGCGCGCGACCCGCTCTACACCGCGGATTCGGAAGACACGCAGTCGCTGCTGCGCCCGCTGTTCATCACCTCGTGGCTGATCGACGACTTCATGGGCGACAACGATTTCTTCGGCGCAAAGACCATGCTGCTGTCCAGCGCGTCGAGCAAGACGGCCTACGGCACCGCGTTCCAGCTGCACCGGCGCGAAGGCATCCAGGTGATCGGCCTGACTTCGCCGGCCAACGTGGCCTTCTGCCA
Organism: Variovorax sp. efr-133-TYG-130; assembly: GCF_030208835.1. Lineage (NCBI taxonomy): Bacteria > Pseudomonadati > Pseudomonadota > Betaproteobacteria > Burkholderiales > Comamonadaceae > Variovorax > Variovorax sp. efr-133-TYG-130. Next base: position 60,543 of record NZ_JARVTD010000042.1, on the reverse strand, counting down.
AAGCCTGGGCTGCTACGACCGCGTGGTGACCTACGAGGCGCTCGACACCATCGCGGCCGACACGCCTTGCGTGTACATCGACTTCGCGGGCAACGGCGCGCTGCGCAACGCCATCCACGGCCGGTTCACCCAACTGAAGTACAGCAGCTCCATCGGCGGCACGCACGTCGAGCAGCTCGCCGCCAAGGGCGCCGGCAAGGACCTGGCCGGCCCGCGCGCCACGCTGTTCTTCGCGCCCGCGCAGATCAAGAAGCGCACCGCCGAATGGGGCGCAGAAGAGTTCGGGCGCCGCATGGTGGCCGCCTGGCGCGACTTCATCGCCACCGCGACCGATGCGAACAAGCCCTGGCTGCGCGCCGAGCGCCACCACGGCGGCGAGGCGGTGCAGGCCGCTTACGCGCAGGTGCTGGCCGGCAAGGGCGACCCGCGCGCGGGCCATGTCCTTTCTCTTTACAAACAACCCGGCGACGCCTGACCCCTGGAGCGCGCGTGTGGCGACAATGGCCGCATGACTCCTTCTTCCGCGGCGCCCGCGAACACACATCCTTACGAGAGCCTCACGCCCGACGTGGTGCTCGACGCGCTCGCGACGCTCGGCCTGCACGGCGACGGCCGGCTCACCGGCCTGAATTCCTATGAGAACCGGGTCTACCAGGTCTACCTGGAAGACCGCTCCGCGGTCGTCGTCAAGTTCTACCGCCCCGGGCGCTGGAGCGAGGCCGAGATCCTCGAAGAGCACGGCTTCTCGCTCGAACTGGCCGCCGGCGAAGTGCCCGCCGTGCCGCCCCTGGCGTTCGACGGCAAGACCCTGCACCACCACGCCGGCTTCGCTTTCAGCGTGAGCCCGTACCGCGGAGGGCGCGCGCCCGAGCTCGACGACTTCGAGGTGCTCGAATGGGTCGGCCGCTTCCTCGCGCGCATCCACACCGTGGGCAGCGCGAAGCCCTTCGAGGCCCGCCCCGCGCTCGACCTGCAGACCTTCGGCCTGGACTCGCGCGACTGGCTGCTGGAGAACGACAAGATCCCGCTGGACGTGCAGCGCGACTGGGAAAAGGCCTGCAACGACGCGCTGGACATGGTCCGTGCCACCGCGCTGGCGCTGCAGCCGCCGGCCTCCGACTTCAAGCCGCGCAAGCTGCGCCTGCACGGCGACGTGCACCCCGGCAACATTCTGTGGACGCCTACCGACCGCCCCGGCGGCGGCCCGCACTTCGTCGACCTCGACGACGCGCGCACCGGCTTCGCCGTGCAGGACCTGTGGATGCTGCTGTCGGGCGACCGCGCCCAGCGCACCGCGCAGCTGTCGGGCCTGCTCGACGGCTACGAGCAGTTCCGCGAATTCGACCGGCGCGAGCTGGCGCTGATCGAGCCCCTGCGCACCCTGCGGCTCATCCACTACAGCGCATGGCTGGCGCGGCGCTGGGAAGACCCGATCTTCCCGATCAACTTCCCGTGGTTCGGCTCCAGCGACTACTGGAAGGGCCAGATCCTGGTGCTGGAAGACCAGTGCGAGCAGATGGCGGAAGAACCCCTCTACGCCTGACTCTGATCGGCAGCAATGCTGTCCGCCACGCCCTGCAGCAGGCGCTCGACCAGCACGTTGGCCGGTCCGTTGCGCCAGATGCCATAGGCCTCCGACTGCGCCACCGCGCGGTCGAGCGGCCTGAACACAGCGCCGCGCAAGGCTGAATTGCGCATCGCCTGCGGCACCAGCGCCACGCCCAGCCCCTGCGACACCAGCGAGACCACGGCCAGCCAGTGGCGCACTTCATGCCGCACCTCGGGCAGGAAGCCGGCGTCGGCGCAGATCGACAGGATGCGCTCGTGATAGTCGGGCGAGGCCTCGCGCGAGAACAGCACGAACGGCTGCGCGCGCAGGTCGGCCGGCGCCAGCACCCGCTTGCGCGCGAGCGCATGCCCCGCCGGCAGGCAGGCCACGAAGGGCTCCGACAGCAGCAGCCGGTGCTGCAGTTCGAGGGGCACGCGCCGCGTGTGGGCAAAGCCCAGGTCGAGCCGGTCGTTCAGCAGCTCGGTGATCTGCACGCCGGAATTGAGTTCGCTCAGGGTGATGCGCACCGCCGGGTGCTTCGCCTGGAAAGCCCGCAGCGCCTGCGGCAGGCCCCGGTACAGCATCGCGCCGACGAAGCCGATGCGCAGCCGCCCCGCCGAACCCAGCGCCACGTCGCGCGCCTCCGCGGCCGCCTCTTCCGCCTGCAGCAGCAAGCGCCGCGCCGACACGCGCAGCGCCTCGCCGGCCGGCGTGAGCCGCACTTCCTTGCTGTTGCGCTCGAAAAGCCGCGCGCCCACCGTGTCCTCGAGCTGGCGGATCGCCACCGACAGCGGCGGCTGCGAGATCGACAGGCGCCGCGCCGCCCGGCCGAAGTGCAGTTCTTCGGCGAGCACGGAGAAGTAGCGCAGGTGCCGCAGTTCCATGGATAGTCAGATCGAATCGAACAAGACCAAATCGATATTAGACACGGATCGTCGCGGCTCCAACAATGCGCCAAACCAAAGGACCCATGGAGACAAAGCGCATGTCCGCAGAGCAAGCCCATCCGATTCCCGACCGCCACGGCCAGAACCTGTTCACCACCGACGCCGAGCTGCACGCGCTGCTCGCGCTCTACCTGCCCGAAGACCTGCGCCGGCACATGCAGCCGCACTTCGAGCGCCTGGGTGGCCTCGCGGGCGGCCTGCTCGACGAACTGGCCGGCACCGCCGACCGCAACCCGCCCGTGCTGAAGCAGCGCACCCGCACCGGGCTGGACGACCAGAAGATCCTCAAGCACCCCGCGTATGTCGAGATGGAACGCCTGGCGCTCGCCGAGTTCGGCCTGGCCGCCATCTCGCACCGCGACGAGACGCTGGGCTGGCAGGGCAGGATGCCGCCGCTCGTCAAATACGTGCTGACCTACCTGTTCGTGCAGGCCGAGTTCGGCCTGTGCTGCCCGGTGTCGATGACCGATTCGCTCACGCGCACGCTCAAGAAATTCGGCCACCCTGAGCTGGTCGCGAAGTACCTGCCGCGCCTGACCTCGCTCGACTTCGACGAACTCGCGCAGGGCGCGATGTTCATGACCGAGCAGGCCGCCGGCTCCGACATCGCCGCCACCGCCACGCTGGCCCACTATCAGGAAGCCGACGGCAGCTGGCGCCTGAGCGGCGACAAGTGGTTCTGCTCCAACCCCGACGCCGACTTCGCGATGGTGCTGGCGCGCGCCGACGACGAATCGGGCGGCCAGCCCGGCATGAAGAGCGTGTCGCTGTTCCTGCTGCCGCGCCGGCTGGACGACGGCAGCCTCAACCACTACCGCATCATCCGGCTGAAGGACAAGCTGGGCACGCGCTCGATGGCCAGCGGCGAGATCCGCCTCGAAGGCGCGGTCGCGTACCTCGTGGGCGAGGCCGGCCGCGGCTTCGTGCAGATGGCCGACATGGTCAACAACTCGCGCCTGTCGAACGGCGTGCGCGCCGCCGGCCTGATGCGCCGCGCGGTGGCCGAGGCCGAGTTCATCGCTTCCGAGCGCCGCGCCTTCGGCCGCACGCTCGATCAGATGCCGCTGATGCAGCGCCAGCTCGACAAGCTGCGCATGCCGGCCGAGCAGGCCCGCACGATGGTGTGCCAGACCGCACTGGCGCTCGCCCGCTCCGACGCCGGCGAGCCCGACGCCTATGCGCTGCTGCGCATCCTCACGCCGCTCATCAAGTTCCGCGCCTGCCGCGATGCGCGCAAGGTGACGGGCGATGCAATGGAAGTGCGCGGCGGCTGCGGCTACATCGAGGAATGGAGCGACGCGCGCCTGGTGCGGGACGCGCACCTAGGCTCGATCTGGGAAGGCACCAGCAACATCGTGGCGCTCGACGTGATCCGCGCGGTCAAGCGCGAAGGCTCGCTGCCCGTGCTGCGCGCGCACTGCCGCAAGCTGCTCGACGACGCGCCGCTGGCCCCGGCCTTCGCCAAGGCCCTGCGCGACGCGCTGGACCGCGCCGCCGCGCTGACCGAGACCGCCGCGCGCGAAGGCGGCGACGTGCTCGCGCGCCAGGCGGCATCGGCGCTCTACCACTGCACCAGCGCCATCGCGATGGCCTGGGAGGCCGCGCACGGCGGCTCCGCACCGCGCCTGCGCTGGGCGCAGCTGGTGCTGCTGCACCGCGTGCTGCCGCGCGACCCGCTCTCGCCCGATGCGATGCCCGCCGACTGGAACGGCGCCCCCGCCGCACGCACCGAAGAGGCCGTCGCCTGACCCTGCTTTCCCAGCTCATCACACAAGACCGGAGACATCCCTTTGAAACGCTTCATCTTCCTGCTGACCGCATGCGCCACGCTCGTGGCCGCCATGCCCGCCGCGCATGCGGCCGACGCCTTTCCCGCCAAGCCCTTGACGCTGGTCGTGCCCTTCCCGCCCGGCGGCCCGACCGACGCGATGGCGCGCACGCTCGCCGCCGAGATGAAGGACCGCCTCGGCCAGCCGATGATCGTGGAGAACCGCGCGGGCGCGGGCGGCAACATCGGCGCCGAATACGTGGCGCGCGCCGAGGCCGACGGCCACACGCTGATGTTCGGCACCTCGGGCCCGCTGGCCATCAACAAGAGCCTGTACCGCAAGATCAACTACGACCCGGTGAAGAGCTTCGCGCCGGTGATCCAGGTCGGCTACCTGCCCAACATCCTGGTGGTGAACCCCGCCCTGCCGGTGAAGACCGTGCCGGAGCTCGTGGCCTACGCCAAGGCCAACCCCGGCAAGCTGAGCTACGCGTCTTCGGGCAACGGTGCGTCGTCGCACCTGGCGGGCGTGCTCTTCAACTCGGTGGCGGGCACCGACCTGCAGCACATTCCGTACAAGGGCACGGGGCCGGCGCTCAATGATTTGCTGGGCAACCAGGTGAGCATGACGTTCACCGACATCCTCACCGCATTGCCGTATGTGAAGGCGGGCAAGCTGCGCGCTCTGGGCGTGGCCACGTCGGCGCGCTCGCAGGCGCTGCCCGACGTGCCGACGATCGCGGAGCAGGGCTACAAGGGTTATGACGTGAGCGTGTTCTTCGGCATCGTCGCGCCGGCCGGCACGCCGGCGGACCGCGTGGCCAAGCTGAATCATGCGTTTGCCGAGGTGCTCAACTCACCCAAGGTGAAGCAGATGTTCTCTGCCCAAGGCCTGGAAGCATCGGCCGACACATCGCCACAGAAGCTGGGGCAGTTCATCGCCGCGGAGTCGGTCAAGTGGAAGGACGTGGTTCAAAAGTCCGGGGCGCAGCTGGACTGATTCAGCCGCTTCGTTCGGGGCGTGTGCACAGGCCATCGGGTACTCCCCTCCGCGAATGTCCCCCGGGGCTGCGCCCCTCCTCCTTTATTTCGCTGCGAGGAGCACCCGACGCCCTGTGCACGATGGACGCCGCGCTCGTGCGGGCCGATCAACCAGTGCTCTGGACGCTCACGACGGCGGGGTGCCTTGCGCAGCGAAATAAAGGAGGAGGCCGAAGGCCGGGGGACATTCGCGGAGCAAGGTACCCCGTCGGCGTGAGCGTGCCCCGAAAGAAAGAACGAACAAACGAAAGGCAGAAATGACACAACCCCAAGGCGCCCTCGCAGGCATCCGGGTGCTGGATATCTCCCGCATCCTCGGCGGTCCCTACTGCGGACAGATCCTCGGTGACCACGGTGCCGATGTGCTCAAGGTCGAGCCGCCACAAGGCGACGACACCCGCACCTGGGGCCCGCCGTTCAAGGAAGGCGTCGCCTCGTACTACCACGGCCTCAACCGCAACAAGCGCGTGCAGCACCTCGACTTCTCGACAGAAGAAGGCCGCGAATCGCTGCTCGCCCTGGTGGCCGAGGCCGACGTGCTCATCGAGAACTTCAAGACCGGCACCATGGAACGCTGGGGCATCGGCTACGAGACCCTGTCGCAACGCTTCCCGCGCCTCGTGTGGTGCCGCGTCTCCGGCTTCGGCGCCGATGGTCCGCTCGGTGCGCTGCCGGGTTACGACGCCGCCGTGCAGGCCATGACCGGCATCATGAGCATCAACGGCGAAGCCGACGGCGGCCCGCTGCGCGTCGGGCTGCCCGTGGTCGACATGGTGACCGGCCTCAACGCGGTCATCGGCGTGCTGCTCGCGCTGCAGGAACGCAACCGCAGCGGACGCGGCCAGTTCGTGGAAGCGGCGCTGTACGACAGCGGCCTGTCGCTGCTGCATCCGCACGCGGCCAACTGGTTCATGGACGGCACCGCGCCGCGCCGCACCGGCAACGCGCACCCCAACATCTACCCCTACGACGCACTCGCCACCGGCACCGACCCCGTGTTCGTCGCCGTGGGCAACGACCGCCAGTTCGCCAGCCTGTGCCGCTGCATCGGCTTGCCCGGGCTTGCCGAAGATCCGCTCTATCGCTCCGCCGGTGCGCGCTCGGTGAACCGCGGCGGGCTCAAGCAGCGGCTCGAGGCGGCCATGGCCGCTTTCGACGGCCGCCAGCTCGTCGAGCAGCTCATGGCCGCCGGCGTGCCCGCCGCGCCGGTGCTGCCGGTCGACGCCGCGCTGCAGCACCCGCACACGCTGCACCGCGAGATGGTGGTCGAGATGCCCGGCGGCTACCGCGGCATCGGCGCGCCGGTGAAGCTGAGCCGCACGCCGGCCAGCTACCGGCATGCGCCGCTCACGCCGGGCGACGCCTTCCTGCCGCAGGACTGACCGGGCGACCGCCTCAGCGCGGCACCGCGCGCCCGCGCCCGATGCCGTAGTACGCGATGCCCGCGGCCTCCACCTGCGCCGCGTCATAGACATTGCGGCCGTCGAAGATCGCCGGCATGCGCAGTTCCCGCGCGATCTGCGCAAGGCCGGCCTCGCGGAACACCGGCCACTCGGTCACCAGCGCCAGCACGTCGGCGCCGTGCAGTGCCTCTTGCGCGGTGGCGCACCAGCGCAGGCCGTCGCGCTCGCCGACGATGGCGCGCGCATTCGCCATCGCGGCCGGGTCGTGCGCCTGCACGCGCGCGCCGGCCGCCAGCAGCCGCTCCAGCAGCACCAGGCTGGGCGCATCGCGCATGTCGTCGGTGTCGGGCTTGAAGGCCAGGCCCCACACCGCGACGGTCTTGCCCGCGATGCGGCCTTCGAAGTGGTGCGTCATCAGGTCGAACAGCCGGCCCTTCTGCTCGTGGTTCGCGGCCTCGACCGCCGACAGAATGCGCAGCGCATGGCCGTCGCGCTCGGCCATGCGGGTCAGCGCGCGCACGTCCTTGGCAAGGCAGGAGCCGCCGTAGCCCGCGCCCGCCTGCAGGAAGTCGGGCCCGATGCGGTGGTCGGCGCCGATGCCGCGCCGCACCATCTTGATGTCGGCGCCCGCGTGCCCGGCCACGCGCGCCATCTCGTTCATGAAGCTGATGCGGGTCGCGAGCATCGCGTTGGCTGCGTACTTGGTGAGCTCGGCCGAGCGGCGGTCCATCACCAGCAGCGGCCTTTCGGGTTCGCTCACGAACGGCGCGTAGAGCCGGGTCAGCAGGTCGATGGCCCACGGGTCCCGCGTGCCGATCACCACGCGGTCGGGCCGGCGGCAGTCGCGCACGGCCGCGCCTTCGCGCAGGAACTCGGGGTTGGCGGCCACCGCGATGCGCAGCGAGGCGCCGCGCCGCGAAAGCTCGCCGCTCAGCACGGCCTCGATCTGGTCGGCCGTGCCCACCGGCGCGGTCGACTTGCACACCACCAGCGCCTCGCGCTCGCGGTGCCGCCCGATGCCCGCCGCCACCGCCATCACTTGCCGCAGGTCGACGCGCCCTTGCGCATCCGCCGGCGTGTTGACCACGATGAAGAGCACGTCGCCGTGCCCGCAGGCGGCCTGGGCGTCGGCGGTGAAGCGCAGCGTGCCGGCGGCCAGGCCCTCGGCCACCAGGGGCTCCAGGTCCGGTTCGTGCAAGGGCATCAGGCCACGCTGCAGGCCTTCGATGCGCGGCAGGTCGGCGTCGGTGCAGAGCACCTCGTGCCCGGCCTCGGCCAGGCAGGCCGCGAAGCTCAGGCCCACGTAGCCGGCGCCGAAGATGCCGACCTTCATGGCCGGCCCGGCGGCGCGCTGCACTGGTGGCTGGCGCGGTTGTGCGATAAAAGCAGGGTGCAAGCCTTCAAAACAATGTCCGGACAGGAAAATTCGATGATGCCCGATCAAGTTGCCGCGCGTTGCGCGCTGGTCCTGGAGACCAACAACCTGCGCGGCGGAGCGGATGCCGAGGCTAGGGCCGGCGCCAGCCTGCAGCGCCTGGTGGCGCTGCTCGCGAAACAGAAGCTGCCGCTCACGGCGCTCGCGCAGGTGGTCATCACGCACGACGGACTGAGCCCCGCCACCTGCGATGCGGTGAGCGCGCTCGCGGGCCGCCCGGTCGACTTCGTGCGCATCGACGCGGCCACCGGGTACTACGATGCCAAGAACGCCGGCTTCGCGGCCACCGATGCGCAGCGCTGCACGCACGTGGTGTTCGCCGATGCCGACTGCCTGCCCGACGACGACTGGCTGCTGCAGATGCTGCTGCCGTTCACGCAAGGCGCCGATGCGCCCGAGGTGGTGGCCGGGCGCACCAGCTACGCGGCCAACGTGGTCGGCACCGCGCTGACGACCATCGACTTCATGTACTTCCCCAACGCCGGCCATGCCGGCGCCACGAGCAACTTCTACGCGAACAACGTGGCCTTCCGCCGCGAGGTGTTCGAGCGGCACAGCTACCAGGCGCTCGACGGCGTGTACCGCGCGCACTGCCAGGTGCTGGGCATGCGGCTGAAGGCGGCGGGCGTGCCCATTCGCTACGCGGCCGCGGCCCACACCGAACACCGCCTGCCGGACACGCGCCTGGAGGCGCTCAAGCTGCGCTGGATGCGCGGGCAGGACACTTACTCGCTCACGCCGCACCTGCTGCGCAGCTACGTGTCGCCGCGCTGGCAGTGGCTGGCCAACAGCGGCCCCATCGGCCCGCTGTGCGTGCTGTTCACGCGGCTGGGCTTCAGCGTGAAGGCGCTGAACCATCAAGACCTGCCGCCGCTGCGCGGCCTGCGCTGGCTCGCGGGCGTGGCGCTGATCCTGGGTTTCTCGGCCGTCGACATGCTGGGCGCGTTCGCGCGCGGCATCGGCTGGCACACCACGGGCCGCACCAATGCGGATGCGCAGGCGCTCTCCTATCACCGGCCCTGAATCGCCGGCCCTGAGCGGCACTCGCCACAAGAACAACAAACGACAAAGACCATGCACATCCGCTCTTCGTTTCCGGCGCGCCGCGCCGCGCTCGGCCTCGCGCTCGCAGGCGCCTTCACGCTGGCCAGCGCTGCCGACTTCACCGGCCGCGGCGTCTTCAACTTCAAGTCCGATGCCGACTGCCCCTTCGCGGCGCTGGCCGGCGCGGGCAACGACTGCAACCGCCTCGCCCTCGACGACCCCGAAACGCGCGCCTCGCTCGACGGCGCCGCACACACCATCCGCTTCACCAACACCCGCAGCTACGCCGAGAAGACCATCGTCGGCGACGTGCTGCTGCAGGGCTCGGGCCAGACGCGCGGCGGCCAACGCGTGCCGCTGACCTTCCACGCGCTGCTGAGCCGATCGGGCACCGACTGGTCGGTGAGCAGCCACGCGCACTCGCCCATGGGCGGGGAGTTCAACGACATCCGCATCGACCCGTACCAGGTCGTGGTGAACGAGGCGAACACCGAGCGCGTGGTGCTCACGGCCGACCAGGTCATCGAAGCGCTGGCCAGGCCCTCGCTCACTGCGCGCCTGGCCAACGTGCTGGTGCAGGTGGACGACAACCGCACCGATGGCGCAAGAGACGCCGACATCACCATCGGCCTGGGGCTGGGCAAGGCGTCGAAGTCGGTGGCGCGCGCGCGCTTCCACGCGCCGGCCGCCAAGGGCCGCGAGCTGGCCGAAGCGATGCGGCAAGGCAACTGGACGCTGGAGCTGCAGGCGCTCAGCGGCAAGATCCCGCGCCAGGTGGTGCAGCGCGACCTGTTCCTGTACGGGCTGGAATCGCAGTCGCTGTTGCAGCCGCTGCTGCAGCGCGGCTTCCGCAAGAACGAGAAGCTGGTGCTGGGCGCGGCCGGCGGCAAGGGCTTCGTGCGCTACGACGGCCAGCAGCGCGAGTTCGCGGGCGCCGACGCGGCCGCGCGCGCGTTCCTGCAGGACAGCTTCATCGGGCTCGTGCTGGGCTGGCAGCAGCAACAGCCGCAGCCCGTGCAGGCCAAGGCCGATGCCCGCTGACCAGACACCAGACGCGGCAGCCGGCTTCGACTGCCTCGCCCCGCCGCGGCTTCGCGGCTGGCCCGCGCTGCAGGCGCGCATCGTGCACCACGTCAAGCGCGCCGCGCTGCGGCAGCTGCATGCGAGCAACGCGGGCGAGATGCTGCTGCTGCGCTTCTACCTGGTGGGCGAGGAGTCGTCCGAGCAGGCGCTGCAGCGCGAGCTGCGCATCGACCCGCCCGACTGGCTCGCGCGCCAGCTCGACCAGCACCTGGCCGACGAGCAGTTGCACGCGCGCCTTTTCGCGGAAGCCATCAACCTGCGCGGCGGCACCGCCCAGGCCGCCGCCTCGCCCGAGGAAGCACCCCGGCCCGACTGGTTCAGCCGCCGCAAGCTGGCGCGCTGGCAGCAGCTGATCCGCCGGCATGCACCGCACTTCGCGCACGGCGGGCTGGTACCTGCCTATGCCATCGGCCTGAGCGCGGAGCAGATGGCCTCGCGCATATTGCAGCGTCACTGCGCACTGATCGGCCAGCAGCATCCGCTGCATCCGCTGCTCGCGCGCGTGCTGGCCGACGAAGACCGCCACATCCGCCTGTGCAGCCACACGCTGCAGCGCTGCGTGGCGCCGCACGAGCAGGCCCGGCTTGCGCAGCTGATGCGCGAGGTGCGAGACACCGAACGCGGCTTCGGCATCACCGGCGCGGCCGGGATGTGGCTGGCGGGCGTGGCCCTGCGGCTGCGTCCGGGCGCCACGCGGCCGCTGCGGCACCGGCATCACGCCTGAGCGATGCCGCCGCGCATCCTCTACCTCGCGACCGCGGACGCGCGCGGCCACCTGATGCGCGCCCAACTGCTGACGCACGCGCTGCGCGACGCCGGCGCGCAGGTGCAGGTGCTCACCACCTCGGACGAAGGCGCGCGCTTCCTGGCCGGCTTCGGCATCGACGCGCCCGTGCTTTCGCGCCACTACGCGGTGCAGTTCGACAAGGAACAGAACATGCTGCGCCGCGAAACCGACCGCAACGTGGCGCACTACATGTTCCGCCCCACGCGCATGCTGCGCGACGTGCTGCGGCTGAGCCGCCGCTTCCGCGAAGCCGACCTGGTGGTGAACGACTCCTTCCACCCCGCGTTGCTGCTGATGGGCTGGCTGCCGTTCTGGCCCCGCAAGGTCGTGCACGTGTACGGCGCGAGCCTGCGGCATGCGCTGCAGACCAACTTCGAGGGCCGCATGCCGGGCGCCGTGGCACGGCTGTTCGGCGGCATCGTGGCCTGGCAGATCGACCGCAGTCTCGCGCGCATCGCGCATGACTTCGCGCACGGCGAGCCGGCGCACGACGGGCGCGGCGGCTGGCGGCTGCCGACGCCGGTCGCGGTGGTGGATGCGGCGGCCCATGCGCAGGAGGCCGCGCCGCGCGCCGCCGCCGTCTACCTGAACCCCCACTTCGAGGAACCGGCCCTGGCCGAAGGCCTGGAGCAGGGCCTGGCCGACGCGGGCCTGCCGGCGCACCTAGTGGGCGAAGGCTATGCGCGGCGTCCCCGCTGGCATGCGCGCGACGAGCACTGGATCGAGGCCGCAGCGCGCAGCGCCTTCATCGTCTCCGCGCCGGGCATGGCGGCGCTGTCGATCGCGGCGGTGTACCGCAAGCCGATCCTGCTGCTGCTGACCGACCAGCCCGAACAGGCGATCAACGCCGGGCGCGCCGCGCAGCTCGGGCTCGAGCACCGGGTGGTGGTGTGGCGCGGCGACGCGGCGAAGTTCGCGCGGGCCGTGGCAACCGCGGCGGGCGAACTGCTCGCCATGAATGCCGGCAACACCACGGACGGCGTCGAAGGCAGGCAGGCCGCCATCGACCGCCGCCAGCAATGGGTCACGCTGCTGCTGCGCCTTGCGGGCGGCGCGCCGGCTAGCCCATGACCCCGCGCGCCGAATCGACCACCGCGCGGAACACGCGGGCCGCCGCGCGCAGCGGATGCATCTCGGCCCATCGCATCGACGTGGCCTTTGGCGGCGCCGAGACCACGCCCCGGCCCATGCGCAGCGACACCTGCAGCCGCTTGATCGTGAAAGACGGCCGCGCCAGCGCACGGCGCGGCAGGGAGCGCCCGGTGTCCGCCACCACGAACTGCAGCACCAGGCACTTGCGCGCCGCCGCGGCCTCGATGTCGAACACGAGGCTGCGGCGGCGCGCCCCCGTGACGCGCCGGGCCGGCAGCACCACGCCGTCGAACATGGCGTGCACGCTCGTGGCCTTGGCATTGCTGCGGTAGTCCACCCGCACCTCGATGCGGTGCGGGCTCTGGTGCGACACCGCAAGCGATTGCGAAGGCGCCAGCGCGGGCAGCGGTATGACCAGGCTGGCCAGTTCGCCCTCGCTGCGCGCGCCCTCCCCGTCGAAGCCGGCCCAGCCGTGGCTGAGCCAGCCGGCCGCGGGGCTGCCGGGGTGGAACATGTAGGGCCGGTCCAGCCGCAGCTCGGCCACGTCGCGCAGGCCCTGGCTCTTGTCGTCGAAGCCCCAGCGCAGCGCGAATGCCTGCTCGATGGCGGCGGCCGGCCACGCCGATGCGCTGGCGGCGGCATTGGCTGACAAAGGCGAGATGACGCCGCAGGCCTCGGCCATGAAGTCCATCGCGCCGAGCCCGGCGCCGATCGGCATCCAGCCCGAGCATGCCGCCGGCAGCTGCGAGCGCGCATTGCGGTCCGCGTGGATCAGCGCATGCGCGGGCTTGCGGAAATAGCGCGCCTCGGCCAGCACGCTGGACGACAGCGCCGACGCGAAGTGCACGTTGTTCGCCGACAGCAGCGCATACGTGTTCTCCTGCGTCCACGCGACGTTGGGAATGGCCCGTGCGATGGGCGCGAGGTCGTGCAGCGCGGGCTCGTACGGGTGCGGCTTGATGACCAGCAGGTCGACCCCGCGCGCCAGTTCGCGCAGCGGCGCGATCACGCTGGCCGGATGCATGGTGCGCCCGCCGCCCACCAGCGACAGGTCGACCAGGCTCTGGCCGAAGAACAGCCCCACGCGCAGCCGCGGGTCGAACAGCGAAGCGGCGCCGCGCCTGGCGAAGTAGCCCTTGATCACGCTCGCGTGGTTCCAGAACAGCTCCTCGTCCACCCGGCGCGCGCGCAGCGCGGCCTCGATGGCGGGGTCGTTGGTGCGGGCGCAGAAGTGCAGGTGCTCGGTGAAGCGGCGCGGGTCGATCTCGATGTCGAGGTAGCTGGCGCCGCCGCGGTCGATGCAGTGCTGCAGCGCCGGCGTCAGCCCCCAGCCGATCACCAGGCAGCCGGGGTCGAACGCCGGCATGCCGTCGCGCCCCGCCAGCGGTGCCAGGTCGGCGATGCAGGCGCGGGCCCAGCCGGCCGGCGTGCAGGGCAGGTCGAGCCGGGCCATGAGGCGCGCGACGTCGATGCGACCGCCGTCGGACAGCGGCGCGACCTCCTGCACCGGCAGGCCCAGGCGGCCGAGGGCGGTGTCGAAGAAAGCACGCAGGAAGCGCCGGTTCGCGACGTGGTAGGTCAGGCCGTTGGCCGCAGAGCGAAAAAAATCGTCCGCAAAGACGACGTGGTGTAACCGGCGAGTTTTCATTGTTTTTCCGGGCGGGCCGGCCTGCCCGTGCACACCGCCCCGCCGACCCTTTCTGGCGATGCGCCAATCTAGGCAGCGACTCTTAGCCGGGGATGAGAACTTCGCGGCCTGCGCGCAAAGTTGCCGTAAAGGCACGGGCCGCTCAGTCGAGCACCAGGTTGAGGTCGCGGATGAGCGGGTGCCAGCGCGCCGCTTCGGCCTGCAGCAGCGAAGCGAACTTGCCGGGCCCGTCGCCTGCGGCCTCGATGCCGAGGTCGGCGAACCGGGCCAGCACCGCCGGGTTGTGGATGGCGCTGGCCACCGCCTGCTGCAGCCGCGCCACCAGCTCGCCAGGCGTGTTCACGGGCACCACGAGCCCCATGAGCGTGGCCGCCTCGACGCGCGGCATGCCGAGCTCGGCGAAGGTCGGCACCGCCGGCAGTTGCGCCAGCCGGCGCGGATGGGCCACCGCCAGCGCGCGCAGCCTGCCGCTCTGGATGAAGCGGCGGGCCGCCGCCAGGTCGCACATCATGGCCGGCAGCTGGCCGCCGGCCACGTCGGCCAGCGCGGGCGCCGCGCTGCGATACGGCACGTGCACCATCTTCAGCCCGGCCTCGCGCTCGAGCAGTTCCATGGCCAGGTGCTGCGGGCTGCCGGTGCCGGCGGAGGCGAAGCTGACCTTGCCGGGAAAGGCGCGCGCGTCGGCGATGAACGCGCGCGCGTCCTTCTCGCCGGTGGCCGGGCCGACCAGCAGCACCATCGGCAGCCGGCCCATCAGCGTGACCGGCGCGAAGTCGCGCACGGGGTTGTAGCTGAGGTTGCGGTAGATCGCGGGGTTGAACACCAGCATGCCGTTGTCGGCCGACAGCAGCGTGTAGCCGTCGGCCGGCGCGCGCGCCGCCTCGATGGCGCCGAGCGCGGTGTTGCCTCCGGCACGGTTCTCGATGGTCACCGGCTGCCCGGTGTCGATGGCGAGCTGGGCGCCCACGGTGCGCGCGACGATGTCGGCGCCGGCACCGGCCGGGTACGGCACGATCCAGCGGAAGGGCCTGGCGGGATAGAGCGGCTGCGCCGTCGCGGCGCGGGGCAGCGTCCCGGCCGCGAGGGCGGCCGTGGACAGGAGCTGCAGCAGAAGCGGTCGGCGGCGGATCATGGGCGGCATGGGCGGGCGTCTCCGCCTCCATGTTAGGGCCTGTTCATCCAGCCCTGCTGGTCCTCAGGCCTTGTGCCGCGGCCCAGCCCGCCACGTCCTCGCGCTTGATGGCGGCGGCCATGAGGCCCGGGAACGCGTCGGGCGTGCATGCGAACGAGGGCACGCCCAGCGCGGCCAGCTTGGCGGCCAGGTCGCGGTCGTAGGCCGGCGCGCCCTCGTCGCTGAGCGCCAGCAGCGCGATGAACTGCACGCCGGCCTCGACCAGCTCGTTGGCGCGGTGCAGCAGCTTTTCTTCCACGCCGCCTTCGTACAGGTCGGAGATCAGCACCAGGATGGTGTTGCGCGGCTCGCGTATGAGGCCCTGGCAGTAGCCCACGGCGCCGTTGATGTCGGTGCCGCCGCCCAGCTGCACGCCGAACAGCAGGTCGACCGGGTCCTGCAGCTGCTCGGTCATGTCGACCACGCTGGTGTCGAACACCACCAGCCTGGTCGCCACCGCCGGCAGGCTGGCCATGACGGCGCCGAAGATGCTCGAATAGACCACCGACGCGGCCATGGAACCGCTCTGGTCGATGCACAGGATCACCTCGCGCTGCGGCTGCCGCGCCTTGCGGCCGTAGCCGACCAGCGACTGCGGCACCACCGTGCGGTACTCGGGCTGCCAGTGGCGCAGGTTGGCGCGGATGGTGCGGTTCCAGTCGATCTCCGAATGGCGCGGGCGGCGGTTGCGCTGGCTGCGGTTGAGCGCGCCGCTCACGGCGCTGCGCATCGGCTCCTCGAGCTTCTTCATGAGCTCGTCGACCACCTTGCGCACCACGGCGCGCGCGGTGTCCTTGGTGCCCGCGGGAATCACGCTGGCCAGCGCCACGAGGCTGGCCACCAGGTGCACGTCGGGCTGGGCGTTCTCGAGCATCTCGGGCTGCAGCAGCATCTGGCGCAGGTTGAGCCGCTCCATCGCGTCGCGCTGCATCACCTGCACCACCTGGCTCGGAAAGTACTTGCGGATGTCGCCGAGCCAGCGCGCCACGCTGGGCGCCGAATCGCCCCGGCCGCCGCGCTGGCCGCCCTGGCCCAGGCCGCGCCGGCCGTCGGCCTCGTAGAGCGCGGCGAGCGCCATGTCGATCTCGCGCACCCGGCCCTCCACGGCGCCGCAGCTGGGCGTGGCCTCGCTGCCGAGCACCAGGCGCCAGCGCTGCAGGCGGTCGGTGGAGGGCGGCGTCTCGTCCGCGGACGCGGCAACGGTGTCGTCGGTGTTCATGCCTTCACTCCCAGCAGTTCCCGCAGCAGCGGCAGCGCGAGCACCGCGCGAGATTCGTCCCACTCGGCGGCAGCGGTGGCGACCACCGCCGTGCCGCCTTTTCCACCCGTCGCGCCCCGCTTCGCACGCTCGCCCAGCGCGCGCCGGTCGGCGCCCGAGAAGTCGGCGAAGCTGCGGCGCACCAGCGGCAGCACCTGCAGGAAGTGTTCTTCGCCCAGCGCCGACAGCCAGCCATCGACCAGCGGCCACACGGCCTCGTCGTGCAGCAGCACCATCGCGTTGCGGTTGAGGAAGCCTTCGAGCCACGCGGCCGCCTCGGTGGGCGGCGCGCCGGCCGACAGATTGCGCGCGAGCTGCTGCGAGGCCCCTTCGCTGTCGATCTGCGCATCGTCGAGCAGCAGCCGGCAGGCCACGCCGCGCAGCAGCGGCGCCGCGCTCTCGCCGAAGGCGATGGCGCGCAGCGCGCCGCGCCATGCGGCGGTGGTTTCCTCGCCGTCGCGCAGGCGCACCGCGTCGTGTGCGGCGATGAGGCTGGTGCGCAGCGATTCGGCCGCTTCGGCGTCGAGCGCGCCGCAGGCAATGGGCAGGCCGATGGCGCCGCGCACGATGAGGCTGTCGAGCACGTGCGAGAGCAGCGCGCTGTCGGTCTGGCGCACGCTGCCGTAGCGGAACACGTTGGCCAGCGGCGGCACCGCGCCGATGAGCTGCACCGCGTCGCCGGTGAGCGCGGCGCGGTCTTCGAGCGCGCGGGTCACGGCCTGCACCGCCGCGGGCAGGTCGGCCAGCAGCACGGTGTCGACCTGCCCGGCCAGCACGGTGAGCGAGCTTTCGCCGGCCAGCTGCTCCATCACGCGCGAGGTGGCGGCGTGCGCGAGGGTCGCGCCGAAGCGGCTGGCCTCGATGATGCGCAGCGCGAATTCGGGCTGCCACTGCAGCTGCCACACCTCGTGGAAGGTGCCGCGGCTGGAACGCTGGCCGACGGTGGGCGCGCCCCAGGGCAGGTCGAGCAGGCGCAGCCGATGCAGCAGGTGGCTGCGCGCGAGGTCGTTGGGCTGGCGCAGGTCGAGGTCGAGCGTGCGCGCGGTGGCTTCCGGCTTCAGGCGCAGGCTTTTTTGCTGCTGCTCGATGTCGCGCTGCAGCGGCACGGTCGGCACTTCTGCCGGCACCTGGCCCATGCGGTCGCCGACGGTCAGGCGCTCGCGGATCAGCGTGAGCGGCGCCTGCTCGCCCATGCAGATCACGCTGCGCACGGCCTCGTCGAGCTCGGGCAGGCCGGGCGCGGGGCGTTCGCGCAGCGCGGCGAGGGTGTCGGCCAGGCGCGTGGCCTCGATCAGGTGGGCGGAGGAGCAGTCGAGGTCGTGCTCGCGCAGCAGCCGCGCCACGCGCGCGAGCCAGCCGGTGCTTCGGCCCGCCACCTGCTCCCCCTGCTGCCACAGGTGCTCGTACCAGCCCGGCGAATCGATGCCCGCGCCGTAGCCGCTGGCGCTGGTGAGGTGGCGGTAGGTCCACGGCACCCAGGTCGCGAGCACCTTGAGCCTGGGCAGGCCCTTGAGCAGCGCCGCGTCGGCCTTGGCGGTGGCCGCGCCCTGCAGGGCCGGCACATGCCAGGCGCCGCAGACCACGGCGATGCGCTGGTGGCCGGCCTTGACGGCTTCGCGTATCGATTGCCGCATGAAGGCCTCGCGCAGCTGCTCGCGCTTCGCGGCGCGCGGGCCGCGGCGGTCTTCGGGCGTTTCGGCGCGCACGGCCGTCATGGCCTCGGCGATGGCGCCGAACAGGTCTTCGCCGTCGCCGCGCTCCTCGACCATGTGGTTCCACCAGCTCTCGCCGTCGGCATAGCCGGCGGCATGGGCGAGCCAGTCGAAGGGGTCGTCGGGGATCCGCTGCAGCGCCGCTTCCTCGCCGGAGGCCGGTGCTTCGTCGTGTTCGTCGTCACCTGGCGGCTCGCCGGCTTCGGCCTCGGGCGCTTCCTGTGCCTTCGCGGCCTCGGCTTCGTCGGCGGCGCGCGCGGCCTGCTCGATCGCCATGCGGTGCGACTGCGGCAGGTCGATGAAGCGCACCGGCAGGTTGCGCGACACGCCCCATTGCAGCGCCTGCCATTCGGGCGAGAACTCGGCGAAGGGGTAGAAGGCGGCGAGCCCCGTGTCCTCGCCCGCGTGGATCAGCATCGCGACCGGCGGGCGCAGGTCGGCGTGCGCCATGAAGGACAGCAGGCCTTCCGCGTCGGGCGGGCCTTCGACCAGGATGCAGTCGGGCTGCAGCGACTCGAAGGCGCGCAGCAGGCTGCGCGCGCAGCCGGGCCCGTGATGGCGGATGCCGAAGTAGTGCAGCGGAGAGCCCATCTGTTCAGTGCGTCGGAAAAGTGGAGTTGCAGGGGCTCAGAGACCGTAGCGCGCTTCCATGGCCTCGTGCCATTCGGTCGGCTCGCCGGCCGCGCGGGCCAGCTCGGTCCAGCACAGCTGGTGGCCCTTGCACAGCGCAGCCACGCGCGCGGCAATGGCGCGCGGCGGCACGTTGGCGGGCGCGGTCACGGCGAGGTAGAGGCCGGGGAGGCCGTCGTCTTCGTCGTCTTCGTCTTCTTCGTCCGCGTCATCCGCTTCGGCGTCGCTCACGCGGTAGTTGTCGTTGCTGTACTGCCAGGTGCTCCAGCCCGCCTCGTGGAGCGCGTCGCGCAGGGCGCTCACGCTTTCCTCGCCGGGGTGCACGCCGTCGATCATGTAGCTCGGGCCGTAGGGGCCCTTCTCCAGCAGGTGCACGGGCGCGGTGAAGACGCGGGTGTAGGTGCGCAGTTCTTCCTCGTCCTCGGGCGGCTGCTCCGCCAGCCTGGGCTCGAACACCACCCAGTCGCCCAGGCGCTGCTCGAGGCCGCGCGGCGAGGGCTGCACGATGCGCGCGGTGGCCGGGCCGGTGCGGCGCGCGAGCACGTCGCGCTCGCGGCCGTTTTCCTCGCAACGCAGGTAGACCAGGCCCCAGTCTTCCTCGACCTCGGCATCGTCGGGCTGGCCGGCTTCGAGTTCCATCTCGAGCGCGCGGGCCTGCGCGCGCACGTCGGCCCACTGGCGCGCCGCGGTGGCGGCGATCAGCAGCTCCCAGCGGCGGCCGGGCTCGGGCGCATCGTCGGCGGCCAGCACCATGCGGCGCTGGGCCACGGCCGTGTCGAAGTCCTTCAGTTCCATGGCCGCGTCGGCCCACAGCCGGCGCGTGGCCGTGGCCTCGGGGTCGTGCGCCAGCACCTGCTCGACCAGCGGCCCGACCTGCGTGTAGCGCCCTTCGCGGAAGGCGATGCGCGCGCGGTACCAGGCGGCCATGGCCGGCTGCGCGGCCTCGATGCGTCGCGCCTGTTCCTCGATGGCGCCCAGGTCGCCGGCGCTGAAGCACAGGCCGAACCAGTGGTTCTGCAGCGCCACCGATTGCGGCGCCGCCAGCACCATGGCCTGCAGCCGGCTGCGCGCCTCGTCGTGGCAGCCGTAGTTCGACAGCGCGGAGGCCAGCATCATCGCCAGCCCCTCGTCGCCGGGCAGCGCCTGGTGCGCCTGCTCCAGCCACTGGATGACGGCCTCGTTCGACAGGCCCTCGGCCTCGGGCGAACGCAGCCAGTCGGGCAGCGATTCGGGCGCGCTCGGCGCGGGCTTCGGCGCCACGGCGGCGAGCGCCTGCCCGGCACGCCGCACCTTGTCGGCGGCACCGAAGTCTTCGCGCAGCAGCGGCACATGGTGGCGCGCACGCGCCACGGCCTGCGCGGCCAGCCACGGCACCTGCCGCGCGCCGGCCAGCTCGGCCTGGGCCAGCGCAAGGTCGATCAGCAGCCGGTGGCTGCCGACGGTGTGCAGGTGCTCGATGGTGGTCCACAGCGCGTGGCCCAGCGCGGGCGTGTTGAGCTCCGGCAGCGCGCGCGCGGCCGCGACGGCGGCGCGGCACCACGACACATGGTCGGCCACCTCGATGTCGCCGAATTCCGGCAGCAGGTCCCACCCGGCCTGCGGCTGGCCGGCCAGCACGAGCGCGCGGCTGCGCTGCAGCCGGCGGGTCGACTGCTCGCGGCGGTCGTCCTCGTCGGCTTCGTCCTCGGAGTCGTCGAGCAGCTTGAGCGCGGTGTGCGGATCGCCGGCCGCGAGCCATTGCTCGACCTCGGTGGTGACGAACAGCGTGGTCACTTCCTCGCCGGCGCGGCGCTGCGCGTCGCGCTGGCTCTTCAGGTAGAGCACGGCCTCGCGCGGCTGGCCCTGGTCGCCCATGGCATTGGCGCGCTCGATGCTCAGGCAGCCGAAGCAGCCCCAGCTGGGGTCGATGCGCGCCAGCGTCTCGTCGCAGGCCGCGAGGCGCTCGCCGGCCCAGCCGGGGCCGTCGACGTTCGCGTAGGTGGCCACCAGGTCCTGCGTGACGCACACGCTCTGCGGGCAGCCCTGGGTCTTTTCCTGGTGCGCCCGCTCGTAGGCATCGACCACTTCGCCGAGCTGCGACTCGCCGTGGTGACGCGCCACGCGCGAGGCGCACAGCCAGTGCTTGAAGTACACGTCGAGCCACGGAATGTCGAGGCCGCGCGCGCTGGCGAGCGCCTCGGGCACCAGCGCCTCGACCAGCGCATGGTTGCCCTGGAACTGCTGGTGCGGCACGTCGTGAATCAGGTAGGCCAGGCGCTGCTGGCCTTCTTCCTCGAGCCGGTCCGACAGGTCGTTGACCCAGGCAAAGCTGTCCATCGTGTTGATCCTCTCTCTTTGGTTTTCTAGGAAGCCGAGCGCGGCGCGCAGAGCGCGGCCACGGCCCGGCTGAAATCGGCCAGCAGTTCGACCAGCGGCGGCTGGCCCTTCAGTTCCTCGCCGCCTGGCGCCATGATGGCCTTGAAGCTGCGCAGCAGCGCGACCGCATGCGCGGGCACGGCGCGGCCCTCGCGGTGGCTTTGCAGCAGCGCCTGGATGGCCGGGTTGTCGAGGTTCACGTACAGCCGCGCCGACACGCTCGCGTCGATGCGCTGGGTGAACGCGCGCGCCAGGCTGAGCGCGGCGCCGGCCATGCGCTTCCTGGCCTCGTCGGTCTCCAGCCGCGCCTTCAGCTGCGCCTCGCGGTCGGGCACGGCGATCAGCGGCAGCTCGGGCGACACGAAGCGCGCGGGCACCACCAGCTCGCCCCATGCGAGGTGTTCGCGCAGCCAGGCGAGTTCGCTCTCGGGCAGGTCTTCGCCGCGGAACATGCGGGCGTTGCCGGCGGCGGTGCCGATCTCGATGAGCTGCACGCCGCGATCGCGCACCCACTGGCGCAGGAAGCCGGCCACGGCGTAGCGGTCGCCGCGCGCCACGGGCACCTGCAGCGCGCGGAACAGCACGTCCTCGAAGCCGCCGCTCTGGCCCAGGCTCAGGTGGATGCGGCCTTCGCGCACCAGGCTGCGCACCGGCAGGTCGCCCTGGCTGGTGGGCAGGCGCACGGCGTCGGCCAGCATGGCGAAGAGTTCGTCCTCGCACAGCGCGGCGCCCAGCAGCGCCTCGTTGTGGCGCGTGAGCAGCCGGCTCCAGGCCGGTGCCTGCGACCGCGAAAGATCGGCCAGGCCGCGGATCAGCGCGTCCTGGATGTGGGCGCGCGTGGCCTGGTAGGCGGCGTCGCGCTGCAGGTCTTCGCGGCTGGCGGTGGGCGTGAGCGCGTTCGACTCGATCACGCCGCCGATGAAGCCGGCCCACACCGGCAGCAGGTCGCGCGCCTCGTCGTCGAGCAGCATGCCGCGCACGTAGACGCTCAGGTGGCGGTTGTCGCTGGTGCCGTAGGTGGCGCCGTCCTGCACCCACAGCAGGCCGCGCGCGTCGCTCTCGCCCTCGGGCTCCACGGGAATCACGCAGATGGGCTCGAAGTGCCGCTCCATGCGCGCGGCGAATGCCATGCGCTGGCGCTGCAGCACCGCGGGGTGCAGCACCACGCCGTCGGCGGCGGCGCGCCACGGCGGCGGGTCGGCGTTGACGCATTCGTCGTCGAACCACAGCGGCTCGCGCAGCAGCGCGCAATAGCGCCCGAGCACTTTCTTCAGCACGCCGGCCGAGCACAGGTGGTTGAAGTCGCTGCGCATCGCGAGGTGGATCTCGGTGCCCACCGGCCGCGCGTCGATGGCCTGCACCGCGTAGCGCCGGCCGTCCGACGAGCGGTAGCGCCAGCCTTCGCCGGGCGACTGGAAGGAAGTGCTGTTCACCAGCACCTGCTCGGCCACCACGAAGGCGGAGAGAAAGCCCAGCCCGAACAGGCCGATGAGCTCGTCGCTGCCGTCCTTGTCGGACGCGCGCAGCTGCCGCGTGTAGCCGTTGCCCAGCGTGGCGAGGTAGCGGTGCAGCTCCTGCTCGGTCAGGCCGGAGCCGTTGTCGCGGATGACGATGGTCTGCGCGGCCTCGTCGGCCAGCACGTCGATGCGGCCGGCCTCGGTGAAGGACGGGTCTTCGAGCCGGCGGCGCGAGATGGAGTCGTGCGCGTTCTGGATCAGTTCGCGGATCGCCACCACGGGCGTGGAATACAGGTGCTTGGCCAGCACGTCGAACAGGCCGTCCAGGTGCACCTGGGTGGTCTGCAGCGCCGGCGTCTGCGAAGGGAGGTCTGGCTGTGGGGAGTCCGACATCGGCGCGCTCACAGCTGCTCGCGGCAGGCGCGGTACAGGTCCTTCCAGTCGCTGCGCTCCTTCACCACCGTCTCCAGGTACTCCTTCCACACCACCTGGTCCTGCACCGGGTCCTTGATGACCGCGCCGATCAGGCCCGAGGCCACGTCGGCCGAGCGCAGCACGCCGTCGCCGAAGTGGCCGGCCAGCGCCATGCCGCTGTTGATGACGGAGATGGCCTCGGCGGTGGAGAGCGTGGAGCTGGGCGACTTGATGCGCGTCTTGCCGTCCTCGGTCTGGCCGTTGCGCAGCTCGCGGAAGATCTGCACCACGCGGCGCACTTCCTGCAGCGCCGGCGGCTCGGCCGGCAGCGCGAGCGCGCGGCCCAGTTCGCCCACGCGCTTGACCACGATCTGCACTTCCTCCGCCTCGCTGGACGGCACCGGCAGCACCACCGTGTTGAAGCGGCGCTTGAGCGCGCTCGACAGCTCGTTCACGCCCTTGTCGCGGTTGTTGGCGGTGGCAATGACCGAGAAACCGCGCACAGCCTGCACCTCGCTGCCGAGTTCGGGAATGGGCAGTGTCTTTTCGGACAGCACGGTGATCAGCGTGTCCTGCACGTCGGCCGGGATGCGGGTGAGTTCCTCGACGCGTGCGATCTTGCCCAGGCGCATGGCATGCACCAGCGGGCTGGGCACCAGCGCCTTGTCGGACGGGCCGTGGGCCAGCAGCTCGGCGTAGTTCCAGCCGTAGCGCAGCTGCTCTTCGCTGGTGCCGGCGGTGCCCTGGATCAGCATGGTGGAGTCGCCGCTCACGGCGGCGGCCAGATGCTCGGACACCCACGACTTGGCCGTGCCCGGCACGCCGTACAGCAGCAGCGCGCGGTCGGTGGCGAGCGTGGAGACCGCGATTTCCATCAGCCGCGGATTGCCGATGTACTTGGGGCTGACCTCGAAGCCGCTGGCGAGCTTGCCGCCCATCAGGTAGGTGAGCACCGCCCAGGGCGAGAGCTTCCAGTTGGCAGGACGCTGGCGGTCGTCGACCTTCTGGAGCGCATCGAGTTCTTCGGCGAATTGCTGTTCGGCATGCTGGCGCAGGACATTGCTCATGGACGGCCTTGGGATGGAGAAGAAGAAGAAGTAGATGAAAGGGTGAGGAACAGCCGGCGCGCGCGCACGATGCGCGCGGTCTCGGCCAGTGCGTTGGCGGTGCCGGGTGTTTCGTCGGCGGTGCGCGGCAGGTCGGCCAGCGCAGGCAGCGCCGAGGGATGCAGCAGCGCGGCGGCGCTGGTGAGCACCTGGCGCAGCATGTAGTCGTTGGCGAGGCTGCCGCGCTCCACGCGCAGGCGCAGCGCGGCGGCCAGCCTGGCGGACAGCTCGGCCGACGGCGTTTCGCCGGGCGCGCACGCCTGGTCGGCGAAGCCTACGACTTCCTGCGCGCCGTTGCCTTCGGCGCCCAGCTCGGCGAGCCAGTGGCGCTCGCGGCGCGCGCGCGGCAGCAGCGCGAGCAGCTGGCCGATCCAGGCGCGCTGGGCGCGCGGACGGTCGAGCATGGCGTCGCACCAGTCGTGGTCGGGGGCGGCGATGACGGCGTCGTTCCAGCCGCGCAGCAGCGCGTCTTTCCAGTCGCCGGCGGCGGCCCAGTCGAGCAAGGCCGCCGGCGTCATGCCGGTGCGCGCGGTCCACCACGACAGCGGCGCCTGGCGCACGAGCTGGTAGAGCCACCATGCGCGCTCGCCGAGGCCCTCGTGCGTGGGGCGTGCGGGGTCGATGGCGTCGTCCTTCCAGCGCGCGTCGGCGGCTTCGGGGGCGTCGATGCGCCATGTGGCGCCGTCCTGCTTCAGCAGCGGGGCGAGGAAGGCGCCGATGCGCTGCGCATGCGCGCTCTGCGGCAGGCGCTGCAGCAGCTCGACGGCGGCCTGGCGGACGTCGCGGGCGCGGTCCTTGAGCTGGGCGTCGATCAGTGCCTCGTCGTCGGGGCCGAGGTTTTCGGCGAGCGCGCCGAGCAGCGCGGCGCGGTCCTTGGCGGGCAGTTGCTGCAGCTCGGCGGCAAGGCGTTCGCGCGCGCCGGCCGGGTCGGCCTGGCGCTGTTCGCGCAGCACCGCGACGCGTTGGTCGAGGCTGCCTTCGTCCCAGCGTGTCTGCGCGTCGGCCTGTTCGCTGGCGCCGACGGCATAGCGCCAGTCGTCGTTGCGCGCCGCGAGCCAGAGGCCGCGTTCGCCGAGCGCAGGGGCCACGGCGGGCCGCAGGTCGATGGCGCGGCGGCCGGCGTCGAGCGCCAGGGGCAGCAGGCTGTGCGGCAGGCGCAGGCCGGCGGCCGCGAGCGCTGCCAGGCCTTCATGCTGCAGGCGCAGCGGGCCGCTCGACAGGGCATCGGCGATGGCGGCCTGCAGCGCGGCGTCCTTGAGTTCGGGGCGTTCGTCTTCGGCGGCGACAGGCGCGTCGGACGGCGGCAGCTTCGGCGCGACGAAGCCCGCGCGGCGCCCGACCGCGACGGCACCCGCCATGCGCAGCAACCGGCCTTGCGCCTCGCCGCCTTGCAGCGCCTGCAACAGCCCGGCGAATTCGCCCGCCATGCCTTCGGCCGGCGGCACGGGCTGGCGCGAGGTGCCGACCAGCGCGGCCTGCAGCAGTTGGTTCCAATGGCTCATTCGATGACCTCCGTGCTTCGCACTGCGGTGCGAGCTTGCTTGGGGCGGCGAGGCGCTGCGCTCATGTCCGCACTCCCGTCAGCGTCCAGACCGGCGCACTGCCCGCCACGGCACCCATCGGCCATGCGGTGAGCGGCGCGAACTGCTCGCCGTCCCATTCGCCGAACACGCGCAGCGGCGCACCGCCGGAATGCGCCAGCAGCTGCCATGCCTCCTGCGCCGCGATCTGCATCGGCAGCGCCTGCGGCGCGCCGCCAAGGCGCAGCCACCAGCGGTCGCCGTCGCGGCTGGGCACGGCGTCGGCCCACACCATCGGCAGCAGCGGCTGCCAGGGGTTGGCGGCGATCTGCTGCGCCATGCGCTGCCATTCGTCATCGGGCGTGTCATCGGCGGGGGCAGCCGTGGCGGGCGCGTCGGACGGCAGCTCGGCCACCAGCGCGCGCTGCGAGGCATGGCCCGGATAGAAGCACAGCACCGCCGCGCGTTCGCTGCCGCTGACCCAGCCGGTCTCGAAGCCGCGCCCGCCGTGGGCGTAGTCGAGCAGCAGCGCGCGGCGCCCGCTCGCGCGGCCTTGCAGCCACACGTGGCGCTCGACCAGCTTGGTGTCGCGCTCGTCGATGCACTGGCCCAGCACCAGCCAGTGGTCGCTGACGCGTTCGCCCTCGGCGAGCAGCGCCTCGCGGTCCTGCGGCCAGCCGAGCGCGGTGCGCAAATCGGCCAGCGTGGCGGGCGACAGCGATTCGCGGCGCGGGACCGCATCGACGATCAGCTGCAGCCGCCCGAGCCGGTCGAGCAGCCGCGCGGGCCAGCCTTCGCCCACGCCGATGAGTTCGGCCGCCTGCGTGATGCGCTGGCCGAGCCCCGGCGCCTGCGCATCGACCATGCGCGCGGCCATCGCGCTCCAGGCTTGCTGCTGCTCGCTGCCGAGCGATGCCAGGCCGCGCTGCGTCTGGTCGTCGAGCCAGAGTGCAAGCTCCTGCGCGCCGGCCTCGATGCGCTTCCAGCGTTGCGCGTCGCGCCTGGCGGCAGCGGCGGGGTCGGCCGCGGCCGGCGGTTCGGCGGCGCGGGCTTCTTTCTTCTCGGCTTTTTCGCGGCGCGAGGCGAGCCACTCGGCCACCCACGGCGGCGGGTCGCCCTGGGTGAAGCCGGCTTCGTTCTGCGCGCGCAGCAGCATCAGCGCCAGGCCGTGCTTGCAAGGGAATTTGCGGCTCGGGCACGAGCACCGGAACACCGGGCCCGTGAGGTCGACCTGCGTCTGGTAAGGCTTGCTGCCGCTGCCCTGGCATTCGCCCCACACGGCGGTGTCGGAGAACGCGAGCGTGGGCCACTTGGCCGGTGCGAGCAAACCCTTGGCGGCCTTGGCCGACGCGTCGTCGGGGGCGAGCGCCAGGACGGCTTCTGTGCTGAGACTCATCGGGGCACCCTCGCGCCGCTCCGCGGCGCGGATGATTGAAAGGACGCGGCCATCAAGGCGCGACGGGATTGCCCGGCGTGCCGGCCTCGCGGGCCGAGGCCGCCGCGGCCGCGACGGCCGGCGTGCGGTAGCTCACGTTCACCGCAGGCTCCGGCGGCGGGCGCGTGATCTTGAAGAGAGGCGGCCTGGCGGGGGCAGCCGGAGCGGCGGCAGTCCGGGCCGCGGGCGCGACCGACGCTGTAGGCGCAGTAGGCGCGATAGGCGTGAAAGGCGCCGCTGGCGTCGAATACAGGATGGGGGCGGGCGTTCCCGGCGCGGCCGACACGGTGACGGCGGCCGGGGCCACGGTCGAGGCGGCTGCGGCGGGTGTTGCGGGCGCGGCCTTCGGGTCGTAGAGCACCGCGCCCTTGCTGATCCCCGTGGCCACCGGCCCCACGCCGACACCGACGCCGGCCGAGCCCGACACCTGCCCGCCGTTGTTCACCGCCACGCCCGCGCCGAGCGGGCCGAAGCCCGTGTTGAGCCCCACCGAGAAGTTGCCGTCCTTCGTGGCGCCGAGCCCCAGCGAGAGCCCCGGCACCAGCGGAATGCCGACGTGATAGTGCGAGCAGCCGCCCACCATGAGGAGCAGCAGCGCCGCGGGAACCGCGGCGGCTGTTGTCCGGACGGTGCGCGGCCGGCCGGTCACACCAGCAGCGCGTTCACGCGCCTCACGTAGGCCGCCGGATCGGCGGGCAGGCCGCCTTCGGCCAGCAGCGCCTGGTCGAACAGGATGTTCGCGAGGTCGTCGAAGTGCGCCGAGCCCTCGAGCTTCTTCACCAGCGGATGCTCGGCGTTCACCTCGAGCACCGGCTTCAGCTCGGGCGCGGGCTGGCCGGCCTGCTTGAGCATGCGCGCGAGCTGCGTGCTCATGCCGCCGTCCTGCACCACGAGGCAGGCGGGCGAGTCGACCAGGCGGGTGGTCACGCGCACGTCTTCGGCCTTGTCCTTGAGCGCTTCCTTGAGCTTCTCCAGCAGCGGCTTGAACGACTCGGCGGCTTCCTCGGCAGCCTTCTTCTCGGCTTCGTCCTGCAGCTTGCCGAGGTCGACCGCGCCCTTGGCCACGCTTTGCAGCGGGGTGCCGTCGAACTCGTTGAGGTAGTTCAGCGCCCACTCGTCCACACGGTCGGTCATGAGCAGCACCTCGATGCCCTTCTTCTTGAAGACTTCGAGCTGCGGGCTGTTCTTGGCGGCGGCGAGGGTGTCGGCGGTGATGTAGTAGATCGCGTCCTGGCCTTCCTTCATGCGGGCCTTGTAGTCCGCGAAGCTCACGCTCACCGTGTCGGTGGTGGTGGAGGCGTAGCGCAGCAGCTTGGCGATGCGGTCGCGGTTGCCGAAGTCCTCGCCCAGGCCTTCCTTGAGCACGGCGCCGAACTCGGCGTAGAACTTGGCGTACTTGCCCGATTCGTCGGCCGCGCTCGCGGCGGCTTCGGCGGCGGTGGGCGCGTTCTTGTCGACCACGTCGGTCACGGCTTCGGTCGGCTCGGGTGCGGGCACCGATTCGCCCGAGCCCACGTCGATGCGGCCTTCGGTGCTCTCGGGGCCGGTCTTCTGCTTCTTCGCCAGGTCTTCGAGCATGCCGAGCACGCGCTTGGTGCTGCCTTCGCGGATGGCCTTCACGTCGCGGCTTTCCTGCAGCAGCTCGCGGCTCACGTTCAGCGGCAGGTCGGCAGAGTCGATCACGCCCTTCACGAAGCGCAGGTAGCTGGGCAGCAGGGCCTCGGCGTCGTCCATGATGAAGACGCGCTTGACGTACAGCTTGACGCCCGCGCTCTTGTCGCGGTTCCACAGGTCGAACGGGGCCTTGGCCGGGATGTAGAGCAGCTGCGTGTATTCGGTGCTGCCTTCCACGCGGTTGTGGCTCCAGGCGAGCGGCGCCTCGTAGTCGTGGCTGATGCTCTTGTAGAACTCTTCGTACTGCTCGGCGGTGATGTCCTTCTTGGGGCGGCTCCACAGGGCGTTGGCCTTGTTGACGGTTTCCCATTCGCCGGTCTTCACCATGTCGCCGGGCTGGTCGTTCTCGCCTTCCTTCCACTCTTCCTTTTCCATCAGGATGGGCAGGGAGATGTGGTCGGAGTACTTGCCGACGATCTGCTTGAGCTTCCAGGCGTTGAGGTATTCGTCGGCGTCGTCGCGCAGGTGCAGCGTGATGCTGGTGCCGCGCTCGGGGCGGGTGATGTCGGCCACCTCGAAGTCGCCGGCGCCGCCGCTGACCCAGCGCACGCCCTGGTCGGCCGGCAGGCCGGCGCGGCGCGATTCGACCGTGATCTTGTCGGCCACGATGAAGCCCGAGTAGAAGCCCACGCCGAACTGGCCGATGAGCTGCGCGTCGGCCTTCTGGTCGCCGCTGAGCTTGCTCATGAAGTCCTTGGTGCCGCTCTTGGCGATGGTGCCGAGGTTGTCGATGGCTTCCTGGCGCGACAGGCCGATGCCCTTGTCGGTGATGGTGATGGTGCGCGCGGCCTTGTCGAAGGACAGGCGCACGTCGAGATCGGACTGGCCCTCGTACAGCTCGGGGTGGTCGAGCGCCTCGAAGCGCAGCTTGTCGCACGCGTCGGAGGCGTTCGAGATCAGCTCGCGCAGGAAGATTTCCTTGTTCGAATAAAGCGCATGCGTGACAAGGTGCAGCAGTTGCGCGACTTCAGCCTGGAACGGGAGTTTGGTGTTGGAGGAATCAGCCATGGAAAGAGAAATATCGAGTCAAAAAAATTCTAAATCGGCACGGTGCCCGCAAGGTGACGGCGTCCCGACTTTCTAAGGTAAGGCGTTCGTGTGCTTCTTCAACATCCCGAGCCTCGGGACTGATGCACTTCGTATTTTTATTAAAACGAATGGCTTCCATGTAGGCGCACGGCGCCTCATGGAACACAAAAGAGTACCGCACCCGGCATCTCCAGAAAAATCGATTCCCGATGCGCCGGGCATGGCGTCGAACGGCAATTCTGCCGGTCGAGGTGCGCGGCAGGGCTGCGCCAGGTCAGCTCCCGCTGGGATTGATCGCCAAAGCTGCGGGGTTGCCCTCGTTTCCAACCCACCAGGAGCTTTGCATGAACAACAAGAATCCCCGGACGCTGTGGATCGCCGCCTGCCTCGGCCTGGCCGCCTTCGCGGCGCAGGCCCAGGTGCCGGCCGACGCGCCGGCCGGCACCACCGTGCAATGCAAGGACGGCAGCTATGCGTCGCCCGACACCAGGTCAGGCGCCTGCCGCGGGCACAAGGGCATCAAGACGTGGTTCGGCAAGAGCGCGGCCGCGGCGCCCGCAGCAAACGCTGCCGCCGCGGCTCCGGCCGTGCAGACCCAGTCGGCCGATGTCGGCAAGACCGGCGTCGCGCCAAGCACCGGCACGGCCACCAAGACCCCCGGCGCGCCCGACCCCACGAAGATGGCCGCCGCGCCCGGCGGCGGTGCCGGCAAGGTGTGGGCCAACGACGAGACCAAGGTCTACCACTGCATGGGCGACCGCTACTACGGCAAGACCAAGAAGGGCGAGTACCTGAGCGAGGCCGATGCCAAGGCCAAGGGCATGCATGCTTCTCACAACAAAGCCTGCTCGTAGGCTCCTTCGTCACTTCGGCTGGGATTCCACTTCCCGGGTCCAGCGGTCGATCAGCCGCTTGCGCTCGGCCGCCTTGCCGTATTTCTCGAAGTCGTACTTGATGAGCTTCACGTCGGCCATCGACGGGATGCGCGGGTCGGGCTTGAAGGTCTTGTTGGCCGGCGACTGCAGGCTGCCTGCCTTGCCGCCGATGGACTGGCCCGCGGGGCTCATGAGCCAGTCGTAGTAGCGCCTGGCGTTCTCCTTGTTGCGCGCGCCCTTCACCAGGGCAATGCCGCCGATCTCGTAGCCGGTGCCCTCGCAGGGCGCGGCGGTCTTCACGGGAAATTTGTCGTAGCGCCAGCGCTCGAAGCCGAAGATGAAGCTCACGCCGATGGCCACTTCGCCCTTGGCCACGTTGGGCGCCTGCGCCTGGCCGCTGCGGGTGTAACTGGTCACGTTGCGGTGCAGCTTCCTGAGGTATTCGAAGGCCTGGTCCTCGCCCATCTGCTGCACCAGGCCCGCGATGATGGTGTAGGCCGTGCCGCTGGAGGCGGGGTGCGATATTTCTATCTCGCCCTTGTATTCGGGCTTGACCAGGTCGGCCCAGCACCTGGGCTCGTGCAGCTTCTTTCTCTTCAGCAGGTCGGTGTTGAAGCCGAAGCCGATGGCGCTGGTGTAGAAGCCGCCCACCATGTTCTGCGACATCGCGTACTGGCGCACCGACCAGTCGTACAGGTCGTTGATGTAGGCCGGCCGGTAGGGCTCCAGCAGGCCCTGCTCGGCGGCCTGCAGGAACGGATCGCCGGTGCCGCCCCACCAGATGTCGGTCTTGGGGTTGGCCGCTTCCGCGCGCAACTGCGCACCGATTTCGCCGGTGCCCTTGTGGGCCTGCTGCACCTTGATGCCGGTCTCGCGCGTGAAGGCCGCGGCGGCGGCCTCGCACCAGCCAGCGTCGGTGCTGCACAGCGCGTTGACGGTGCCCTGCGCGGCCGCGTTCGACGCGCCCAGCAGCGCCGCCGTGGCCACGAGGGCCGCGCATGCGACGGCGGCGGCGGTGTGTGGAATGGCGAATGGGCGCATGCGGCGGGTCTCCTCGGTGTGCGATGGCAGGAAGCCGCAGGATAGCGCCGCGTCGCACGGCGGCGCAGGGGTTTTCAGCGTGCGGCCAGCAGCGGCGGCAGGTGCTCGGCCAGCCAGTCGATCACCACGCGCGTCTTCAGCGGCAGGTAGCGGCTGCGCGAGCGGATCACGTTCAGCGCAAAGCCGAAGGGCCGCGGCTCGTCGAACACCCGCACCAGCGTGCCGGCCGCGAGCGCATCGGCCGCCAGCCAGGCCGGCAGGCGCGCCAGGCCCATGCCGCCGATGGCCGCCTCGAGCAGCACCTCGGCGCTGTCGCAGCGCAGGCGCGACGGCAGCGTCACCTCGACCATGTCCGCGAGGCCGCCTTCGCCCGCATGGAAGCGCCAGGTCGATACCTGCCCGTCGCGCGCGTAGAACACCGCCTCGTGCGGCGCCACGAGCTCTGCCACGCTGCGCGGATGCCCCCGCTCGGCCAGGTACGCGGGCGCGGCGCACAGCGCCATCCATTGCGTGCCGACGGGCCGCGCGACGAGCTCGTCGGTATCGGCCAGTTCGCCGCTGCGAATGGCCAGGTCGAGCCCTTCTTCCACCAGGTCCACCCGCCGGTCGTTGAACGAGAGTTCGAGCGACAGCTGCGGATGCCGCCGCGCCAGCGCCAGCAGCAGCGGCCCCACCTTCAGCCGGCCCAGCATCGCCGGCATGCTCAGGCGCACCAGGCCGGAGGCGGTGCTGCGCGCCGCGTCGGCCATGGCCTCGGCCGCCTCGAGTTCGGCCAGCACGCGGCGGCAGCGCTCGTAGTAACCGTGGCCTTCCTCGGTGAGGCTCTGGCTGCGCGTGGTGCGCAGGAAGAGCCGCGTGTTCAGCCGCGCCTCGAGCCGCCCGATGCTCTTGGCCACGGCCGAGCGCGTGACGTGCAGGCGCTGCGCGGCCAGCGCAAAGCTGCCCGCTTCCACCGCCGCCACGAATTCTTCGATGCCCTGAAGACGCTGACCCATTGGATACTTTCAAGCACCAGTAAAGCGAAAATTATCCACCACTGGATATCAGCAATCGTCAATAGCATGGACGCTCTTTTTTCCCCGGAGTCCCCTCATGCAAGAAGCTCGAATGCTGCGCCGCTGGCAACTGCCGGTGCTCGGCCACGCCAACCTCGAACAGGCCGAAGCGCCCCTGCCCGCGCCGGGCGCGAACCAGATCCTGGTGCAGGTCGGCGCGGTGGCGCTCAACTACCGCGACCTGCTGATGGTGCGCGACGGCATGGGCATGCCGCTCGCATTGCCCTTCACGCCCGGCTCCGACATGGCGGGCACCGTGGTGGCCGTCGGCGAGGGCGTGACGCGCTTCGCGGTGGGCGACCGCGTGGTCAACACTTTCTGGGGCGGCTGGATCGACAGCCACTGGCAGGCCGGCGCCACGCTGTTCGGCGGTCCGGGGCCGGGCATGCTGGCCTCGCACGTATGCATCGACGCGGACTGGGCCGTGGCCGCGCCCGCCACGCTGAGCCTGGCCGAAGCCAGCACCCTGCCCTGCGCCGGCCTCACCGCCTGGTTCGCGCTGGCGGAGACCGGGGGGCTGCGCGCGGGCGAGACGGTGCTCATCCACGGCACCGGCGGCGTCGCGCTGTTCGGCCTGCAGATCGCGCGGATGCATGGCGCGCAGGCCATCGTGGTCACGGGCAGCGAGAGCAAGCGCGCGCAGGTGCTGGCGCTGGGCGCCTCGCACGTGCTGGCGCGCGACGGCGACTGGCCGACCGAAGTGCGCAGGCTCACGCAAGGCCGCGGCGCCGACCATGTGCTCGAACTCGCGAGCGGACCCAACCTCGACCGCTCTCTGCAGGCGCTGAGGCAGGGTGGGCGCGTGTCGATCATCGGCATGCTCGAGGGCGAGACCCTGAGCGCGTCGTTCTACGCCATGGTGCTGGGCCGCGCCACGGTGCAAGGCATCGGCGTGGGCCACCGCCGCGCGCTGGAAGACCTGGTGCGCGCCATCGACGTGAACGCGCTCAGGCCGGTCATCGCGGCGCGCTACGACTTCGATGCGCTGCCCGCCGCGCTCGACCACCTCGCGCGCGGACCGTTCGGAAAGATCGTGGTCACGCCCTGAAAACGTGACGGAACGCGCATCCCGCGAACGCGGCATCCTGCTGCAGATACACGAAGCCGCAGCGAACGCGAACAGGCGCCCGTCGCGGGCGCCATCATCGGCGCGACGGCGCTCAGCTGCCGCTGCCCGACTTCACCATCGGCAGCGAGGTCGATTGCCCGATCGGCTCGGTGCCGGTCGGGTGCGACGCCGCATAGGCGCCGGCCTGGATGTCGGACACCGGCATCGTCGAATTCATCGCGGGTGCGCTGGTCGACTGGCCGATCGGCTCGGTGCCGCTCGGGCGGGCCGCAGCCATCGCGCCGGCCTGCACATCGGGGTTCGTGGGCGAGTTCATCTGCAGCGGATGGAAGTCCGAACCATCGGTGGTTTCGGCCGATGCGGTGACCGCGCCCATCGCTGCCAGCGCAGCAAGGGAACCGACGGCGAGAAGCTTGAGGGAAGTACGCATGGTGTGTTCTCCTGAGGGCATGTTGTCTCCGGCCTCGTGCCATCGCGCGAACTGCGCGTGGCAGGACCTGAACGCACTCTAGGCACGCCATCTGAGTTGAACGTGAGCGAAGAGTTAGGCGCGGATGAGTGAGCGCGCCGCGCGCCGGTCTTCGCACTCAGTGCGAAAGAGGCGCGGCCGGCGACGGCGGCAGATGCACCCGCGCCCTCAATCCCGGGCCGTCTTCGCGGTTGTGCAGCTCGATGCGCAAGCCGTGCCGCTCCGCCGCCGTGCGGGCAATGGCCAGCCCCAGGCCGCTGCCACCCGCCGCCGCGCCCGGCACGCGGAAGAAGCGGTCGAACACGCGGCCCATCATGGCTTTCGGAATGCCGGGGCCGTTGTCGAGCACGTCGACCACCGCATGGCCGCCGAACTGGTGCAGCTTCACGTCGACCACGCCGCCTTCGGGCGCATAGCGCAGCGCGTTGTCGATCAGGTTGTCGAACACGCTGCGCAGCTCGGCCGCGGGCGCCACCACCACTGCCGCGATGCCGCCCTCGAAGCCGATGTCCACGCGCCGCGCATCGGCCAGCACCATGAGCTGGCTCACGCTCTCGCGCAGCAGCACTTCGATGTCGACACGCTCGCCGGCGGTGCTGCGCTGCGGCGCGTCCTGGCGCGACAGGTTGAGCAGCTGCTCGATCAGGTGCTGCGCGCGCGTGACGCCGGCTTCGAGCTGGTTGAAGCGCTCGGTCGCCTCGCCGGCCGGCACATGGGCGCGCAGGTTCTCGATCTGCAGGCCGATGGCGGCCATCGGCGTGCGCAGCTCGTGCGCTGCGTCCTGCACGAAGCGGCGCTGCGTGGCGAAGGCGCTGCGCACGCGCGACAGCAGGTTGTTGAAGGCGCCCACCAGCGGTGCGATCTCTTCGGGCACGCGCGCCAGCGACAGCTCGGTGGGGCTGCGCTCGTCCTGCGAGGCCACGTCGCGCGCCACCGCGCGCAGCGAGCGCGAGGCGGCCGACACGATGATCCACAGGATCAGCAGCGCGAGCGGCAGCAGCAGCGTGATCGGCAGGCCTTCGAGCAATGCGCGGCGCAGGGCGCGGCGGCGGCGGTAGTCCTCGTTCTGCAGCACCTGCACGCGCGGCTGGTCGGCGCGCGGGCCGGGCTCGGCGGTGAACACGCGCCAGCTCGACTGCGAATGCGCGCCCGTGCTCACGTCGCCGAAGCCCGCGCGCGACTGCAGCGGCACCGCCAGCACCGGCCACGAACTGGCGCGCAGCGTGTGGCCGTCGGGGCTCCATATCTGCACGATGAAGGCGCCGCGCGAGAACGCCGCCTCGCCGTCCATGGGGCGCGGGATCTTGAGCGGGTCGCTGCCCGCGTACGACTCGGCCACCAGGCGCATCTGGTCGTCCAGCGCGTTGTGCACGAGGTTGCCGTAGGCCACGAAGGAGAACCACGCAGTCAGCACCGCGGCGCCCAGGTGCAGCGTGATGAGCCACAGCAGCAACTGCGTGCGCAGCGAATGCGGCCGCCACCAGCGGCCGCTGCCATGGTCTGCGCCGGTCATGGGCCCCGGGTCCGTTCGCGAAACGCAGCAGCGATACGAAGTGCGCAAAGCCTGGGGGCGCGCCTCATCATGCAACCACGCGCCAGCCCAGGCCGCGGACGTTGCGGATCGCGTCCGCGCCCAGCTTGCGGCGCATGCCGTGGATCAGCACGTCGATCGCATTGCTGGTGACCTCTTCTCCCCAGCCGTAGATGCGGTTCTCCAGCTGTTCGCGCGAGAGGATGGCGCCGGGGCGCTCCAGCAGCGCGTGCAGCAGCGCGAACTCGCGCGCGGTGAGCGCTTCGCGCTCGCCGTTGACCACCACTTCGCGCGTGGTGAGGTCCAGCTGCAGCGTGGCGCTGCCGACCAGCGAATGCGCGGCGCCGTCGCGCCGCCGCACGACGGCGCGCATGCGCGCGAGCAGCTCGCGGAATTCGAAGGGCTTGAGCAGGTAGTCGTCGGCGCCGAGGTCGAGGCTGTGGATGCGGTCGTCGAGGCCGTCGCGGGCGGTGAGCACCAGCACCGGCGTGGCGTCGCCGCGTTCGCGGGCGCGGCGCAGCACCTCGGTGCCGTCCTGCCTGGGCAGGCCGAGGTCGAGCAGCACGCAGGTGTAGCCGCCATCGCCCAGGGCGCTTTGCGCGAGCTCGCCGTCGCGCACCCAATCCGCGGACCAGCCCGCGCCCTCGAGCGCCTGCTTGAGGCTGCGCCCGATCATTTCGTCATCTTCCACCAGCAGAACGCGCATCGCGGCGACTCCTTCGGCCGCAAGTTAGCACGCGACCGGGATGATCGGAAGAGCCTGCGCCGTGGCGCAGAGTAGGTGGGAATACTTAGACGCAGCTTAGGCGGCGGGTGCATCGCGGGGGCAATCGCGCGGGGCAACGGCGCCGCGGCAATGCTCAGGCCATGCGCACGGCGTGGCGTTCGCCCTCGCCGTCCGACGCGAAGGCCAGCAGGCCGAGGGCCTCGCCCTCCACCGCGTCGCGGTCGGCCTTCGACCAGCGTGCGAAGGCCTCCAGCAGCACGGTGGCGATGTTCTTGTTCTTCTCGCGCTCGATCTTCCAGACGCCCGCCACGAAGCCGTCGAGCAGCACCGTGCCGCGCACGATGCCGTTGGCGGTGAACACGCGCGCACGGTTCGCCTCGCTCAGCACGCGGGCGCGGTCGGCATGCGAGAGCAGCAGGTTGTCCCACTCGGCCACGAGGCGCGGCGGCGCGGGCGTGTCAGGGTCGGGCCGGGGCGCGCGGGGCAGGTCGAAGAGCTCCTGGCCGTCTTCGCCCACGAACACGCGCAGCCGGGGCCGCAGGCGCTCGGCCACGGCCTTCCAGCCGGTGAGGCCCGACCATGCGCCGGCATCGGCCAGCGTGGCGGGGCCGAAGGCGGCGAGGTAGCGCAGCAGCAGATCGTCCTGGGTGGCGGGAGCGGCATCGGCCGCCGCATCCCCGAGCCAGTCGCCAAGGGGCTGCAGCAGCGCGCTCTGGTGCGAGTTCCAGGTGCCCGCCGGCGGCAGGTGCGCGAGCGGCAGGCTGTTGCGGATCAGCGCGGCGAGCGAGGCGCTCTCGCGGCCCGGCCAGCGCAGCCCGAGGGCCTGCCCGAGTTCGGCGCCGGTGCGCGGCCGCTCGGCGAGCAGCGCGCGTCCGGCCTCGACCACCGCCGCGCGGTCGATGCCGTCGAGCGCCTTCCTGTGGTTGCTGCCCTGCAGGCCGCGCTGATGCACCGGCTCCAGCAGCGGGCGCCATGCCAGCGCGTCGCGCGCGCTCATCAGGTGCAGGGTGCCGCGCAGGGTCGACATGCGCACGATGCGGCGCTTGTGCAATGCATCGGTCAGCTGCTCGCGCCGGAAGCCTTCGAGCCGGCTCCAGAGGCCGATGTAGGGCGGGTTGGGCGCCTGCGCCTGCAGCCCGGCCACCCGCTCGACGGCCTGCGTCGCCGTGAGGCTGCGCCGCGCCAGCAGCATCTGCCGCGCCAGCGTGGCGCGGTTCAGCGCGCGCAGGCTCAGAACTTCTCGTGCGGCGCCAGGTATCGCCATTGCCCCACCGGCAGGTTGCCCAGCATGACCTTGCCGATGCGCACCCGCTTCAGGCCCACCACCTTCAGGCCGACCAGTTCGCACATGCGGCGGATCTGCCGCTTCTTGCCTTCGGTGAGCACGAAGCGCAGCTGCTCGGGGTTCTGCCATTCGACCCGCGCGGGCTTCAGCGCCTGGCCGTCGAGGCTCAGGCCGTGGCGCAGCTTCGCGAGCATGGCCGGCGGGAACACCGCCTGCACGTTGGTGGTGACGGGGTCGTCGTCGTCCATGCGCACCAGCTGGCCGGTGGGCGCGGGCTGGCCCAGGCCGTGGTAAGCCACGCGCACCAGGTATTCCTTCTCCATCACCGAGTCTTCGCCGATGAGCTGGCGCGCGATGCGGCCGTCCTGCGTCATGACCAGCAGGCCGATGGAGTCGATGTCGAGCCGGCCGCACGGCGCGAGGCCGCGCAGCTGCTGCGGGCTGAAGAAGAAGCGCGCGTTGTCTTCGGCCCAGCGGTTCTGCGGCGTGAACAGCGTGACCGCCGGTTCATGGCCGTCCTCGGCCTGGCCGCTCACATAGCCGATGGGCTTGTTGATGAGGATGGTGACCTGGTTCGCCTGCTGGCCCCTGGCGGCCTTGTCGATCTCGATGCGGTCGGACGGCGTGACCTTCACGCCCATTTCGGCCGGCCTGCCGTTGACCTTCACCCAGCCGTTGGCGATCCATTCGTCGGCCTCGCGGCGCGAGCACATTTTCAGTTCGGCCATGCGCTTGTTCAGGCGCACGGCATCGGCGGGGGGAGAAGAGGGCTCGGTCATCGGAAGGCTTGATCAATGTGCGGCACCGATGCTATCCTGAACGCAAGCGCGAGCTGATCGCGCCCTTTTTGGGGGATTCCCAAGTGAACACGCAAAACGCACGCAAGTACCAGTACGCCATCGTCATCGGGCGCTTCCAGCCCGTTCATTTCGGACATCAACGACTCATCGAAGAGGCCTCGCGCGCCGCCGATCGGGTCATCGTGGTGGTCGGCTCCGACCGGCAGCCGCGCAGCGTCAAGAACCCCTTCACCTTCGACGAACGCGAACGCATGGTGCGCGCCTGCCTGCGCAGCAGCGACCAGATGCGCGTGAGCGTGGTCGGCGTGGGCGACTCGCCCTACAACGACCAGATCTGGATCGCGTCGATCCAGTCGGCAGTCGAGCGGCTCATCGCGCAGGACGGCCATGCACCGGCCAAGGCCAGGGTGGCGCTGGTGGGGCACCTGAAGGACGCATCGAGCTACTACCTGAAGATGTTCCCGCACTGGGAGTTCGTCGGGCAGAACAGCGTGGAGAGCCTCAACGCCACCGACGTGCGCAGCCTCTATTTCGACCCCGAGAACCGCGGCCAGCTCGCGCGCGCCGACCTGCCCGACGGCACGGCCGCGTTCCTCGACCAGTTCACCCGCACCGCCGACTACGCCGAGCTCTGCGAAGAGCGCGCCTTCCTCGTCGACTACCGCGACAAGTACCGCTACGCGGGCAGCGACTTTCCGCCCATCTACACCACGGTCGACGCCATCGTGGTCGAGGCCGGCCACATCCTGCTGGTGCAGCGCAAGTTCCATCCCGGCAAGGGCACCTGGGCGCTGCCCGGCGGCTTCGTCGGCCAGCAGGAGCGGCTGCAGGACGCGGCCATCCGCGAGCTGAAGGAAGAAACCCGCCTCAAGGTGCCCGTGCCCGTGCTCAACGGCAGCATGAAGGCCAGCCACGTGTTCGACGCGCCCGACCGCTCGCAGCGCGGGCGCACCATCACGCACGGCTTCTTCTTCGAGCTGGCGCACAACCAGTGGACCGGCCTTTCGGAAGTGCGCGCCGACGACGACGCGGCCGAGGTGCGCTGGGTGCCCATTGCCGAGTTCCTCGACATGCAGGACCGCATCTACGAAGACCACTTCTTCATCGCGAATCATTTTTTGGGTGGCCTGGGCAAGAACTGAACGACCAGGCTTTGTCAGCAAGAACGGCCCCGGTTGACGGGTGCCACAGTGAAAGGAGCTTTCACATGAACCGCAATCTCACCTCCTCGCCCCTGGGCAACAACCTGCTGCTTCGCACCGACTCCTACAAGGTGTCGCACTGGATGCAGTACCCGCCCGGCACGCAGACGGTGTACAGCTACATCGAGTCGCGCGGCGGCATCTTCAGCCACTCGCTGTTCTTCGGGCTGCAGGCCTACCTGCGCGAATACCTGCAGACGCCGGTGACGCGCGACGACGTGGAAGAAGCCGCCCTGCTCATGGCCGCGCACGGCGAGCCCTTCAACCGCGAAGGCTGGCTGCGGCTGATCGAGAAGCACGGCGGGCTGATGCCGGTGCGCATCCGCGCCGTGCCCGAAGGCAGCGTGACGCCGGTGCACAACGTGCTGGCGACCATCGAGAACACCGACCCCGAGTTCTTCTGGGTGACGAGCTTTCTGGAAACCGAGCTGCTGCGCGCCATCTGGTACCCGACCACGGTGGCCACGCTGTCGGCCGCCGCGCGCACCACGCTGCTGCGCTACCTCGAAGCGACCTGCGACGACCCGCAAGGGCAGATCGCCTTCCGGCTGCACGACTTCGGCGCGCGCGGCGTGTCGAGCCTCGAATCGGCCGCGCTCGGCGGCATGGCCCACCTGGTGAACTTCATGGGCACGGACACGCTGGCTGCACTGGTGGCGGCACGCCGGTACTACGACTGCGACGTGGCGGGCTTCTCGATTCCCGCGGCGGAGCACAGCACCATCACGGGCTGGGGCCGCGAACATGAAGCCGATGCGTACAGCAACATGGTGGACCAGTTCGGCAAGCCCGGCGCCACTTTTGCGGTGGTGAGCGACAGCTACGACATCTTCAATGCCTGCGCGCGCATCTGGGGTGGCGAGCTGAAGGCGAAGGTGGTGGCCTCGGGCGCGACGCTGGTGGTGCGCCCGGACTCGGGCGACCCGGCCGAGACCACGCTGAAGGTGGCGCAGATCCTGGCCGAGCGCTTCGGCACGACGACCAACGCCAAGGGCTTCCGCGTGCTGAACAACGTGCGCATCATCCAGGGCGACGGCGTGAATCTCGATTCGCTGCGGCTGTGCCTGTCGAACTTCTTCCACAACGGTTTCTCGACGGAGAACATCTCCTTCGGCATGGGCGGCGGGCTGCTGCAGCAGGTCAACCGCGACACGATGCAGTGGGCGATGAAGTGCTCGGCGATGCAGGTGAACGGCGAGTGGCGCGACGTGTACAAGTCGCCCGTGGGGGACATGGGCAAGGCTTCGAAGAAGGGGCGTCTTGCGCTGGTGCGCGGTGCGAACGGTGTCGAAAGCACTGTGCGTGAAGAGACGCTGGCGGCAGGCCAGGCCGACTTGCTGCAGACGGTGTTCGAGAACGGGCACATCGTGGAGAGCACCACTTTCGATGCTGTTCGCGAGCGGGCTGCGGCAGGGGTGAATCAGTTCATCACTTCTCGGGCGCCTCTTTAGGCTTTTGGTTCATTCATTCGTTCAGGGCGGGTGCACAGGGCACCGGGTACTCCCCTCCGCGAATGTCCCCCGGCCTGCGGCCTCCTCCTTTATTTCGCTGCGGGGAGCACCCGGCGCCCTGCGCACAACGAGCGCTGCCGTCGTGCCGCTCGATCAACAGGTGCTCTGAACGATCACGCCGATGGGGTGCCTTGCGCAGCGAAATAAAGGAGGAGACCGCAGGCCGGGGGACATTCGCGGAGCAAGGTACCCCGTGGGCGTGAGCGAGCCCTGAACAACAGCTGGAAAAGCACTGCCACAAGGCATCGCCATAATCCGCCCAACTCCCGGATTTCATGACCAAACTCCTGATCCTCAGCGTGAGCGCCGGCAACGGCCACGTGCGTGCAGCACAGGCGCTTGCCGCCACCGCCCAGACCCTCGCCCCGCCCTGCACGGCGGTCCACATCGATGCGATGGCCCATGTGGCCGGCGGCTTTCGCAAGGTCTACACCGACTGGTACATCCAGCTCGTGAACCGGGCCCCCGAGCTGTGGTCGTACCTGCACCAGCGCACCGACACCACGCCGCACCACGCACCATCGCAACGCCTGCGCCGCGGCATCGAGCGGCTGAGCACCGGCGCGCTCGTGAAGGAAATCCGCCGCGAGCAGCCCGACGCCGTCATCTGCACCCACTTCCTGCCCGCGGAACTGCTGATGCGCGAACGCAACCGCGGCCGCATCGACTACCCCGTGTGGCTGCAGATCACCGATTACGACCTGCACAACATGTGGCTCGTGCCGGGCATGACCGGCTACCTGGCCGCCACGGAAGAAGTGGCGTTCCGCCTGCGGGCGCGCGGCATTCCGGCGGACCGCATCCACGTCACCGGCATCCCCGTGATGCCGGCCTTCTCCGAGCCCGATGCACCGGCGCTCACGCGCAATGCCTGCGCGGCCGAGCTGGGCCTCGATCCTTCGCGGCCGGTGCTGCTGATGGCCTCGGGCGGTGCGGGCGTGGGCGACCTGCCCAGCATGGTCGAGCGCGTGCTCGGCCTCGGCGGGGAAGGCAACTTCCAGGTCATTGCCGTGGCGGGCCGCAACGTGGAGGCATACGGCAAGCTAGAGGCGCTGGCCAGGCGCCACCCGGGGCGCGTGGTCGCCGTCGGCTTCACCAACGAAATGCACAAGATGATGGCCGCGTCCGACCTCGTCGTCACCAAGCCCGGCGGGCTCACGGTGTCGGAATGCCTGGCGCTGGGCAAGCCGATGCTGCTGATCTCGCCCATCCCCGGGCAGGAAGAGCACAACGCCGGCTTCCTGATGGAAGAAGGCGCCGCGTGGCTGGCCTACGACGCCATCGGCCTCGACTACAAGGTGGCGCGCCTGATGGCCGACACCGCAAAGCTCGCGAACATGGCGGCCCGCAGCCGCGCGCTGGGCAAGCCGCAGGCCGCGCGCGCGGTGCTGCAACACGTTCTGTCGGGCAGCGCCGCATGAACCGCGACACCGAAAACACCGGCGTGGGCCGCACGCTCGGCTATCTCGCCTGGGTGGCCGTCATGGCCTTCTTCTTCGCCAATGCCGAGATCCAGATCGAAGGCGGCGCCGGCTGGGCCACGTCGCTGCCGACCTGGCGCATCGAGAACAGCATCTGGCTCGACATCTTCTGGGGCGGCCGCGCGATGACGGGCTACCACGCATGGGTGTTCACCTTCATGGCGCTGGTGTTCTTCTCGCCGCTGGCCTTCAACGGCCGCTGGACGTGGCGCAACGTCGGGCTCGCGGTGGCGGGGCTGATCGTGTTCTGGGTCTGCGAGGACTTTCTCTGGTTCATCATCAACCCGGCCTTCGGCTGGGCGCGCTTCAACCCGGTCGACGCGTTCTGGCACAAGCACTGGCTGTGGGGCGCGCCGGTCGACTACTGGGGCGGCCTCGCGGTGGCGCTGCTGATCCTCACGGTGCGGCACTGGAAGCGCAAGCCATGAGCGCGGCTGGCGGCGACGACGACGAAACGCGCCC
Organism: Variovorax sp. efr-133-TYG-130; assembly: GCF_030208835.1. Taxonomy (NCBI): domain Bacteria; kingdom Pseudomonadati; phylum Pseudomonadota; class Betaproteobacteria; order Burkholderiales; family Comamonadaceae; genus Variovorax; species Variovorax sp. efr-133-TYG-130. Next base: position 17,477 of record NZ_JARVTD010000042.1, on the reverse strand, counting down.
CGGCCACTGGGCCGACCCGCTCGACGAACTGCACGTCGAGAACCTGCACCGCATCACGCCCACGCTGTACCGCAGCGCGCAGCCCCGGCGCACCGACATGGCCGCGCTGCGGTCGCTCGGCATCCGCACCGTGGTGAGCCTGCGCTCGTTCAACGACGACAAGAAGGTGTTCGCCGGCACCGGCATGCGGCTGGTGCGCGTGCCGATCAACACCTGGTCCATCGACGATGCCAAGGTGCTGCGCGCGCTGCTCGCCATCCGCGAGGCGCAGAAGCAGGGCCCGGTGCTGATCCACTGCATGCACGGCGCCGACCGCACCGGCGTGATCGCAGCGGTCTACCGCATGGCCGTGCAGGACTGGGACAAGGACAGCGCACGCCACGAGATGCTGCGCGGCGGCTACGGCTATCACACGCTGTGGCGCAACATCCCGCGCTACATCGAGCGGCTCGACCCCGCGAAGATGCGCCGCGCGCTGGCCCATGCCCCCGTGATTCCCGTGGTGTCCTGAAGGCGCCAGCGGCTTCCGAACCCCGCTCCTATACTGGCCGCCCCGTGGCCGATGGCCATCTGCGAAGCTTCACGAAGGGCTCTTCCATGGCACTCCAAATCCGCTCCCTCGTTCGCGCGAACGGCGAACTCGAACTCTCTCTGCACGACGATCCGATCCCCGAGCCGCAGGCCCACGAAGTGGTGATCCGCGTCGAGGCGTCGCCCCTGAATCCGTCGGACCTGGGCCTGCTGTTCGGCGCCGCCGACATGAGCACCGCCAAGGCCTCGGGCACGCCCGAGCGCCCGGTCGTCACCGCCACCGTGCCCGAGCGCGCGCTCCCCGCGATGGCGGCGCGGCTCGACCAGTCGATGCCGGTCGGCAACGAAGGCGCGGGCGTGGTGGTCAAGGCCGGATCGTCGCCGGCCGCGCAGGCGCTGCTCGGCAAGACCGTGGCGGCCATCGGCGGCGCGATGTACTCGCAGTACCGCTGCCTCGCCGCCGCCCAGTGCCTGGAACTGCCGGACGGCACCACGCCGGCCGAAGGCGCATCCTGCTTCGTCAATCCGCTGACCTCGCTGAGCATGGTCGAGACCATGTGCATGGAGGGCCACAAGGCGCTGGTGCACACGGCCGCCGCGTCCAACCTGGGCCAGATGCTCAACAAGATCTGCCAGAAGGACGGCATCGCGCTCGTCAACATCGTGCGCAAGCAGGAGCAGGAAGACCTGCTGCGCGGCCTGGGCGCGAAATACGTGTGCAACGCCACCTCGCCCACCTTCCTCGAAGACCTGACGCAGGCACTGGTGGAGACCGGCGCCACGCTGGCCTTCGACGCCACCGGCGGCGGCAAGCTGGCCGGGCAGATCCTCGGCTGCATGGAAGCGGCGCTGAACCGCACCGCCAAGGAATACAGCCGCTACGGCTCGACCACGCACAAGCAGGTGTACATCTACGGCGGCCTTGATCGCTCTCCCACCGAATTCGTGCGCAACTTCGGCATGGCGTGGGGCATGGGCGGGTGGCTGCTGTTCCCGTTCCTCGGCAAGCTCGGCGATGCCGGTACGCAGCGCCTGAAGGCACGGGTCGTCGCCGAATTGAAGACGACGTTTGCCAGCAAGTACACGCGCGAGGTGTCGCTGGTGGAAATGCTGCAGCTTGATGCGATCGGGGTGTACGGGAAGCAGGCTACCGGTGAGAAGTTCCTGCTGAATCCGAACAAGTGATCGTGGTCTCCGGGTAAAGCGCCCGGTACACGGTACGGCGCGGTCGGCCCCACTATGCCGGCCCTTCGGGCTCCCCTGCGGTGCTCACGTTTCGCGGGGTCTCGCAGAACTCGCCTTCGGCTCAAACAGCTGCGAGCCCTGATCCGCGAAACGCTGCGCTCCTCGGCGGCACAGAGGGGCCCGCCCACACCGCACCGCGTACCGGGCTCTGCCGGGAGGTTGATGCCGGCTGCCCTCACCACAGCCCTCTAGCTGGCAGCAGCCAACGCAGTGCACCAAAAACTTAGACCACCAGCCGATACCCCACGGCCGTCTCCGTCAGCAGATGCCTCGGCTGCGCCGGATCGGCCTCCAGCTTCTGCCGCAGGTGCCCCATGTAGATGCGCAGGTAGTGGCTCTGGTCGGTGTGTGACGGTCCCCACACTTCGCGCAGCAGTTGGCGTTGCGTCAGCACGCGGCCGGCGTTTGCGACCAGCACCGACAGCAGCCGGTATTCGGTGGGCGTCAGGTGCACCTCGACGCCTGAACGCCGCACGAGCCGCGCCGCGCGGTCGAACTCGATCTCGCCGAAGCGGAACAGCGCGTCGGCCGGTTCGTCGTTGCCGCCGCCCGCGGCGCGGGGGCGCCTGAGGTTGGCCCGCACGCGCGCCAGCAGTTCGCCGGTGCCGAAGGGCTTGGTGAGGTAGTCGTCGGCGCCGGCGTCGAGGGCGGCGATCTTGTCGGCCTCGTCGGTGCGCGCCGACAGCACGATGATCGGCACGGCCGACCAGCCGCGCACGTCGCGGATCAGCGAGACGCCGTCGCCGTCGGGCAGGCCGAGGTCGAGCACCAGCAGGTCGGGCTGGCGCGTGCCGGCCGCCGCCAGGCCGTCGCGCAGGGTGCCGGCTTCGTGCACCAGCCAGCCCTCGGCCTCGAGCGCGCCGCGCACGAAGCGGCGGATCTGCGGCTCGTCTTCGATCACGATGGCGGTAGGGGCTGGCATGGCTTCAGAGTTGGGCTTCGGCGGATTCGGGCGGCTCGCGGCGCGGCAGCGTGACCGTGAATTCTGCACCGCCGCCGCGCGCATTCGCGGCAGTGATCTCGCCGCCGTGCGCGCTCACCACCGCCTTGCAGATGGCCAGGCCCAGGCCGACGCCCGGCGTCGCCGATTCGGCCTCGCCGCGCGTGAACTTGTCGAACAGCTTCTGCTCGTGGCCGAGCAGCGCGGCGGGCAGGCCCGGGCCGTGGTCGCGCACGGTGAGCACCAGCGTGCCGGGCTCGGCCCGCGCGCCGACTTCGATGGGCGGCGCGCCGTACTTGGTAGCGTTCTCCAGCAGGTTGACGAGCACGCGCTCGATCAGCACCGCGTCGAACTCGACCAGCGGCAGCCCGGCGTCGAGCGCGGTGCGCACGACGGTGTCGCCCAGCGAGGTGCGCGCCGCGCGGATGGCCGAGCCCACGACCTCTTCCACCGACTGCCAGTCGCGCCGCAGGTTGACCGCGCCGCCGGCGATGCCGCTTTCGAGCCGCGCCATGTCCAGCAGGTTGTTGACCAGCGCATGCAGCTCGTGCGCCTGCGCGACGATGGCGCGCGCGGCGTTGTCATGCTCCTCGGGCGGCAGGGTCTGCAGCGACTCGGCCAGCGCGATCAGCGCGGTGAGCGGCGTGCGCACGTCGTGCGAGATGGCGCCCAGCAACGCGTTGCGCAACCGTTCCGATTCCATCTCCACCACCGCCTGCTGCGCCACCTCGACGTAGTGCACCCGCTCCAGCGCGATGGCGATCTGCCGCGCCAGCGTGTCGAGCTGCTGCGCCTGCTCGGGAATGAGCAACCAGCGCGGCTGCGCGGGCGAAAGCGCCAGCACGCCGCGCACGCGCATCGGCGCGCGCAGCGGCACGTAGTGCCAGGGCTGCGCGGCCAGCGTGGCGGTCGCCAGGCCGGCCGGCTGGCCGTGGCGGAAGGCCCAGTCGGCCACCTGCGGATCGAAGCCCTCGGGCGGGTGGTCCGGCATCACGAGCTGGTCGGCAGCGTCGGTCACCAGCACCAGCGCATGGCCGCCGAAATGCCCCTGCACGGCGGCCGTGCCGAGCGTGACCACCTGCGAGCTTTCGAGCGCGGCGGAGAGCTCCCGCGTCAGCTCGAACAGCGAACGCGCGCGCCGCTCGCGGCTGGTCGACACGCCGGCCGCGAAGCGCAGCCCGGCCGTGAGCTGCCCCACCAGCAGGCCGACGCCCAGCATGATGGCGAAGGTCAGCACGTACTGCACGTCGCTGACCGCGAACGACATGCGCGGCGGCACGAAGAAATAGTCGAAGGCCGCAACGTTGAGCAGCGCCGCCAGCGCCGAAGGCCCGCGCCCGAAGCGCATTGCCACGCCCACCACGCCCAGCAGGAACAGCATGACGATGTTCGACAGCTCCAGCACGCGGGCCAGCGGCGTGCACACCAGCGTCAGCGCAATGCTGGTGGCGGTGGCCCAGGCGTAGGCCGGCCAGTAGGTGGGTGCCTTCTCGTGGTCGTCGCTGTCGATGCGCGCACCTTCCAGCGGCGCGCGCGACAGGCGGCGCGAGCTGTCGGCCGGCGCGACTTCCATGATGTCGAGCGTGGGCGCGCGTTGCGCCAGCGCGCGCGACAGCGTCGGCGACGCGGCCGCCGGCCACCAGCGCCGCCAGCCCGCGGCCGGCTCCGGGCGCCCGAGCACCAGCGTTGCGCAGTTCAGGCGCCGCGCCTGTTCGGCGAGCTGCTCCGCCACGTCGGAGCCGGTGAGCACCGCCGTGGCGGCGCCCAGTTCCTCGGCCAGCTTGAGCACGGCGAGGATGCGGTCGCGCTCGGCGGCCGCCAGCCTTTGCAGGCGGGGCGTCTCGACATACACCGCATGCCACCGCACATTGAGCTGGCCCGCGAGCCGCGCGGCGGTGCGCACCGTCTGCGCAGCGCCTTCGTGCGGACCGACGCAGGCGAGGATCGCGCCCGAGGTGTTCCAGGCCTGCAGGCCGCGCCCTTTTCCGTTGCCGCCGGCGCCCGGCCCCGACTGCTCCACGCGCCAGCCGCGCACGTCGTCTTCCACGTGCTCGGCGGTGCGCCGCAGCGCAATCTCGCGCAGCGCAATGAGGTTGCCCTTGCGGAAGAAGTTCTGCGCCGCGCGCTCGGCCTGCTGCGGCAGGTAGACCTTGCCGGCCGCGAGCCGCGCCGTGAGCTCGTCGGGCGTGACGTCGACCAGCACCACCTCGTCGGCCTCGTCGAGCACGGTGTCGGGCACGGTCTCGTGCACCCGCACGCCGGTGATGGCGCCGACGGTGCCGTTCAGGCTCTCCAGGTGCTGCACGTTGAGCGCCGACCACACCTCGATGCCGGCGGCCAGCAGCTCCTGCACGTCCTGCCAGCGCTTGGCGTGGCGCGAGCCGGGCGCGTTGGTGTGGGCCAGCTCGTCGACCAGCAGCACGGCGGGCTTGCGGGCCAGCGCGGCGTCGAGGTCGAATTCGGCGAGGGTGCGGCCCCGGTGGGCCAGCTCGCGCAGCGGCAGCGCGTCGAGCCCCGTGAGCAGCGCGGCGGTCTCGCTGCGGCCGTGGGTCTCGACCACGCCGATGAGCACGTCGCGGCCGGCGGCGCGCTCGCGCTGCGCGGCGCTCAGCATGGCCCAGGTCTTGCCGACGCCCGCGCTGGCGCCGAAGTAGATGCGCAGCTTGCCGCGCTGCGCGCGCGCCTCGTCGCTGCGCAGTTGCGCGAGCAGGGCGTCGGGGTCGGGGCGGTCGTCGAGCATGGGTGGCGCGCAGGTTATCGCATCGGAGGGTCCTTGCGGCGGTCCGCGTGCCGCCGCGCGGTGCGCGAGAGCACCCACCAGGCAAAGCCCAGCGGCACGAACAGCGCCGCCATGGCCAGCAGTGCCAGCAACAGGTCAGTGACCATGGCCGAGGCCGCAGCGCGCGAGGTGATCGCGCCAGCTCACGAGCCGGCCGATCTCGCCCGAAGGCACGCACTCGATCAGGCGGTGCAGCACGTCCGCGTAGCTGCCGATGGGCAGGCGGATCATCAGGCGCACGCAGGGCGCATCGCTTTCCTGCGTGCTGCAGGCGTGCAGCAGCGGCTCGCAGCGCACCACGCCCGCGTCGGGGCAGCCGGCCATGCTGCGGCGCACGCGCAGGGCGTCGGCGCAGCAGACGGTGACGTCGAGCACGTAGTACGGGCCTTTTGCGCCCTGCCTGCTGTTCGGCTTGCTCATGAGTGCGTGCGTTCGCGGCACGCCGGGGTGTTCTCGGTAGGCGGCATAGGCCATGGCTTGTTTCTCCTCAACGGGGCGTCGAAGGACTGAAGGAACCTGCAAAAGCGTCGAGCGCGATGTTCAGCGCGAGCACGTTGACGCGCGGCTCGCCCAGGAAGCCCCACTTGGGGCCCTCGGTGTTGTCGGCGATCAGCGTGTTGACGCGGTCCACCGGAATGCCGCGCACGCGCGCCACGCGCGCAGCCTGGTAGCGCGCGGCGGCCGGGCTGATGTCGGGGTCGAGGCCGCTGGCCGATGCGGTGACCAGGTCGACCGGCACCGGCGCGGTGTTGCCCGGGTCGGCCGCGCGCAGCGCTTCGACGCGCGCCTTCACGGCGTCGGTCAGCGCGGGGTTGAGCGGGCCCTGGTTCGAGCCGCCGGAGGCCACGCCGTTGTAGGGCTGCGGCGCGGTGGCCGACGGGCGGCCCCAGAAGTGCTTCGGATCGCTGAAGTTCTGGCCGATGAGCTTCGAGCCCACCGTGGTGCCGTCGAGCACGACCAGGCTGCCGGCCGCCTGCGCGGGGAACACCGCCTTGGCGGCGCCGGTCACGGCCATCGGATAGATCAGGCCGGTGAGCGCGCTCAGCAGCACGAAGAGCACGAGCGCGGGGCGGGCGATGTTGCCGCTGTTGTTGTTCATGATGGAAAACTCCTCAGACGAGATGGACGACGACAAGAAGCCAGTCGATCAGCTTGATGCCGATGAAGGGCACCAGCAGGCCGCCCAGGCCGTAGATGGCCAGGTTGCGGCGCAGCAGCGACGCGGCGCCCACGGGCCGGTAGCGCACGCCCTTCAGTGCCAGCGGAATCAGGAACACGATGACCAGCGCGTTGAAGATCACCGCGCTCAGGATGGCCGAGGACGGGCTAGCCAGGCGCATCACGTTCAGCGCGCCCAGTTGCGGATAGGTCGACACGAAGATCGCCGGAATGATGGCGAAGTACTTCGCCACGTCGTTGGCAATTGAGAAGGTGGTGAGCGAGCCGCGCGTCATGAGCAGCGCCTTGCCGGTCTCCACCACTTCCAGCAGCTTGGTCGGGTTGGAGTCCAGGTCGACCATGTTGCCGGCCTCCTTGGCCGCCTGCGTGCCGCTGCCCATGGCCACGGCCACGTCGGCCTGCGCGAGCGCGGGAGCGTCGTTGGTGCCGTCGCCGGTCATGGCCACCAGGCGGCCTTCGGACTGGTACTGGCGGATGAGCGCCAGCTTGTCCTCGGGCGTGGCTTCGGCCAGGAAGTCGTCCACGCCGGCTTCGGCCGCGATGGCCGCCGCCGTGAGCTTGTTGTCGCCGGTGATCATCACCGTCTTGATGCCCATGCGGCGCAACTCGGCAAAGCGCTCCTTGATGTCGGTCTTGACGATGTCCTTGAGCTCGACCACGCCGAGCACGCGGTCGCCTTCGGCCACGGCCAGCGGCGTGCTGCCGCGGCGCGCGGTTTCCTCGGCCGCGCGCAGCACCTCGGGCGCCATGCTGCCGCCGAGCGCTTCCACGTGGCGGCGCACCGCCTCGACCGCGCCCTTGCGCAGCAGGATGTCGTCGGTGTCCAGGCTGTTGGGCGCGGCCGGCAGGTCGACGCCGCTCATGCGGGTCTGCGCGGTGAAGGGCACGAAGCGCGCGCCCTCCACGGCGGTGGTGTCCAGCCCGTCGCGGCGGGCCAGCTCGACGATGCTGCGGCCTTCGGGCGTCTCGTCGGCCAGCGACGAGAACATGGCGGCGCGCGCCAGCCGGGCCTTGGTGATGCCGGGCGCGGGCAGGAAGGCCGTGGCCTGGCGGTTGCCGTGCGTGATGGTGCCGGTCTTGTCGAGCAGCAGCACGTCGACGTCGCCGGCGGCTTCCACCGCGCGGCCCGAGGTGGCGATCACGTTGGCCTGCATCATGCGGCTCATGCCGGCCACGCCCACGGCCGACAGCAGCCCGCCGATGGTGGTCGGAATGAGGCACACCAGCAGCGCGACCAGCGCGGTGAGCGACACCACGGTGCCGGCGCCGGCGGCTTCCACGCTGAAGATCGAGAATGGCAGCAGCGTGACCGTGACCATCAGGAACACGATGGTCAGCGCCACCAGCAGGATGGTCAGCGCGATCTCGTTGGGCGTCTTCTGGCGCTTGGCGGCCTCGACCATGCCGATCATGCGGTCGAGGAAAGACTCGCCCGGATTCACCGAGATGCGCACCACCAGCCAGTCGGACAGCACGCGGGTGCCGCCGGTCACGGCAGAGAAGTCGCCGCCCGATTCGCGCACCACGGGCGCCGATTCGCCGGTGATGGCGCTTTCGTCGACCGAGGCCACGCCTTCGATCACTTCGCCGTCGAGCGGGATCACGTCGCCGGTCTCGACCAGCACGACGTCGCCCTTGCGCAGGTTGGGCGCCTGCTCAGGCAGCCACTGGGCGCCGTGATGCGGCTCCTGCAGCTTCTTGGCCCAGGTGTCCTTGCGCAGGCCGCGCAGCGAAGCGGCCTGCGCCTTGCTGCGGCCCTCGGCCAGGGCCTCGGCGAAGTTGGCGAACAGCACGGTGAACCACAGCCAGATGGTCACGGCCAGCACGAAGGCGGGCTTCATGCCGGTGTCGCCCGGGAAGCTCAGCGCATGCACCCAGAGCACCGTGGTCAGGATGCTCCCGATGTACACGATGAACATCACCGGGTTGCGCCACTGGGTGCGCGGGTCGAGCTTGGCGAAGGCGGCCCACAGCGCGGGCTTGACCAGCGCCGCGTCGAACAGCGAAAGAGATGTCTTGGTATTGGCAGTAGTCATGTGGCGCTCCTTCTCATTTCCAGAGCACGAGGTGTTCGACGATCGGCCCCAGGGCCAGCGCCGGCACATAGTTGAGCAGGCCGACCAGCAGCACCGTGCCGATCAGCAGGGAGACGAACAGCGGGCCGTGCGTGGGCAGCGTGCCGCTGGTGACGGGCAGGCGCTTCTTGGCGGCCAGCGCGCCGGCCACGGCCAGCACCGGCACGATCATCGCGAAGCGGCCGAGCCACATCGCCAGCGCGAGCAGGCCGTTGTAGAAAGGCGTGTTGGCCGACAGGCCCGCGAAGGCGCTGCCGTTGTTGTTGGCGGCCGAGGTCAGCGCGTACAGGATTTCGGAGAATCCGTGCGCGCCCGGGTTCGCGATGCCGGCCTTGCCGGCGCCCGCGATCACCGCCACCGCCGTGCCCGCCAGCACCAGCACCGGCGTGACCAGGATGGCGATGGAGATCAGCTTCATCTCGCGCACCTCGATCTTCTTGCCGAGGTACTCGGGCGTGCGGCCGATCATCAGCCCGGCGATGAACACCGCGAGCATCGCGAAGATCAGCATGCCGTACAGGCCCGAGCCCACGCCGCCGAACACCACCTCGCCCAGCTGCATCAGCACCATCGGCACCATGCCGCCCAGCGGGGTGAGCGAGTCGTGCATGCCGTTGACCGCACCGCACGAGGCGGCCGTGGTGATGGCGGCGAACAGCGACGAGGCATCGATGCCGAAGCGCACTTCCTTGCCTTCCATGTTGCCGCCGGCCTGCAGCGCGCTCGACACCTGGTCCACGCCCAGCGAGGCGAACAGCGGGTTGCCGGCCTGCTCGGCGGGCGTGATGACCATCACCGCGATGACAAACATGATCGTCATCGCCGCGAGCACGGCCCAGCCCTGGCGCATGTCGCCGACCACGCGGCCGAAGGTGAAGCACAGCGCGGCCGGGATCAGGAAGATCGCGATCATCTGCAGCAGGTTCACCAGCGCCGTCGGGTTTTCATACGGATGCGCCGAGTTGGCGTTGAAGAAGCCGCCGCCGTTGGTGCCGAGCATCTTGATGGCTTCCTGCGAAGCCACCGGGCCCATGGCCAGGGTCTGCGTCTTGGTGGTGGCGTCTTCCATCACCGGCTGGCCCTTCTCGTCCTTCAGGGGCTGGCCGTCGGCGCCGTTCTTCGGCTGCTGGAAGGCGGTGGTCTCCAGGGTGCTCACTTCCTTGTAGGCGTCGAGGTTCTGGATCACGCCCTGGCCCGCGAAGATCATCGCGAGCACGAACGAGATCGGCACCAGCACCCACAGCGTGATGCGCGTGACGTCGGCCCAGAAGTTGCCGACCAGGCCCTTGCCGTCGCCGCGCCGGGCAAAGCCGCGCACCAGCGCGAAGGCCACCGCGATACCGGTGGCGGCGGACAGGAAGTTCTGCACCGTCAGGCCGAGCATCTGCGTGAGATAGCTCATGGTCGACTCGCCGGCGTAGCCCTGCCAGTTGGTGTTGGAGACGAAGCTCACCGCGGTGTTGAAGGCCGAGTCGGGCGACACGGCCGTCATGCCCGCGGGGTTCAGCGGCAGCCAGCCCTGCAGGCGCTGCAGGGCGTAGAGAAAGATCGCGCCCAAGGCGTTGAAGGCCAGCAGCGCGAGCGCGTAGCGCAGCCAGTGCATCGACTGCCCGGGCTGCGTGCCGGCGAGCTTGTACAGCGGCGCCTCGACGCGCTGCATCCAGCGCGGCACGCGCTCGTCGCACAGCGCGGCAAGGAACTTGCCGACGGGCCAGGCCAGCACCAGCAGCGCGGCCAGGAAAAGGGCCAGCAGGCCCCAGGCGGAGGAAGTCATTTCAGAATTCCTCCGCGCAGATCAGCGCGAACACGAGGTAGGCGAAAAGCACCACGGCGATCAGCGCGCCGAAGCCATAGAGAACTTCGAGGCTGATCATGACGGCGCTCCGTCGGTCTTGTTCGATGGCTTCGGTGCGTCGAGCCTGTTCAGCCCCACCACCATGGCCCCCACCACGGCCCAAAGCGCCAGCAAGGCGCCCATCCAGACGATGTCCATGCATCACTCCTGCAAACGAGAAAAGATGGGCTTCAGTCTCGGCAGTCGTGCGTCAAAACGGGGGAAAGAGTGAAGGTACGGCCGTAAAGAAAGCGTAAAAAACGGGCCGTCGCCTCGCGGTGCCGACGTGGCTTCAGGTGTTCGCTCGAATAGCCCCAGCCTATGACGGCCATTGCCACGCCTTCCTCGACAGGCAGCCGGCGCCATCAAATAATCAAATCACTTTCTTTGATTAATAATGGGCGTCGTAATGAACAAGCAATCAAGGGCGTGGCTGGGCGCTGGCCTGGCGACATTGGTACTGGGGGGAGCCGGCTACGGGCTCGTCACGAAGCTCGAGCCGGCACACGCGCAGGAAGCCGGCATGCCGCCGGCCAAGGTGGCCGTTGCCACCGCGCGGAAGACGGAGGTGGCGCGCTTCCTCAGCGGCATCGGCACGCTGGAGGCCAACCGGCAGGTCGAGGTGCCGGCCGAGGTGGAGGGCCGCGTCGCGAAGATCCTCTTCACGCCCGGCGGCCAGGTGCGCGCAGGGCAGCTGCTGGTGCAGCTCAACGACGCGCCCGAGCAAGGCGACCTGGAGCGCCTGACGGCCCAGCGCGCCAATGCGAAGGCGCTGCTGGAACGCACGCGCCGCCTGCTGCCGCAGCAGGCCGCCACGCAGGAACAGCTCGAACAGGCGCAGGCCGCCTTCGACCAGGCCAGCGGCGACCTGCGGCGCGCCCACGCCGTGCTGGAGCAGAAGCGCATCAAGGCGCCGTTCGACGGCGTGCTCGGCATCCGCCGCGTCAACCTCGGCCAGTTCGTACGGGCCGGCAATGCGCTGGTATCGCTCACCGACAGCCGCACGCTGTTCGCCAACCTCACGCTGCCGGAGACCGCACTGCCCATGCTCCAGCGCAACCAGCAGGTGGCGCTGTCGGTCGATGCGTATCCGGGCCGGGTGTTCCAGGGCAGGCTCAGCACCATCGAGCCGCAGATCGGCAGCGACACACGCACCGTGCGCCTGCAGGCCACCATCGACAACGCAGACGGCGCGCTCACGCCCGGCATGTTCGTCAATGGCAAGGTCGCGCTGCCTGCACGCACCGACGCCATCACCGTGCCCGAGACGGCCATCACCTACAGCACGCACGGCGACTCGGTCTTCGTGGTGCGGCCCGCGGAAAAGGGCGATGGCTTCACCGCGCAGCAGGTGTTCGTGAAAGCCGGCGAACGGCAGGATGGGCTGGTCGTGATCGAGAAGGGCCTCGCGCCCGGCGACAAGGTCGTCACCTCCGGCCAGCTGCGCCTGTACACCGGCGCGGCCGTGATGCCGACGGCCAAGGACACGCTGGCCCTCGCACAGGAAGCCAGGCCATGAAGTTCACCGATCTCTTCGTGCGCCGGCCCGTGCTGGCGCTGGTGGTGAGCACGCTCATCCTGCTGCTTGGCGCGGGTGCGCTGGGCGACCTGCCGGTGCGGCAATACCCGCTGACCGAGAGCACCACGCTCACCATCACCACGCAGTACCCCGGCGCGTCGCCGGAGCTGATGCAGGGCTTCGTCACGCAGCCGATCGCGCAGGCGGTGGCGACCATGGAGAACGTCGACTACCTGTCGTCGTCCTCCACGCTGGGCCGCAGCGTGATCAGCGTGCGCATGAAGCTCAACGCCGACGCCAACCAGGCGCTCACGCAGGCGATGGCGCAGGTCAGCCAGGTCAAGTACCGGCTGCCGGCCGAGGCCTTCGACCCGGTGATCCTGAAGTCATCGGGCGAGGCCACTGCGGTGGCCTACGTCGGCTTCTCGAGCAAGACGATGCCGATGCCGGCGCTCACCGACTACCTCTCGCGCGTGGTGCAGCCGCAGTTCGCGTCCATCACCGGCGTGTCGGGCGTCGAGGTCTCGGGCGGGCAGACGCTGGCGATGCGCGTGTGGCTCGACCCCAACCGCATGGCCGCGCGCGGCATCTCGGCCGGCGAGCTGGCCGACGCGCTGCGCCAGAACAACGTGCAGGCCGCACCCGGGCAGGTGAAGGGCTTGTACGTGGTGTCGAACATCCGCGTGAACACCGACCTGGTGAACGTGGCCGAGTTCCGCGACATGGTGGTCAAGCGCGACGGTGACGCCGTCGTGCGCCTTGGCGACGTGGCCACCGTGGAGCTGGGCGCCGCAAGCGCCGACAGCAGCGCCACGATGGACGGCGTGCCCGCCATCTACCTCGGCCTGCAGGCGGCACCCAACGGCAACCCGCTGGTGATCGTGAAGCGCATCCGCGAGCTGCTGCCCGGCATCAGGCAGAACCTGCCGCCCGGCGTGGAAGTGCAACTGCCCTTCGAGCTGGCTCGCTTCATCGAGGCTTCCATCGACGAGGTGCGCAAGACGCTGCTCGAAGCCATCGCCATCGTGGTGATCGTGATCTTCCTGTGCCTGGGCTCGGCGCGCGCGGTGCTGATTCCGGTGGTGACCATTCCGCTGTCGATGCTGGGCGCCGCCGCGCTGATGCTGCTGTTCGGCTTCAGCATCAACCTGCTGACCCTGCTGGCGATGGTGCTGGCCATCGGGCTGGTGGTGGACGACGCCATCGTGGTGGTCGAGAACGTGCACCGCCACATCGAGGAAGGCAAGTCGCGCGTGCAGGCCGCGCTGATCGGCGCGCGCGAAGTGGCCGGCCCGGTGATCGCGATGACGCTCACGTTGGCGGCGGTGTACGCGCCCATCGGGCTCATGGGCGGACTCACCGGCTCGCTCTTCAAGGAGTTCGCCTTCACGCTGGCGGGCGCGGTGGTGGTGTCGGGTGTGATCGCGCTCACGCTGTCGCCGGTGATGAGTTCGTTCCTGCTGCCGCAGGACGCCACCGGCAGCCGCATGGCGCGCGCGGCGGAGTCGTTCTTCCACAAGCTTGCAACGGGCTACGGCCGGCTGCTCGACGTGTCGCTGCACCACCGCTGGGTGACCGGTGTGTTCGCCGCGCTGGTGCTGGCGAGCCTGCCTTTCCTCTACAACGCGGCGCAGCGCGAACTGGCTCCTGGCGAAGACCAGGCCATGGTGCTCACGGCCATCAAGTCGCCGCAGCACGCCAACATCGACTACGTCGAGAAGTTCGGCAAGAAGTGGGACGAGGTGTTCGCGGCGCTGCCCGAGAACACCGGCCGCTGGCTCATCAACGGCTCCGACGGCGTGTCGAACAGCATCGGCGGCGTGCAGCTGTCCGACTGGAAAGACCGCAAGCGCAACGCCGACCAGATCCAGGGCGACACGCAGGGCCGCATGAACGAGGTGGAAGGCAGCAGCGTCTTCGCGTTCCAGCTGCCCTCGCTGCCAGGCTCCACCGGCGGGCTGCCGGTGCAGATGGTGATCCGCAGCGCGGGCGACCACCGCACCGTCTTCGAGGCCATGGAAGCGCTGAAGAAGTCGGCGCGCGACAGCGGCAAGTTCGCCGTGGTCGACAGCGACCTGGAGTTCAACAGTCCCACGGTCGAGATCCGCGTGGACCGCGCCAAGGCCAACAGCATGGGCGTGACGATGAAATCTATCGGCGACACGCTGGCGGTGCTGGTGGGCGAGAACTACGTCAACCGCTTCGGCATGGACGGCCGCTCGTATGACGTGATTCCGCAGTCGCCGCGCGAGCAGCGGCTGACGGCCGAGGCGCTCTCGCGCTATTTCGTGAAGAGCGCGAGCGGCCAGCCCGTGCCGCTGGCCAACCTGGTGCAGCTGTCGACCAGCGTGGGCCCCAACAAGCTCACGCAGTTCAACCAGCTCAACGCCTCCACCTTCCAGGCCATTCCGGCGCCGGGCGTGACTATGGGCGACGCGGTGGCCTTCCTGAGCGAAGAGGCGAAGAAGCTGCCGGCCGGCTTCAGCTACGACTGGCAGTCGGACGCGCGGCAGTTCACGCAGGAGGGCTCCGCCCTGGTGATGGCCTTCGTGTTTGCCATCGTGGTGATCTACCTGGTGCTGGCCGCGCAGTACGAGAGCCTGCGCGACCCGCTGATCATCCTGATCAGCGTGCCGATGTCGATTTGCGGCGCGCTGGTGCCGCTGGCGCTGGGCTTCGGCACCATCAACATCTACACGCAGATCGGGCTGGTGACGCTGATCGGGCTCATCAGCAAGCACGGCATCCTGATGGTGGAGTTTGCCAACGAGATCCAGATGCACAAGGGCCTCGACCGGCGCGCATCGATCGAAGAGGCCGCGCGCATACGGCTGCGCCCCATCCTGATGACCACGGCCGCGATGGTGATGGGCCTGGTGCCGCTGCTGTTCGCGAGCGGTGCGGGCGCCAACAGCCGCTTCAGCATCGGCCTGGTGATCGTGGTCGGCATGCTGGTGGGCACGCTGTTCACGCTGTTCGTGCTGCCCACCATGTACACGCTGCTGGCGCGCGACCACCGCGCGGCAGGCCGCTCGCGGCGCACGGCCGAACTCGATGCGCTGGCCGAAGGAGCATGACGATGAACCGACTCTTTTCATGCACAGCACCCTTTGCGTTGAGCCTGCTCGTGCTGGCCGGCTGCGCGGTCGGGCCTGAGTACACCGCGCCTTCGGATGCGCCGGTTGCCATCTCCGCGCCCGAGCGCTCGCTGTTCGCCGGCGACGCAGTGCAGCGCGACTGGTGGCGCCAGCTCGACGATCCGCAGCTCGATGCGCTGATCGACCGCGCGCTGGCCGCCAACCACGACATCCGCATCGCGCAGGCCCGGCTGCTCGAAGCCCGCGCTACGCAGACGGAAGCCGAGCTCGACCGGCTGCCGGTGGTCACCGCAGGCGCGAGCAAGACGCGCAGCATCGCGCAGGGCAACAACGGCCTGCAGCCCGATGCGCGCTCGCTCGCGCAGAGCAGCCGCGCGGGCTTCGACGCCTCGTGGGAAATCGACCTGTTCGGCCGGCTGAAGCGGCTCGACGAGGCCGCTACCGCGCGCGCCGAAGCCAGCGCCGCAGACCTGGAGCAGGTGCGCATCGTGGCCGTGGCCGAACTGGCGCGCAACTACTACGAGATGCGCGGCGCGGAGCAGCACATTGCCGTGACGCGCCGCACGCTC
The DNA here is from genome assembly GCF_030208835.1 of Variovorax sp. efr-133-TYG-130. Lineage (NCBI taxonomy): Bacteria > Pseudomonadati > Pseudomonadota > Betaproteobacteria > Burkholderiales > Comamonadaceae > Variovorax > Variovorax sp. efr-133-TYG-130. The sequence continues at coordinate 1,708 of NZ_JARVTD010000042.1, read as the reverse complement.
GACAGCCTGCGCCAGAGCCTGCGCGTGACCGATGCGCAGGTGCGGACCGGCCGCGGCCTCGAGGGCGACCTGGCGAGCGCGCAGGCCAACCTCGCGAGCACCGAGAGCCAGCTGCCGGCGCTCGAGACGACGCGCCGCCAGGCCGCCTACCGCGTCGCGGTGCTGGCCGGCCTGCGCCCCGCCGAGCTCGAACCGATGCTGCAGCCCCGGCCGCTGCATGCACTCGACAGGCGCCTGCCCGTCGGCGACCTGGCCGACCTGCTGCGCCGCCGGCCCGACGTGCTGCGCGCCGAGCGCGGCCTCGCGGCCAGCACGGCGGACGTGGGCGCGGTCACGGCCGAGCTGTATCCGCGCTTCGACATCGGCGGCTTCCTCGGTTTCATCGCCTTGCGCGGTTCCGACCTGGGAAGCTCGTCGAGCCGGGCTTTCAGCGTGACGCCCGGCGTGGGTTGGCCCGCCCTTCGGCTGGGCTCGGTGAAGGCCCGCGTGCGCGGCGCCCAGGCCCGCGCCGAAGGCGACCGCGCGCTCTACGAGCAGACCGTGCTGCGCGCCATCGAGGACGTCGAGAACGCCCTCGCCGGGTACGGCCAGAACCAGCTGCGGCTGCAGCGGCTGGTGGAGGCTTCGGCCCGCAGCGCCCGCGCCGCCGAACTGATCGAGGTGCGCTACCGCGAAGGCGCCGCGCCCTACCTGAGCGTGCTCGACGCCCAGCGTACCCTGCTGCGCGCGCAAGATGCCGTGGCCGAGGCCGAAACCGCCTCGTACACCAGCCTCGTCGCGCTCTACAAGGCGCTGGGCGGCGGCTGGCAAGCACCCGCGGTGGCAAGGGGAGGTCCAACCACCTGACAATGGACCCGTTTTCCTCCACGACCGAACCCGCCATGCCCGCCCCAGATGCCGCCAAGCCCACCTGGATGCCGCACCAGCCGGCAGACCGCATCCTCTCGACGCTCAAGACCCGCGGCGCGCTCGGCATTCCCGACATCGCCAAGGTGCTGAACGTCACCGTGGAAGCGGTGCGCCAGCAGATGGCCAAGCTGGAGGCTGAGGGCCTGGTCGACGCCGAGAGCCGCCCGATCGGCCGCGGCCGGCCCACGCAGATCTGGCGGCTCACCGGCGAAGGCCACAAGCGCTTTCCCGACACGCACGCCGAGATGACGGTGCAGATGATCAGCGCCGTCATCAGCGTGTTCGGAGAGAAGGGCATGGACCAGCTCATCACGGCGCGCGAGGACGCCATGCGCGCCAGCTACACGCAGGCCATGCGCGGCGCGCGCAGCCTGAAGACGCGGCTTGCGCGGCTGGCGGAAATCCGCAGCCGCGAAGGCTACATGGCCGAGTTCCGGCCCGAAGACGAGCAAGGCCAGGGCAACGGCTGGCTCTTCATCGAGAACCATTGCCCCATCTGCACGGCGGCGCAGGCCTGCAGCGGCTTCTGCCGCAGCGAGCTGCAGCTCTTCGACGAAGTGCTGGGGCCCGAGGTGACCGTGAGCCGTGTCGAGCATGTGCTCGCGGGCGCGCGGCGCTGTGCCTACCGGGTCGTGCCCAAGCCGGGCGCGTTGCCGGCCGACGAGTGAATCCGCTTTTTCTTTTTCAACAACCACGAAGGTAATCACGATGGAACACAAGCTCCCACCCCTGCCCTACGCCCTGGACGCACTGGCACCCGAGTATTCGAAGGAAACCCTCGAGTACCACTACGGCAAGC
>NZ_JARVTD010000038.1:0-91584 GCF_030208835.1 Variovorax sp. efr-133-TYG-130 | reverse complement strand
GGCAGGGAGGCATCCATTACATCTCCAGGTAGTCCAAGTTTTCCGCCGCACCCCCAAACTGGCTCAGTTTCCGGTCGGCGCCAACAAGTTTGGGCTGGGCGATGCCGTCGGCCACGCCGATGCGCAGCGGCGCGCGGTAGCGGGCATCGGTCAACCGAACGATGCGCTGGGTGCGCTCCAGCCGAATGAAGAGTTTGTGGGCCTCCTTGAGCAGACGTACGCCGGCTGGTGTGAGGCGCAGCTTGCGCGGCATGCGCATGAACAACTGCACGCCCAGTTGGTCTTCCAGATCGCGGATGGTGCGCGACAGCGGTGTCGGGTCAATGTGGATACGCTCGGCAGCGCGGCGGAAGTTGAGTTCCTCAGCGACTGCAATGAAGTAGCGAAGGTGGCGCAGCTCAATCATTCGAGACCAGTGCGGACTAGTGCTGGACTATGAGGACAGCGAAACGAACACCTCGTGATGGAACTTCGTGATTCACAGGCAAGTAGGTCCGAATTCCCCAAGAACCAGGAATTCATACTTGACAGTAAGAGCTTCCCTACACATCGTTCCCGTCAGTACATAGCGGTTGGCAGTGCACTCACGCTCTCGGCGCCGTCGACGATGCTGTCGCGCAGGCCCAGCGCCTTGTTCAGGATGTGCTCGGCGTAAAAGCGTGCGGTCACGACCTTGGCCTGCATGAAAGCGACGTCGGTCCCGGCCTTCGCCAGGTCTTCGGCGACGAGCAGCGAGCGGGCCAGTTGCCAGCCGGCGACCAGGCTGCCGGCCAGCATCAGGTAGGGCACGCTGCCTGCGAACACCGCGTTGGGCGACGCTTTGGTCTGGCCCGCGACGAACTCAACCACCTCGACGAAGGCTTCGCGTGCGGCCCTCAGGCGCTTGGCCACGGCATGTGCGTCGGCGCTGTCGCGCTTCGCGAGTTCGGCCTCGGTCGTCTCGATCTGTGCGGCGATCGCCTTGGCCGTGCGGCCGCCGTCGCGCGCGGTCTTGCGGCCGACCAGGTCGTTGGCCTGGATCGCCGTCGTGCCTTCGTAGATGGTCAGGATCTTCGCGTCGCGGTAGTACTGCGCCGCGCCGGTCTCCTCGATGAAGCCCATGCCGCCGTGCACCTGCACGCCCAGCGAGGTCACTTCCAGGCTCATCTCGGTGCTGTAGCCCTTGACCAGCGGCACCATGAATTCGTAGAAGGCCTGGTTCTGCTTGCGCGCGTCGGCATCGGGATGGTGGTGCGAGGCGTCGTAGGCCGCGGCGGCCACCGAGGCCATCGCGCGACAGCCTTCGGTGTAGGCGCGCATCGTCATCAGCATGCGCTTGACGTCGGGGTGGTGGATGATCGCCGCGCTGCCGTTGATCGAGCCGTCGACCGGGCGGCTCTGCACGCGGTCCTTGGCGTAGGCGACGGCATGCTGGTAGGCGCGCTCGGCGATCGCGATGCCCTGCATGCCCACCGCATAGCGGGCCGAGTTCATCATGATGAACATGTACTCGAGGCCGCGGTTCTCCTGGCCCACGAGGTAGCCGACCGCACCGCCGTGGTCGCCGTACTGCAGCACGGCCGTGGGCGAGGCCTTGATGCCCATCTTGTGCTCGATGCTCACGCAGTGCACATCGTTGCGAGCGCCCAGCGAGCCATCCTTCTCGACCATGAACTTGGGCACCACGAACAGGCTGATGCCCTTCACGCCCTCGGGCGCGCCGCTCACGCGGGCCAGCAACAGGTGCACGATGTTCTCGGCCATGTCGTGCTCACCGTAGGTGATGAAGATCTTGGTGCCGAAGACCTTGTAGGTGCCGTCGGGCTGCGGCTCAGCACGGCTGCGCACCAGCGCCAGGTCGCTGCCGGCCTGCGGCTCGGTGAGGTTCATCGTGCCGGTCCACTGGCCGCTCACCAGCTTCTCGAGGTACAGCGCCTTGAGTTCGTCCGAGCCCGCCGTCAACAGCGCTTCGATCGCGCCATCGCTGAGCAACGGGCACAGCGCGAAGCTCATGTTGGCCGAGTTGAGCATCTCGCCGCAGGCCGCGCCGATGGTCTTGGGCAGGCCCTGCCCGCCGAAGTCCGCGGGGTGCTGCAGGCCCTGCCAGCCGCTGGCGGCGTACTGCGCGAAGGCCTCCTTGAAGCCGGGCGTGGTGGTGACCACACCGTCCTTGAACGAGGACGGGTTGCGGTCGCCCGCCACGTTGAGCGGCGCGATCACGTCCTGATTTAAGCGCGCGCATTCCTCGAGCACCGCCTGTGCGGTGTCCAGGCCCGCGTCCTCGAAGCCGGGCAGCTTGGCGATCTCTTCGATGCGGGCCAGGTGTTCGATGTCGAACAGCATGTCCTTGAGGGGGGCGGTATAGCTCATCTCATTGCTGCCTTTAAAAGCAGTTCCAAATTACTCGGTGAAAACAAGTCGCGTGCGGATCGTCCGATCAGCCGGCTCCAATTTCTTTTTCCATCTTTTCCTTCTTTTCATGCGCATCGACGAGCTGTGCCAGAAGCCTCATGAACTCGGCGCGATCTTCGGGCGACAGCGGTTCAATCAGCAACTCCTGGGAGCGGTGAATGCTTTCCTGCAGATCGTTGATCAGGTTGAGCCCATCCGTCGTGATCACCGAGAGTCTTGACCGGCGATCGTCCGGATTGACGCGGGTTTCAACCAAGCCCTTGTCACCAAGACGTTTGAGCACTTCTGCAGTCGTCGTGCGGTCGAGCGACAGTTCCCGACCGATCGCTTTCTGATCCAGCCAGGGGTTCATCGAAAGCGCCGTCAGCATGCCGACCTGAAGCGGTGTGATGCTTTCCGACTTGCAGAGATCGAAGAAGATCGCCTGTCCGATCTGCGTCAGCCTGCGGATGAGGAAACCCGGCCGGCGCCACATGACCTGGCGCAATGGATTGAACGGCTCCAGGATCGGATGCTTTGCCACATCGGCTGAGCCGACCGTCTTTTTTTGAGCGGGGGAACGCTTTGTCATCATCTCGAGATCGCTGAAGGTGTCAGCCGACGAGTTTATCGACTCCCCTGTCTGTGAAACGGAGCAAGACACGCTTCGGATTGCGCTAACGCAGATCGAGCTTCAGGTAATCGCCGAGCAAGCGATAGAAATCTTCTTCGTCATCCCACGGGATCATGTGCCCGGCGTTCGACGCCGTGCATTGCGACAACCCGGGCGCAAGAGACCCGATCTCGGCAAGGTCCTCCGGCAGCATCACCCCTCCCCGGCCTGCCGCCATCAGAAGCCCGGGCGTCTTTAATTGGGGGAGATCGGCGTGGATGTCGTCCTCGTGGAAGCCGGCGTGCGCCTGGACGATGGCATCCGGGTCGCAGGTATGGAGCCATTCGGCCCTGAGGCGCAATTGGTCGTCCGTCCACGTGGGTGCATAGGGGCGAAGCTCTTCGGCCGTGATGCCCTTGAGCGCCATCTGGATGGAATCGACATACCAGGCCAGCGGAACCGGATAAGGACGCCGGCCCGGGCCGGACACCGGCGGATCGACGAGCAGCAGCCTCGCCATCCGTCCCGGATCGCGCGCAGCGGCTCGAATCGCCACGCGGGCACCCATCGAGTGGCCCAGCACCGTCACCGACGACCACTGCAGCACGTTCAGCAGGTCCAGCACATCAGCCGCCATGGCATCGAGGCTCGCGACCATGCCCGGCGCGCTGAAGGACAGGCCTCGCCCCCGGAAATCAAGCACATGAACATCGAAATGGCGAGCCAACCGCTCTGCGACGAAGCCCCAGGTGATGGCGGGACTCGTGATGCCGGGCAACAGCAGCAGGCGAGGACCCTGCCCTCCATAGCGCAGAAGATGCAGCCGCACCCCGTTCGCACGGACGTGATAGCCAAGAAGAAAGGAACTCATTCGGACGCCCTCGGCGGCTTGCCGAACCAGCCGCGGAAGCGGTTCCAGAGCACGCTCCACATCATCCCGGCGACAGACACCGTGGGTTGCGGCTCGTCGGTCACAACCGTTTGGCCGCCCAGCCTTCGCGTGATCTGCTTTCCGAAGTCTGCGACCATGCGTCGCACGAAGTCCTTCACGAGTCCGGAGCGCGAGAACTGCGCGAGTGGACCCTGCAGCGCATAGATCATGTCTACGTGCACACGGGTGCTGTCGGCCGTCAGGGCTTCCAGCCGATAGGTGATGTCGCCCTGGGTGCGTGACTTGCTCAGGCTGTCCTGGCCGGCACCGCGCAGGACCGCGCGCCTCGCGGCGTCGTCGCGCTCCAGCCGCGCAGCGCCTGCGAATGCCGCCGACATCGGACCGAACTTGATCGCGATGGTGCCCTTGACACGCTCTCCTTCGTATGAGTCGATGGTCGCACCGGGCAGGCAAGAGGCCACCGCAGGCAGGTCTCCCATGAACTTCCACACCTGGTCTTCCGGATAAGGCACGTCGAAATGCACTTCGATGGCGTTGCCCTTGGCCTTGGCCTTGGCCATCGCGGCGGGATCGACCTCTGCCATCTCCGCGGACGCCGCAGATTCCGCCGCGGCCTGCCTGGCGGCGGCAACCGCGAGCGGCTGCGCCTGGCTCGGCGCCGTGGCCGGGCGCGGTGCAATAGTTCGCGGGGCACCCAGTGCATGCCGCAGCTTTTCGACTTGTGCGTCCGGGGTGTCGCGCTGCTGCTGCAGCACATCGAGAATGGCGTCCACGATGCCCTGGTAGCCGGTGCAACGGCACAGGTTGCCGGAGAGTTCGAGGCGCACGCGCGCTTCGTCGGCCTGGGGCAGACGCAGGACGATGTCGCGCGCCGTGGTAAGCATTCCGGGTGTGCAGAAGCCGCACTGCAGCGCGTGATGCCGCGTGAACGCCGGGCGCAGCCGCTGCATCACCGCATCATCGTCGTAGCCTTCGATGGTGGTGACTTCCTGGCCCTCGCACGCCACGGCGAAGGTGATGCATGAGCGCGTCGGCTGGCCGTTGACGAGCACCGTGCATGCGCCGCAAACGCCATGCTCGCAGCCAAGATGGGTACCTGTCAGGCGCAGTTCGTCGCGCAGGAAGTCACCAAGATGCGTCCGTGGTTCCGCGTGCCGGCTGAAGCCGCGGCCATTGACCTGAATAGCGATGGGGATCAAGTCTGTTACTCCGCTGGCTTGTGGTTGGAAAAAACACCCGACTGCGCCAGGGCGCGCTCGACGCAGGCCGTGAAGAGCTTTCGGTCGATGCCGTCGCGATCAGGCAGCGCCCGGCCTACGGCCGCGCCCACCTTGTCGCGCTTCGCGGCTTGCGCGCCCTTGCTTGCAACTTCCGCCGCGAATTCGTTCAACAGGATCGGCGGCCCGTCAGCCGCCCCCAGCACCACGCGCGCACGGTTGCGCGAAACATCGAAATACACCGCGGCGCTGGCCTCGGCAAATTCGCCAGGCTTGCGGCAGACCTTGTGATAACCCCAGCGCGTGGCCGGCGTCTCGCACGGCACGTGGACGGCCACGATCAACTCATCGGACTCGAGCACAGTCGTATAGGCTCCGAGCATCACGCCATCCGCCTCGATCGTGCGTTCGCCGCGCGGCGACCTGAGCACGATGCGTGCACCGAGCGCGGCGAGCGTGACGACCCAGTCCGCGGCAGGATCTGCATGCGCCAGGCTACCTCCGACAGTGCCGCGGCTGCGGATCGCCCGGTAGGCGATACCGGCCGCGACCTGACGCATGGGATGCGCCGCCAGCGGCGGGTGCACGCCATCTTCGATCTCGGCATGTGTGACTGCCGCACCGATCTCGATCCACTCGCCCTTGCGACTGACTGCGCGCAACGCTGCGATGCCGGCGATGTCAACCACCTGCGCCGGTCGCGCAAGTCTCAAATTGAGCATTGGGCCGAAGGACTGGCTCCCACTCATCGCCTTTGCCATGCCGCCGCCCCTGGCCAGCACCTCGATCGCCTCATCCACGCCGAGCACTCGCGTGTACTCAAATTTCGCGGCCTTCATTTGACGAGCTCCTGTTGCGGCTTCGCGCTCTCGAGGGCCTTGAGCAGGCGCCGCGGTGTCAGAGGCGTCATCAGCACCTCGGCCGCGCCCGTGCCTCGCAATGCGTCGTTCACGGCGTTGAAGATCACCGCGGGCGGCGCGATGGCGCCTCCCTCCCCCACGCCCTTCGCGCCGAATTCGGTGTGAGGCGACGGTGTCTCGAAGTGCTCGATGCGGATGCGAGGCACTTCCGTGGCGCCAGGCAGGATGTAGTCGGCCAGCGTGGAAGCCAGCGGCTGGCCTTGGTCGTCGTACGGGCTCTCTTCGTACATCGCGGTGCCGATGCCCTGCGCGATGCCGCCGATGGTTTGGCCCTCTACGATCATCGGATTGACCATGGTGCCGCAATCCTCGACCACGACGTAGTCGAGGATCTCGACCTCGCCTGTCTGCGTGTCGACCGCGACGACGACGGCATGGGTCGCATACGTAAAGGTACCGGTGTCGACTTTGGGCTTGTACGCACGCGAAACCTCCAGGCCACCAAGATGCACGTTCTCGGGCAGGTCCTGCGGCGTGAGGTACCACGCGCCACCCACCTGGGACAGCGGAATCGACTTTTCTCCGGCCACGGCGAACCCTTCTACCAACGCGACGGTCTGCGGATCCACGCCCATGAGATAGGCGGCGATCGACTGGATGCGGGGCAGCAGTTCCTTGCACGCGGTCGCGATGGCGCCTCCCGACATGACGGTCGCCCGGGATGCGTAGGTGCCCGATGAGAAGGGCGTGAGCGCGGTGTCGCCATGCACGACCCGGATACGCGCAACGGGAATGCCGAGCACATCGTTGGCGATCTGCGCGAAACTGGTCTCCATGCCCTGGCCATGCGAGTGCACGCCGACGCGCACTTCGAGCCCGCCGTCCGCGGTCATCCGCACCACCGCCTGATCAAAACCGGGCACCACCGGAAGACCCCAGTTGGCGAACACCGTCGTGCCGTGCGCGGACTGCTCGGTATAAGTGGCCGTGCCGAACCCGATCCGGCGTCCGTCCGGCTCTCCCCGGGTTTGACGCTCACGCACGGCAGCCACTCCGACCATCTCGACGGCGCGGCGAAGGCTCGCGGGAAAGTCGCCGCTGTCGAAGTGCTTGTTGGCCACGTTGACGTAGGGCATGGCATCGGCCGGCACGAGGTTGTCCATGCGAACCTCCCACGGTTCCCGGCCCACTTCGCGCGCCACGGCATCCATCAGAAGTTCGATTGCAAAACAGACACCGGTGCGCGCCACGCCGCGGTAAGCCATGAAGCCCGGCTTATTGGTCGCGACACACAAGGTCTCGCATCGGTAGCCACGGAAGGTGTACGGACCGGGCAGGTTGCCGATCGCTTGACCAGGCTCCAGGCCCACGAAGAACGGATAGTACGAATAGGCGCCGCCGTCGATGGTGATGACAGCGTCCAACGCCAGGAGCTTGCCCGTGCGGTCCGCGTAGGCAGTGAGCTTGTAGTGATGCTGCCGCGTGTTGGCACCGACGATCAGATGCTCGCGCCGATCCTCAAGATAGCGAAATGGGGTTCGGTACGTCTTGGCCAGCCAGGCAATGCACAGATCTTCGGGGTACAGCTGCCCTTTATAGCCAAAGGCGCCTCCCACGTCGGGGGACACCACACGCACCGCCTCCTCGTTCATCGAGAGGTGCTGGGCGATGCCGACGCGCAGCAAATGCGGAACCTGCGTCGCACTGACGACCACAAGTTGATCGGCCTGGAAGTCCCAGTAGGCCAGCACCGACTTTCCCTCCAGCGGCACGATGCACTGGCGCGACAGCTCGACGGTGCGACTAACTTTCACCTCCGCCTTCGCGGCAAGTTCATCGAAGTCGCGATTGGCCCGCAGCGTGAGAAAGACATTGTCTTTCCACCCAGGATGAAGGAAGTCTCCCGTCGCCGCAAGAGAAGACTCGGCGCCGTGGTAGACGGGCAGCTCGTCATAGGAAACCTGAACCTCTTCGAGCAGGTCTTCTGCCACTGCACGCGTTGGCGCAACGGCCATGGCGATCGCCTCTCCCACGTGCCGGACCTTGCCCGAAGCCAGCGGCGGCAAGGCCGAGTACTGGTATGTGGGCAGCGAAGACGGCGAACCGATGTCCGCCGCGTCCGTCATCATCTCGCGCACGAAGATCTTCCCCGCATGCTCCTGCGGAATCTCGACACCCGTGATGGTGGCGTGCGCCAGCGGGCTGCGCAGGAAGGCGACCTCCTGCAGACCAGGCAGCACGAAGTCGCCCACGAAATTGCCTTTGCCAACCATGTGGCGCGCGTCTTCCTTGCGAGGCACACGGGCGCCGATGCCCTCGGGCTTAAGAACTCTCGCCGGGATGTCTGCCTGGTTCATGCGTTTCCTTCTGCTTGACTGATTGTTCCCGGGCGCCGCTCGGGATGTGCGGCATCGTCCGAGGTCAGGACTTCATGCGTATTTGTGACAGTACACGTTCATAAGTATAGGCCTGCTTGTCACGCGCGTGAAGACGGTGGTTGATGATGAAAACCCTGATCCATCCATCTCCCCGATTCGGTGCACTTTAGCGCCTATACGCACTGTTTCCGACCTTGTCATACAGGCATCTCCATCCACTCTGGTGCAACTCCAACAAGTACAAACCCGCACTTGAAAAAAGAATTCGACCGCCCTAATATGACAGTTCACTGAGTATTTATTTCAGTTCTCTGAACGACAGGATAGAAGCCCATGGATTGGATCAAGGTCGCCTCGGCGCAAGAGCTGAGCAACGATGAAGCGAAGACCGTCGATGTCGCTGGCTATGGGGTTGCGCTGTACCGGATCGACGACGAATTCTTTGCCACCGACAGCATGTGCACTCATGCCACCGCGCTGCTGTCGGAGGGCTACGTGGAAGACGGTTGTGTCGAATGCCCGCTGCACCAGGCCCGCTTCGACATTCGCACGGGCAAGGCGATGTGCGCGCCGGCCACCGTGGATCTGCGCACCCACACCGTAAAGCGGGAGGGCGATCACATCTACGTGCTGTCGCCCGCTGGCAAATGACATCGCGCGGCATCGTCATCGTCGGTGCGGGCCAGTCGGCGGCCGTTGCGGCACACGCCCTGCGCGAGCACGGCTATAGCGGGCGCATCACGATGGTGGGCCGGGAGCGCCACAGGCCGTATGAGCGCCCTCTGTTGTCGAAGGCCGTCCTGGTGGCTGCGGAGGCGCCCAGGCTCGACGTGCTCACCGACGACGCCTGGACACGCAGCGACGTCGAACTGCTGAGCGGCAGCGAAGCGGTTGCACTGGATCTCCAGCGGCAGCATGTCCGTCTTGCGGACGGGCGGATACTCGCGTACGAGTCCTGCCTGATCGCCACCGGCGGTGAGGCCACCACGCTGGCGTGCGTGCCGGCCGGCCGCGCGGGCGTGCACTACATCCGCACGCTGGACGACGCGCATCGGCTGCGCACCGCACTCCAGGCAAAGCCGCAGGTCGCGGTTCTTGGCGGTGGATTCCTCGGCCTCGAGGTCGCAAACTCGGCGCTGTCCGCGGGCGCCTCGGTGACGGTGCTCGAACGCGCGCCATCACTGCTAGATCGCTTCGTGCCGCCGCAGGCGTCTGAATGGCTCGAAGCGAAGTTGCACGCAGCGGGCGCCAGGCTCCTGCTCGGCGCTTCCTGCAGTGGCGTCCATTCATTGCCGCAAGGCCGGTTGCGCTTGAGCACCAGCACCGGTGATCTCGAAGTGGACGAGGTGGTCATCGCCATCGGCTTGTCTCCGAACGACGCGCTGGCGCGCGATGCGGGGCTGAAGACGGCAGCAGGCAGCGGCATTTTGGTCGACGCGTCTTGCCGCACGAGCAACGCGCACGTGTTCGCATGCGGCGACTGCACCAGCCAGCGCCGTGCCGGACAGGCGGCGCCGACGCGCCTCGAATCCTGGCAGAACGCGAACGAGCAGGGGCGCACTGCCGCTGCCGCCATGCTCGGCCTGCCTCTTCCCGCACCCGCGGTGCCGTGGTTCTGGACTGACCAGGGCAAACACAACATCCAGATGCTGGGCCTGCCGGCCAGCGATCTGGAATACGTGCGCCGTGGTAGCCCGGCCAACGACAAAGTGCTATGGATCGGCCATCGGGACTGCGTGCCGGTGCACGGCGTCGCAATCAACGCAGGCGCCGATCTGCGGGCCGTTCGCCCGCTCTTCGAACGCGGGCGGCGCGTGCAGTGGGACGACTTCGCACTGGACGCTACCAACCTTCGGACATGGGCCAAGCAGATGCAAGCCGACGTCGCGAGCACCACTTAAACCACCTCTCTCAAAGCTAAGGAGCTTTCATGTATCAATCGCAGGCGGTCATCGGCATCACGAATGCCCGGAAGAATCCGCCCTTGGAGCAATGCGTCTGGCCCGCAGACGCCATGAACAACATTCCGGACTGGGTCTACACCAGCCAGGCGAACTATGACCAGGAGATCGAGCGCATCTTTCGGGGGGACACCTGGAACTTTGTCGCCCTGGAAGCGGAGATTCCCAACCCCGGCGACTACAAGCGTGGTTACGTGGGCGCCACGGCCGTCGTGATCGTGCGCGCGGAGGACGACACGATCTCCGTCTTCGAAAACCGCTGTGCCCATCGCGGCGCGGAGTTCTGTCGCGCCAGCCAGGGCAACACGAAGGAGTTCGTCTGCCCCTACCACCAGTGGTCATACGACCTCAAGGGCAACCTGCAGGGGGTCCCGTTCAAGCGAGGCATCAACAAGGTGGGCGGCATGCCGGCGGACTTCAAGAACGCCGACCACGGCACCCGCCAGCTGCGCGTAGCCACCCGCAACGGCGTGGTGTTTGCCACCTACTCCGACAAGACCCCTCCGCTGGAGGAGTACATGACGAAGGAGATCGTCGAGGAGTTCGACGTTCCGTTCTCGGGCAAGAAGCTAAAGATCCTCGGCTACTGCCGCAACGAGCTCCCGTGTAACTGGAAGATGTACCACGAGAACCTCAAGGATCCGTACCACGCGACGCTGCTGCATTCGTTTCTCGTGGTGTTCGGTCTGCTGGTCCCCGGCATCAAGTCGATCGTCTTTGCGGACAAGGTGCATGGCCGGCACGGCTTCATGGCGTCGGCCAAGCCGGACGAGATCTACGCTACGGTCGCCGACGACGACAAGGCGCAAATGCGCTCCTTCAGCGACAACCTTCGGTTGCGCGACGAACGGTTCCTCGACTACGTGCGAGAGTTCAAGTCGCCCTGGTCCGCCAACATGATGACCATGTGGCCGAACCTCATCGTGCAGCGCCAGATGAACACGATGGGCGTGCGCCAGATCATTCCGAACGGCCCGAACAGCATGGTGATGCAGTGGACGATGTTCGGGTACGAGGACGACACGCCGGAGATGACACGGCACCGCCTTCGCCAGGGCAACCTCATGGGCCCGGCCGGCTTCCTGGGCCTCGAGGACAACGAGGCTTTGAAGTTCGTGCAGGAAGGCCTGCGCAACTCTTCCACGGACAACAACGTCGTGAAGCTTGATGCCGGCCACCAGGGCACGACACGCAATCTCATCTCCGAGTCCTGCATCCGCTCCCTCTACCAGTATTACCGGGACGTGATGGATGTCCGTGTCGCGGAGAAAGCAGCATGAAGGATCGCCTCGCCTACGCCAAGACCACCATCTCGCCGCGACGCGCGGCTGAACTGCGCGCCGAGATCGAGTCGTTTCACGTCGAGTACTGCGCGGTCCTGGATGCGAACGACGTGGAACGCTGGCCGGACTTCTTCAGCCAGGAAGCGACGTACCGCGTGACATCGCGCCAGAACGCGCTCTTGAACATGCCCGTGGGACTCATCTACTGCGAAGGCCTGGACATGATCATCGACCGCGCCCTCGCCGTCGCGCACTCGCAGATGTTCGCGCCGCGGCACATGCTGCATGTGCTGGGGATTGCCCGCGTACTGGAAGAGACGGAAAACACGATCAGTTCCCAGACGCCCTTCATCCTCATGCAGACCCTTGTGGAGGGCCCATCGACGGTGCATCTGGCCGGGGTCTACCACGACCGCTTCGTGCGCGAAGGCGACCGGCTGCTGCTTGCCAGCCGTGAAGTGATCCACGACACCGAAATTCTCGACACCGCCTTGGCGTACCCGGTCTGAGGCCACCCAGGAAGACTATGAATCAAACTCCCAAAATCGCACTGGAAGAACACTTCTCGGCCCCAGGGTTCGACGCGTACTCCTCCCCCTACACGCGGGCGCTTCCCGCCGCATTCGTCGCCAAGCTCGACGCTCGGCTGACCGACTTCGACGACCAGCGCCTCTCGGAAATGGACGCAGGCAACATCGAGTACGTCGTGCTATCGCAGACCATGCCCGGCGTACAGGCCGAGGTGGATCGCGACACCGCCATCCGCCGGGCGCGCGAGAACAACGAGTTCCTCGTCGAGCGTGTCTCGCGCCATCCGCAGCGCTTCGGTGCCTTCGCCCACGTGGCCATGCAGGATCCGGCCGCCGCGGCCAAGGAGCTGGAGCGCACCGTGGTCGAACACGGTTTCAAGGGCGCGATGATCAACGGCCACACCCTCGGCCGATATTACGAAGGTGCCGCATTCGATGTGTTCTGGGAGCGCGCAGAGGCGCTAGGCGTACCCATCTACTTGCATCCCAACGCGTTCAGCCAAGCACCGGCTCTGCTCGAAGGCATGCCGGTGCTCCAGGGCGCAGCCTGGGGATGGGGCGTCGAGACAGCGGGCCATGCGTTGCGCCTGCTGTTCGGCGGGGTGTTCGACCGCTTCCCGCGCTTGACCCTGGTGTTGGGCCACATGGGCGAGGCCCTGCCGTACCAGCGCTGGCGCATCGACAGCCGCTTCGCCGCGTATCCATCGGGCATCACGCTGGCGCGCAAGCCCAGCGAGTACATCGGCAGCAACATCCTGATCACCACGTCGGGCGTGTGCTCCGCACCGGCGTTGCTGGGCGCCATTGGCGAGCTCGGGGCACAGGCCGTGCTCTTCTCGGTGGACTACCCCTACGAGTCGACCGCCGAGGCCTGCGACTTCATCGAAGCCGCCCCGCTGGACGACAAGACGCGGGCACAGGTGTGCCATGGCAATGCGCGCCGGCTCTTCAAGCTGGGCAGCCCGGAAGACCTGGCGCTGCTTCAGTTCTGACACTCACTCGAAAGGAAAAAAGATGGCAGTCAGCGACTATCAGATGATCAGGGCGTGGGACGAAGTCCTGAAGCTCAGCAAAGTGGAGCGCGGCCAGACCGTCTCCATTCTGTGCGGCCCCCACACACACCCGCAGACACTCCAGACGGCGACGATCGCCGCGCAGGCCGCGGGCGCGATCGTGACCCGGATCGAGCTGCAACCCATCAACGCGGAGAAAGCAACCAGCCGCGACCGGATGAACTATCTGGGTGAAACACCGCTCACGAACAATCCAGTCGCACTCGCTGCAATGAAAAATAGCGATCTCGTCCTTGACTTGATGGTTCTCCTGTTCTCTCCAGAGCAACTGGAAATTCTAGAGTCCGGAACAAAGATTCTTTTGGTCGCGGAGCCGCCCGAGGTACTGGTGCGAGCGATTCCTACTGAGGACGATCGCAAGCGCGTCTTGGATGCATCGAAGCTTCTCAAAAAGGCTAAAAAGATGCACGTGACGTCGGCGGCTGGAACGGATGTGACGTTCCAGCTCGGCGAATTTCCCGTCATCACGGAGTACGGTTTCTGCGAGGAACCCGGGCGCTGGGACCACTGGCCGAGCGGCTTCCTCTTCACTTTCGCCAACGAAGGCGGCAGCGACGGAACCATCGTGATCGATCGCGGCGACATCCTACTGCCACAGAGGAACTACGTCTCGGACAAGATCACATTGAACTTGCGCGACGGTTTCGTGCGCAGCATTGAAGGTGATGTCGATGCCGCCATGCTGCGCGAGTTTATGGAGGCCTACAAGGATCCCGAAGCCTACGCTATCGCGCACATCGGCTGGGGAATGCAGCCCCGTTGCTACTGGCACACGTTGTCGCTGATGGACCGCGAGGCGACAACTGGTCAAGATGCGCGCGCGTTCGAAGGTAACTTCCTGTTTTCCCTGGGCCCGAACAACGAGGCTGGTGGCTCCCGCACCACGCCTTGCCACCTCGACATTCCGCTGCGCAATTGCACGGTGGCGCTGGACGGCACCGTCGTGGTCCGCGACGGCAAGGTGATCGACGAGGCCTTCCAATGAGCTTCGATCAGGCTATCTACCAGAAGCAAGGATTCGGCAATGCCGTCGCGCCGCTGGCGCCCTACGGCCTGCTAATCATCGACTTCGTCAATGGTTTCGCCGATCCGCTCGCCTTCGGTGGCGGCAACATCGCCGACGCGATCGAAAGCACACGCGGGCTTCTCGACAAAGCGCGACAGCGCCAATGGCCGATCGTGCACACGCGGGTGGTGTACCAGGACGATGGTGCCGACGCCAACATCTTCGCGCTCAAGGTGCCCCCCATCCTTGCCTTGCGTGAGGATGCGCCGGAAAGCCAGATCGTGCCTCAACTGCAGCCGGAGGCCGGGGAACTGGTGCTGCGCAAGACCAGCCCCTCGGCCTTCTTTGGGACTTCGCTGGCCGCCTGGTTGTCCCTGCGCGGCGTACGCACGCTACTGATTGCCGGGTGCACGACAAGCGGCTGCGTGCGCGCCAGCGTGGTCGACGCGATGTGCCACGGGTTCCGCCCGCTCGTCGTGACCGACTGCGTGGGCGACCGTTCGCTGCAGGCCCACGACGCCAACCTGTTCGACATGAATCAGAAATACGCGACCTTGATGGCCCGCGACGTCGCCCTCGAAGCGACCGGCAAGGCAGCAGACATCGCGCCGGTCTGATACGCCGTTCGGAGCTCCGCCAACTCATTCGACCCTCCGGTGCTCACTGCACCGGCCACGCCCCACTACCTGGATAGAACAATGACCATCAAATTTGTTGCCGCCCTGGCGGTTTCCCTCGCGACGATCTCCTTTCAGTCCCGTGCCGACGTCATCAAGGTGGGCGTCATCGCGCCGATGTCCGGGCCGTTTTCGGTCGTGGGGCAAACCTGGGAGGGTGCGACCAAGGCCTATCAGAAGCTCAACGGCACGACCGTGGGCAAGCACACGATCGAAGTCGTCTACCGCGACCTTCCCGAGATCAACCCTGCGCAGGCCAAGGCGCTGGCACAGGAACTGATCGTCAAGGAAGGTGCGCAGTACATCGCTGGCCTTTACTTCACGCCCGACACCCTGGCCGTGGCTGCGCTCGCGCAGGAGGCCAAAGTACCGGTCGTGATCTTCAACGCATCCACGTCGTCGCTGCTCGACAAGTCTGACTTCCTGCTGCGCACTTCATACACCCTGCCGCAGATGGCGGTGCCCGTGGCCAAGTACGCTCTCGAGAAAAGCGTCCGCAATGTCGTCACGCTGGTTAGCGACTTCGGTCCTGGCCTGGACGCCGAGAAATCCTTCACTACGGCCTTCATCGGCGGCGGCGGCAAGCTGCTCGAGGCCATCCGCGCGCCGTTGAAGACAACCGATTTCGGTCCGCTGATGCAGCGCGTGAAGGCGCTCAAGCCCGATGCCCTCTACGTCTTCGCCCCGGGTGGCCCTTCGACCTATGCGATGGTCAAGGCCTACAACGAGGCCGGCCTCAGAACTGCCGGCGTGCGCTTTCTCGGCACCGCCGAGACCGATGAGGACCAGCTGCGGGCCATCGGCCCAGAGCTTCTCGGCATCGAGACCGGCATGTTCTATTCGGCCACGCACAACTCGGCGCTGAACAACGCCCTCATCAAGGCATTCGGCGAGGTTGCACCTAAGGCTATTCCGACCGTTCAGCTCGCCAACGCCTACGACGGCCTCCACGTGATCTATCGCATGGTCCAGGCCACCGATGGGCAGCGCGATGGGGTCAAGGCGCTCGCCAGCGCCAAGGGGTACGCGTGGGAGAGTCCGCGAGGCCCGGTGAAGATCGACCCGACTTCCCGCGAGTTCGTGCAAAACGTCTACATGCGCGTGGTCGAGAAAGACCCGTCAGGGCGCTTCGTGAACCGCGAATTCCGCACGTTCGAGATGCAGCCCGATTACGGCCGCACCCAGAACGTGTCCAAGTAACGCAGAGCCTGCAGCATGTCTCTCTCGCTCCTGAGCAGCATTCTGATCGACGGGATCGCCTACGCGATGATCCTTTTCATGATCACAGTGGGCCTGTCGATGACGATGGGCCTCATGCGGGTGGTGAACCTGGCGCATGGCGCCTTCGCGATGCTCGGCGGCTTCTTTGCAGCCACCATTCCGCAACGCCTGGGGGTGCCGGCCTGGCTGGGATTCCTGCTGGCCATCGCCCTGGTCGGGCTTGTTGCGCTGCTGTTCGAGCGCATCCTGCTGCGGCGCTTCTATGGACGTGACGATCTCGACCAGATGCTGGTGACGATCGGGCTGATGTTCCTGGCGACGGCTGCGGTGAACCTGATGTTCGGCTCCACCGTGACATCCGTGGCGCTGCCCGAGCTTTTCAACGGCACGGTCGATCTGGGCTTCCGCTCCATTCCGCGGCATCGGCTCATCGTCGTGGGCTGCGGGCTCGTCGTCGTCTGCGTGCTCTGGCTGACGGTGGACAGATCTTCCTTCGGCATCCGGGTGCGCGCCGCTGTCGACAACGCGCCCATCGCACGCGCGATCGGCATCGACACCACGAAGATCTACGCAGCCACCTTCGTGATGGGCGCAGCGCTTGCGGCACTGGGCGGCATCGCTGGTGCAGAACTTCTGCCCATGGAGTCGACATACGCGTCCAAGTACCTGGTGATCCTGCTGGCCGTCGTCGCCGTCGGGGGCAACGGAAATCTCTTCGGCTCATTCTTCGCAGCGTTGCTGCTCGGCATTGTGGAAACTTCGATGAAATACATGGTCCCGCAGCTCGCATCGGCTGCGTTTTTCCTCACGATGATCATCGTCCTATTGGTTCGGCCGCAAGGGCTGTTCGGGAGGCACGCATGAACACGGTCACTGCGCCGCGGGCAGTGCCCGCACCGTCTCGCGCCCGCCCATGGATGCAGCTGCGCGGAGAACTCGTGCTGCTGCTGGTGGGGCTGCTGGCCTTCGTGCTGTTTCCGCATGACCTCGGCTTGCTGACCAACATGGCGACCATGTCGATCTTCGCGCTGTCTCTGAGTCTCGTACTGGGGCAGGCCGGCATTGCGACCCTGGGCCAGGCCGCGCTGTACGGCAGTGGCGCCTACGTCGCGGGCTGGACGGCGCTGTACCTGACGGCAGACCCGATCGCCGGCTTGCTGCTCGGCGGGCTCGGCGGCGGAGTGATCGCGGTGCTAAGCGGCGCAGTGATGCTGCGGTCGACCAAACTCACGCTGGTCATGCTGACCATCGCGGTCGCCCAACTGCTGCTCGAACTGGCCAACTGGGCGAGGTGGCTCACAGGCGGCGACGACGGCCTTGCCGGTTTCAACATCGCGCCGCTGTTCGGCATCTGGGAGTTCAGCTTCCTGAGCTACACGGGCTACTTCTATGCCCTGGGTGCACTCGTGCTCGTGTACTTCCTGCTGAGGAACCTCGTGGAGTCGCCTTTCGGCCTGACGGCCAAGGCCATCCGCCAGGACCCTGGACGGGTTCAGGCGCTGGGGGGCCGCGTCTACCTGCACCTGCTGGCGGTCTACACCGTCGGCGGCATTGTGGCGGGGCTGGCGGGCGCATTGACGGCACAGACCAGCAAGGTCGCCAATCTCTTCATGCTTGACTTCTCGACGTCGGCAGGCGTCGTCGTCATGATCGTTCTGGGCGGAACACGCCGCCTGTCGGGCGCCGTGCTCGGCACCGTCGCCTACATGACCATTCATCACATCGCATCGACCCTGAACCCCTACCACTGGCTGTTCATCATCGGGTCGATGCTGATCGTCGTCCTCATCGTGTTGCCCGAGGGGCTGATCGGGCTGTTCGACCGCGCCGTGGCGTACGCCCGGCAGCCTCGCCGTAGCGGGGTGGCACGATGACTCACCGGCTCCAGACGCACAACCTGAGTCACTCCTTTGGCGGCCTCGCGGTCACGCAGAACGTCTCGCTGTCGCTTCCCCACGGCGCGCGCACGGCATTGATCGGCCCCAACGGCGCCGGCAAGACGACGCTGGTCAACCTGCTGAGCGGCGCCCTGCGCCCGCAGTCGGGCGACATCCAGTTGGACGGGCGCTCGATCGTCCAGTTGCCGCAGTACGCTCGCGTGCGCAATGGCATCGTCCGCACGTTCCAGATCAGCCGCCTGTTCAAGGAACTGACCGTGGCGGACAACGTCAAGGTCGCGGTGCTGCAGCGGCATCGGGCCTCCATGCAGTGGTGGCCCTCGCCTTCGCGTTCCGCGCGCGTACAGCAGGATGTGGACGAGACGCTCGGCATGCTGGGCCTGCACCCGTATGCGAACCGTGTGGTGGGACAACTGGCACTGGGAGAACAACGGCTCGCGGAAATTGCCCTGGCACTCGCGATGCGGCCCCAGGTGCTGCTGCTCGATGAACCGGGCGCAGGCGTGCCGCAGGGCGAAGGCGGCCGCATCATGGAAGCCATTGCGCGCCTGCCAAAGGATCTGTCGGTACTGCTGATCGAGCACGACATGGACCTGGTGTTCCGGTTCGCGTCGCACATCATCGTGCTGGTCGCCGGTGCGGTGATGGTCGAAGGAACGCCACAGGAAGTCGCTGCCAACGAGCAAGTCAAGCAAATCTATTTCGGACGAGACGGTCATGCCCCAGCCCACCACTGAACTCCGGTTCGACGACGTCACCGCAGGCTATGGCGGCCTGCCGGTGCTCGAGCATCTCAGCTTCAGCGTGCGCGAAGGCGAGCGACTCGGCCTGATCGGGCGCAACGGCGCCGGCAAGACCACCACGCTCGCGACCGCCATGGGCCTGGCCGACCTGATGAAGGGACACATCCACTTCGGCGGCGCCGACATCAGCAACGCGAGCACCTATGCACGCTCGCGCGCCGGCCTCGGCTACGTTCCGCAGAGCCGCGACATCTTCCCCTCGCTGACAGTCGAGGAGAACCTGCTGTCCGGCTTGCAGGGGCGCTCGGCAAGCGTCGCCCTACCACCGATCTATGCACTGTTTCCTCGGCTCAAAGAGCGCCGACGCAACGGGGGCACGCAGCTGTCGGGCGGCGAGCAGCAAATGCTGTCGGTGGCACGCGCACTCGTGGGGCAGCCGCGAATCTTATTGCTCGACGAACCGCTCGAAGGCCTGGCGCCGATGGTGCGCGAGGAGTTGATGGATGCCATCGTCCGGATGAGTGATCAGCTCGGCGTGGGCTGCATCATCGTGGAGCAGCACGTGGATGTCGTTCTCGAGTTCTCCAACAACGTGATCGTGTTGGAACGCGGACTGACCGCCTACGCCGGGTCTGCGGCGGTGCTGAGTGGCGAAGAGGCATTGCTCAACCGCACCATCGGCATCCAGAAGTGCTGAAGACGAACTCGCAGGTGGCTTAACGCGATTCGCTCCAAAAGGAAGGTCCACGCTCGTGCAGCAATGCGCATCTTTGATGACTCGGCGCGGTCAAGCACTGAAGCCACCGATCGACCGGCTCCGTTCGATCGCGGTGTAGGCCAAGGCTGCTGCACGTTCTTCTCGGCGTGCGTAACGACCGCGCCATTCCACCGTTCACATTCACTTCGTCATAAGGATCCGCACATGACGCCCTCTCCTCGTTCACCTTCAGAACTGCGGCAGCATTGGCGCTACGTCCTGGGTTGCTTCCTTGGCTTGGCCAGCGGCGTCTCATCGCTGTACTTCTACAGTTCAGGTCTGTTTCTGAAGCCGCTCGCCGCCGAGTTCGGGTGGACCCGAGGCACCGCGTCCCTGGGCTCGCTGATCAGCAGCGTGCTGCTCGGATGCGCGGCGCCGTTCATCGGACAGGTGATCGACCGGTACGGCGCGCGACGCGTCACCCTGCTCTCCCTTGTGGGCCTATCCACCTCGTTCCTGCTTTTGGGCGTTTGGACACAAGGGTTGGCCAGTTTTCTGGCGCTGGTCACGGTCTTGACACTGCTCGGTGGCGCGACCTCGCCCTTGTCCTTCACGAAGATCCTCGTAGGCAAGTTCTCTCGGCAACGCGGACTGGCGCTGGGCATCGCCATCACCGGAACGGGCGTCGGGGCTATCCTGATTCCCCTGATCGTCACGCCGGCCATCACCCATTTCGGATGGCGCGCCACCTACCTGGGCCTTGCGGCGGTCGTCCTTGTACTCTTGCCGTTGATCGCCTACTTCCTGCGGAGCGCGGATGCGGCCCCTGCAGACGAGGGCCGCCGTGCCTCAGCCGGACATAATCTGAAGGCGCTGGCCGACCCGCACTTCTTCCGCATTGCCGCGGTCTTCCTGTTGTGCTCGGTCGGCATCTTCGGCACGATCGTGCACGTCGTTCCGATGCTCACCGACCTGGGGCTTTCCCCGAACCGTGCCGCCGGTCTCGCCAGCATCCTTGGCGTCGCGGTCATCGTCGGTCGGATCGTCACCGGCTTTCTTCTGGACGTGTTCGATGCCGCGCGCTTGTCAGCGACGCTCTTCATGCTGTCTGCCACCGGCATGCTGCTTCTGGCAACCGGCCAACCGGCGCTGGTGCTTCCGGGGTTGCTCATGACAGGCTTCGCGGTCGGCGCAGAGTTCGATCTCGCAGCCTATCTGGTGAGCCGAAAATTCCCACTGAACCTCTACAGCACCCTCTTCGGGGGCGTCTATGCCACGGTGGCCATCGGCGCCGGCATCGGGCCATTTCTCGCGGGACGGCTCTTTGACATTTCCGGCAGCTATGTCTCGTGGCTCTGTCTGGCAGCGGGGCTGCTGGTCGCGGCCGCGATGCTCTGCCTCACGGACCGTCCGGCCGCCAGGCACGCGAGCGGCACGGCCGCAGCGGCGGGTCCGGGCGAGCGCTGAGTTCGCTGCGCCTTCACTTTGGTCACGATGCACAGTCTCCGTGCGCTCCTAGGCCCGCTGCGCGTGTTCGATGCAGTGTGCCGCGCCAAGGGGATCACGCGCGCCGCTCAGGTGCTTCATGTGACGCCCGGTGCGGTCAGCCAGCAAGTCAAGCAGCTGGAGGTCGGGCTGGGCGCGCAGCTGTTTCAGAAATCTGGCCGCGAGATCGAGCTCACCGCGGTAGGCAGACGACTGGCCCACCGCGTCTCGGACGCGTTCGACCGCCTGAACGATGCGCTCGCTGACGTGGGCGATCTCCAGACGGACAAGCGGCTGCGCCTGAAAGTGACGCCGAGCCTTGCCATCCGTTGGTTGGTACCTCGCCTGCGCGGTTTCTACGCGCAATACCCCGACATCGATCTCGAGATTTCGACGATCGCGATGGCCGACGATATCCGGCTCGAGGGCGCTGATTGCGCGATCCGTCATGGCATGGGAGAGTGGCCCGATGTCGAGTTGGACCACCTCTTCGACGACGAATTTCTTCCCGTCTGCGCACCTAATCTGGCCGGGCATTTGACTACGCCTCAAGACCTGCTGCAAGCCAACCTGCTGCACTCGATGATGCGCCCGGAAGCCTGGTCACTATGGTTCCGTTCGGCTGGACTTGTGGATTCCCCAAGCCTGCATGGAATCACAATGGCGAATGCTGCGCTGTGCTACCAGGCTGCGGCTGATGGATTGGGGATTGCTATCGCCCAGCGCGCCTACGTCGACGAGGACCTGCGCAGCGGGCGGCTCGTCGTTGCCGTGGATCACGTCGCCAGGACGGAGTCTGGTTACTACTTGGTCTGCGATCCGCTGAAAGCGGCAGAGGCCCCCGTGAGGCTTTTCAGAAACTGGATCCGTTCCGTCCGATAACAGCGATGCGAGGCAGCGCGCCGCACTGCCCTCCCTGCGCGTCGGCAACACTTTTCAGCAGGCTGACAGTCGCGGCGGACGACCTGTCATCGCCCATGAAACCTTGCCACCGCGCGCGGCGCCCCCTCGAAGACAGCGTCAAAGACTGATGACCGCGATTCCGGCCATCACGACCGCGACGCCGGCGAGACGGCGCGCGAGATGCCCCTCGCGGAACCATATGCACGCGACGAGCGAGCCGATGACGATCGACGACTCGCGCAGCGGCGCGACGAGCGCCACCGGCGCCTTGAGCATGGCGGTGAGAACCAGGATGTACGCGAGCGGAGAGAACACCGCCACGATGAGGATCGGCAAGGCGTCGGCACGGAGGGCCGCGCGAGCGCGACGGCGTCGGTGCAACACGCTGGGCGCCAGGATCAGGCTTTGCACCAGCAGCGTGGCGGCGTAGTAGCTCACAGGCGCCAGGTTCAGTTCGATGACCGAGTAGCCGTCCCACAGCGTATACGCAGCGATGGTCGCCCCCGTCGCAGCCCCCCAGATCAAGCCCTGGACCGGGCGGCGGCCTGCGCGGCTGAGCGGGTTGCCAGTGACCACGAGAATGCCTGCCACGACGAGCGACGCGCCGAACATCGCGTCGGTGCTGAGCCGTTCACCCAGAAGCAGGATCGCGAAGAGCATCGTCAGTACCGGTCCGGTGCCACGCGCGACCGGATAGACCACGCCCAGCTCGGCGCGGTCGTACCCGGCTTGCAAGGTGAGCGAGTAGGCGGTGTGCAACACGGCGGAGAAAGTGGCACCCGCCCACAGTCGCCAGTCCAGCATCTGCTGCTCGCCGGCGCCGAAGGCAAGGCTGATCGGCACGCACAGCAGCGCCGAAGCACAGGTATAGGCGCCGACGAACAACACGGCATCACCGCGCTTGAACTTCGATGCCAGGTTCCATGCCGCGTGGGCGACCGCTGCCGCGAGGACCATCGCGACGGTGCCGGGCGGCATCAGCCGATATCGGGCAGGTCGATGCCCGCCCTTTCCGCACGGCGGCCGCGCTGCGGGTCGCGCAACGCGAGGGCCGCGACCAGTGCGTCGATCACCACGAGCTGCGCCAACCGACTTCCAGCCGCAGCCATCTGGGCCGGCAGCGGTGCGCCGCCGACAACCAGCGCGACGTCCGCGAGAGTCGCCAGGGGCGTGCCATATTGGTTGGTGACGGCGATCAGCGAGGCGCCGGCAGAAGACGCCGCGTCGGCGATGGCCAGCGTCGTCGACGTGCGTCCGGTCGAACTGACGGCGATGACGGCGTCACCGGGGCCGAGGAGGCGCGTGGCGATCATCGCCGACAGGTGATCCTGGATACCGATGGTCGTCACGCCGACCGCGCGCAAACGGAACACCGCATCGGCGGCGACCGTCGCAGACGGGCCGGCGCCGAATGCGATCACCTGGCGCGCGCGCTGGATGGTGCTCACCGCTTGGTCGAGCGCGGCCAGTTCAATGGCACCGCCGAGCGCGGTCAGCGCGTCGGCACCTGCGCGGATCGAGGCCTCGAGCACCGCGGCCGTTGTCGCACCGACCGCGAGTACCTCAGGGGGCGCGAAGAATTGCGCGGTGCCGCGTGCACGAGCGATTTCGATCTTGAGTTCGGTGAACCCGCTGAACCCGATCGCACGCGCGGCACGGACCACGCTTGGCGGCGAGACCCCGGCGCGGGCGGCCACCTGGGCGGTCGTGCTCGCCCCGACAAACAAGGGATCAGCAAGCAGCAGCTCGACCACCTTGGCCTCGCTTGCGGCCAGGTCGCCACTGCGCGCCTGGATGCTTCCGATCCACTGCACCAATCGCGCTTCTCTTGAAACTCCATTACCATTATCATTCATCTTAAGTAATATGTTACATAGCAACCGCGGACCGTGCAAGCCTGCTAAGCACGGCACCGAACACGCAATTCAAAGGAGCCTGTCTTATGAGTGCACCGAGCGATTCATCCATCGCCGTTGTGGGTCCGGGGGCCATCGGCACCGCCGTCGCGGTGGCCCTGCACGAAGTCGGTCGCACGCCGTTGCTATGCGGCCGCACACTCCGCGAGCGCCTGACGTTGGAAGATGGCGATCGCCTCGTGACGGTCCCCGGCCCGGTCCGGGTAGATCCCGCACAGATCGGGCACACCGTCGACCTCGTGCTTCTCGCGGTCAAGACGACACAGATCGAGGCCGCCGGCGCATGGCTCGCCGCGTTGTGCGGCCAGGACACGGTGGTGTGCGTACTGCAAAACGGCGTGGAGCAAGTGGAGCGCGTCGCCCGCCAGGCCTCGCACGGGAAAATCGTTCCCGCGGTCGTGTGGTTCCCTGCACAGGCGCAACCCGATGGCTCGGTGCGTCTGCGTGGGGAGATGCGCCTCAGCCTGCCGGACACGTCGGACGCCCGCGTGGTGGCCGAGATGCTGCAAGACACCCGGTGCCGCGTCGAAGTGTCGGCGAGCTTCCACGCGCTGGCTTGGCGCAAGCTGCTGCAGAACGCGGTGGCCGGACTCATGGCGCTCACGCACCGGCGCTCCGGCATGTTCGGCCGCTCCGACATCGCCGAGCTGGCCCTCGCCTATCTCCGGGAATGCCTGGCCGTGGCCCGCGCCGAAGGCGCGCAACTCGGTGACGAGGTGCCGCGGGAAATCCTCGACAAGTTCCAGGCATCTCCCGCAGACATGGGCACCTCCATCCTCACGGATCGCGAGGCCGGCCGGCCGCTGGAATGGGATGTGCGCAACGATGTCATCGCGCGTCGCGGCCGCGCTCGTGGCATCCCGACGCCGATCAGCGATGTCCTGGTGCCGCTCCTCGCAGCCGCGAGCGACGGCCCTGGCTGATCCCGGCCAACGAGCGCACGGGCGCGCCTCTTCCTCTTTGGCGCCGACGCCGCAACGCTCGGTCGGGTCGCTGCACAGCCAGTGTGCGATCACGAGCCGCCACGGCCCACGGGCTAGTCTGCTTTGAACCCCGATGCTTTGACCACGGGTTCCCAGAAGGCCTGCATTTCGCTGAACCTGGCTCGGGCCTCAGCCGGCGAGCTTCCCGTCTCCACAAAGCCGAGCGTGCGGATCTTGCGGGCGAACTGCTCGGTTGCAACGGCTTTTCGGATCGCAGTGCTCCATTCGGAGACAACGGCGGCAGGCGTTCGAAGAGGCAGGCATATGGCCAATACGCCAACTGAGGTGAGCTCCTTTCGGCCCAGCTCGCCGAACGTAGGAACATCAGGTAGAAGCGCAGAGCGTTGCGCAGAGGTCACCGCCAGCACGCGAAGCTTGCCGGCGTTGTGGTGCTGTGCGAAGTCCCCGACAGTTGAACTTCCCGCTGCGACATTGGCGCCTACGAGGTTCACGATCATCGGCGCAGCGCCCTGAAACGGCACGTCCTGTAGGGGGGTCCCGATGACTTTGGCGATCTGCAAACCCAAGAAATGGGTCGGGCCTCCCGATGCGGCATGGCCGAAGTTGGCATGCTCAGGATGAGTGCGCACCCATTGGGCATATTCGGCAAAGGTCTTGACGGGCGAGGACGCCGGGACAGCCAGCGCCATCGCAAACTCGACCACCGTCGACGCCGGCAGGATATCCCGTTTCGCGGCGTAGTTGAGCTTCTTGAAGACGAACTGATAGATCGATTGCAGGAAGTCGGGGCACAGCATGGCCACGCTTCCGTCGGCAGGGGCGGCACGCAGCGCATCGATCGCGATCTTTCCGCCGGCGCCGGGCTTGTTCTCCACCACGACGGTGCGGTTGAGCGGCTCATGCAGCTGATCCGCAAGCGCCCGTGTGACGACATCGAGTGTCCCGCCAGGCGAGAAGCCCACCAGAATCCTGGCGGGCGGTTGGCTGGCCGACTGCGCGATGGCAGACGGCGCGCCGAAAGCCGCGGCAACGATGAGTGCGAGGCTGTAGCGCCAGGCGGTACTTGGTTTGTTCAAGAGCTGCTCCAGGGAAATTCGGCAGGGTCACGTCGGTTGTCGCGACGTCGGCACGAGGCCACTCGAGGGACTCGAGCGCTCAGCAACACACGACGCCTGCGCCCTTTGTGCGAGTTAAGTCAGCGACCCCGGAAGACCGGCGCACGCTTGTCGGCGAACGCACGGCGCCCTTCCAGTCGGTCCTCGCTGTCCCTGAGCACGCCAAACGCCTGTCGCTCCAGTTCCAGTCCACCGGCAAGCGGCAGCTCCCGTCCGGTCATCGCCAGACGCTTGGCGGCGGTCATCGCCAACGGCGCATTGGCTGCCATTGCTCGCGCCAGGTTGATCGCCGTTTCCTGCAGCGCGGCAAGGGGAACCACCTTGCTGACCAGGCCGATCCGCAACGCTTCGTTGGCATCAATGCGTTCGCCCGTGAGCAGCATCCACATCGCATCCGACTGGCCTACCGCGCGGATCAGGCGTTGCGTGCCCCCGGCGCCTGGGATGCTGCCGACGCGCACTTCCGGCAAGCCGAACTGCGCGTTGTCGGAACAGATGCGGATGTCCGCAAGCAACGCCAGTTCCAGGCCACCGCCGAGGGCATAGCCGTTGATCGCGGCGATGACAGGCTTGTCGGTCTGCAGCGTGCCGAAATTGGAATGTCGGGTGCCGGCGCGAAAGACCTGCCGGGCTGCGCTGTCGGCAGGCGGCATCGTTTTCTTGAGGTCTGCACCTGTGCAAAACGCACGCTCGCCCGCACCGGTCAGGACGACTACGCGGACTTCTTCGTCGCTCGAGACCTGGTCCCAGATCGCGAGCAGCTGCTCGTTGGATTCCGGGTCGATGGAATTCATGGCTTCGGGCCGGTTCAGGGTGATGATGGCCACGCCATCCTGGACTGTCTTGACGATGGGCATGGTTTTGTCTCAGTTCAAAGGAGGGTCAGCGGCGATGATCGCCTCGATGTCTTCTGGTGGCATGCCCAGCTCGTCTAGCACCTCGCGCGTATGCTGTCCAAGCGTCGGAGCGGCCCGTCGCGCTCTAGGCCGCTCACCCACTGCACCGATGACGCTACGCGGCAGCGTCAACGCACCTGCGACCGGGTGCAGCAGGTTCTCGGTGAGCGCCGCTTCGACGAAGGGTGCGGACTGCGCGACCTCGGCATAGTCGTTGATCGGCCCGCAGATGATGTCCACGGCCGCGAACCGCTCGAGCCAGAAGGCACGCGGGTGCGCGAGCATGCGTGCTTCGAGCAGGCGCAGCAGCGCCTCGCGGTGCTGCAGCCGATTCTTGTTCTCGGCGAAGCGAGGGTCCGATGCGAGCTCAGGTGCACCGATGGCCGTGCACAGCGCCAGCCATCGTGCGGGGTGATAGGCCGCCACCATGATCCACCCGTCGGCGCAACGCAAGGCCTCGTTGGGCGTCGAGTAAGGCGCTGCGTTTCCCTGCGGGCCGGGCACATGGCCGTCGGCGAAATAGGACGCGAAACTCACATGCTGCAGTGCGATAGCACTGGCAAACATGCTTGCCTCCACGTGCTGGCCCGACCCCGTGCGTTGGCGCAGCGCGAGCGCGGCCAGGATCGAGATGGTCGCGAACGAACCCGTGACAAGATCGACGACGGGCACCGGCACCTTGCACGGCTGCCCGCCAGGCGCGCCGGTGACGCTCATGAGGCCGCTCACGGCTTGAAGCACGCCGTCCACACCGGGCAGGTCCCTCGCGGTCCCCTGCTGACCGTACGCGGAGACGGAACAGTAGATCAACCGCGGGTTCTCGGCAGATACCTCGGCGTAGTCCAGCCCGAACCGGGTCATAACACCCGGGCGAAAGCTCTCGACCACGACATCGGCTTCGGCGACTAGACGCGACGCTACCAGCCGGTGCGCCGACTGCTTGAGATCCAGAACGATGCTGCGCTTGTTCCGATTGAGCGCGAGAAAGGCCACGCCTTCGCCATGGACCCAGGGCGAGAGTGCGCGCGAGAGATCGCCCGAGGGTGCCTCGACCTTCACCACGTCGGCGCCCAGGTCGGCCAGGTACTGGGTGCAGCTCGGGCCCGCCATGACCTGGGTGAAGTCGATGACCCTCAGGCCCTCGAGAGAATTAGCGAGCATTTTTCAGGCACCCATCTTGATCAAACAGACGGGCTGCTCAAGCTGCGGCCGCCGCAGACATAGAGAAGCTGGCCGGTGACGTAGCTGGAACCGGGCTCCGCGAAAAACCGGACAGCGCGAGCGATGTCTTCAGGCTGACCGATGCGCTCCATCGGCACGGTCTTGTGGAGACTCTGCCGCACTTCCTCGGTGAGAGTCTCGAACAGCGGCGTTTCGACGATGCCCGGCGCAATGGCATTCACGGTGACACCCTTGCGCGCATATTCGAGTGCCAGCGAGCGGGTCAGGCTTACCACGGCGCCTTTGGAAGCGGAATAAGCCGCCTGGCCGCGATTGCCCAGCCAGGCACGCGAGCCGATATTGATGATGCGTCCGAACCGGTTCTCCGCCATCTGCGCCAGGACGGCCTTCGAGCAGATGAATTGCGAGTGGAGGTTGACCTCGATCACGCGGCTCCAGAAGGCCAAGTCCATCTTGGAAACGAGCTTGTCTCCACCGATGCCGGCATTGTTGACAAGGATGTCGATGCGCTGATGGGATGCGAGCAGTTGGGCCACGGTCGACTCCACCTGTTCCACGGAGCTCACGTCGACCTTGAAGGTCTGCACATCGGCACCCTCGCTCGCAAGGCTGCTCTTGGCCGCTTGCAGGGCTTCGTCGTCGAAGTCCCACAGCGCGATGCGACAGCCGCCCTGCGCAAGCTCGCGGGCGATGCCAAGGCCGATGCCCTTCGCCCCTCCGGTCACGACGGCAACGAGGCCCTGCAAAGAGGCAGGCGTGATTGAGTTTGTCTGGTTCATGTCGACCTGTTCAGAGCGAAAGAATATGGATGGAGCAGGCGGCGTGATCCACCCCCCAGATGCCGCCGCCAGTTACCTGCGTGAGCCCGATGCGCGCCCCCTGCACTTGCCGGGCGCCCGCACGGCCTTGCAACTGCTCGCAGACCTCCACGATCTGTGCGACGCCGGTCGCGCCGGGCGGATGCCCCTTGGCAAGAAGGCCGCCGCTCGGATTGACAGGGACCCGTCCGCCCAGAGTCGTCGCACCGCTGCGCAGCAACTCTGCCGCGTCGCCGCGATCGCAAAGCCCCAGCGCTTCGTAGTAGAGCAATTCGGAGATGGTGAAGGCGTCGTGCACTTCCAGCAGGCTGAGGTCCTGCGGCCCCACACCGGCCTGCTCATAGGCCAGCCTGGCCGCACGCGCCGTGATCTCGGCCTCCGTCATATCGACGGGCGTGGTTTCGAACAAGCCGGACTGCACCACTGACGCCAAGACCTGAACTGGCTTGGCAACGCCCTGGGAGGGCTTGGTGCTGAGCACGAGGGCCGCTGCCCCATCGACCACGGCGGGACAGCACTGCAGCAGCGTGAGCGGCTCGGCCACCGGGCGGGATGCAAGAATCTCCTCGCGGGTCGCCAGCTTTGCAAACTTGGCGATGGGATTGAGAGCACCGTGCTTGCGGTTCTTCACGGAGATGTCCGCAAGCGTCTCGGGCTTGAGGCCGCGCTCGTGCATGTATCGCCGAGCGCGCATGGCGTACAAGGCGGGCATGATCATGCCCCGTCGATTGTTCCAGTCTTGCTGGCTCAGTTGCAATGGCCCGCCTCCGAGACCGCTCAGATGGTCCATCCCGAATACCAGGACGGTGTCGTACTGCCCGACCTTGAGCGCCTGCAATGCGAGATTCAGTGCGGTCGCGCCGCTGGAGCAGGCGTTGTCCACGTTGTAGACGGCGCCCCCATGTGTATGCAGTTCACGCAGTGCCCGCTGCCCCGGCAACATGGCCCCGAGCGCGTTGCCGCAGTAGAACGCCTGTACCTCGGAAAGCCGCGTGCCGGCATCCTCCAGGGCGCCAAGAATGGCCGACTGGACCATGGCCTCTTCGGTGAGCTCCGGGAAGCGGCCGAAGTCGGTGATGCCCACGCCGGTGATCAGTGGTTGCTTCATCTCATTGCTCCTGGAAGGCGTAGTCGGGTGTGCCGTCCGGCAATGCGAAGGGCACCACGCGCACCCTGCTTTCGATCGCGGGCGGGCTTCCATCGAACAAGAGCCGACCGAAGGCTCGAACGCCCGACTCGAAGTCGACCATTGCGAGTGCGTAGGCGGGCTTGTCCTTGCCGGGATGGACCACCGTGAAGCTGTAGAGGGACCCGGTCGGGCCGAGCTCGATTTCCTCGATCGGCTGTTCGTGGTGGACGAACTCGATCGGCGGAAACTGGGGGGGCTGACCGCCTGCCTGTGTGGCCACAAGCACCATGCCGCCGGGGGTGTCACGGAAGTGCGAATCCGTGCGCTTGATGATCTTCAAAGGTGTCTCCTGTTCCGGTGGCGATGGCCACGGCAACCGGAAGTTTGGTGACCCAGGGCCGCCCCGTCATTGGATTTGTGCTGCGCATTCTTTAGCCTTACTAAAGCGTGCGAAGCGTGTAGTTCTGCTAAAGCCAGAGCAGCCGAACTGCAAGGACGCACGCCCTGCGCACGCGCATACTGAATGAATGAAAGAACAAATCAGCGTTCCAGTGACCTTGATGCGCGGCGGCACAAGCAAGGCTGTTTTTCTCGCACGGCGTGACGTGCCCGCCGATCCGCAGGAACTGCAGCGATTCCTTCTGGCTCTGTTCGGCAGCCCGGACGTGCGCCAGATCGACGGGCTTGGAGGCGCCGACATCCTCACGAGCAAATGCGCAATCATTGGGCCGCCGTCACGACCCGACGCAGACATCGACTACACCTTTGTGCAGATCGGGATCGATCAGCCCAGCGTGAGCTTCGAGATCGTCTGCGGCAACATTTCATCGGCCACCGGGGTCTACGCGCTGCAGGAGCGGCTGATTCCCGTGCAGGAGCCCGCCACCACCGTGCGAGTGCACAACACCAATACCGGCAAGATTCTGCGCATGGTGGTGCAATGTGCCTACGGCGAGCCGCGCGTGGAAGGCGACACCGAAGTGGATGGGGTGCCCGCCAAGGGCGCCGAGGTCGCGTTGGATTACTCGGGTACCAGCGGTGCCACGACGGGCCGATTGCTTCCCACCGGGCAGGCACGCGATTCGGTCTACGTCTCCAAACTTGGTCGCGAAATACCCGTTTCGATCGTCGACGTGGGAACGGCGTGTGTATTCATCCGCGCTGCGGATCTGGGCGTCACCGGCACGGAGCTTCCCGGCCAGCTCAGTTCTGATATCTACGAAATGGCCGAGGAAGTCAGACGATGGGCCGCCGATCGTTGCAACCTGCCGGCGTCAGGAACCCTCACGCCCTACCAGATCCTCATCAGCGAAGCTCAGGACTACCGCACCCTCGGCGGAGATCGAATCGTCAAGTCGTCGGAAATCGACTTGGTGGCGCGCATGGTTCTCCATGGTGGGGCGATGCACAAGGCATTTCCGGGCGGTGGCTCAGTCTGCCTTTCCGTGGCAGCACAGATCGCAGGGACGATTCCGGCGGAGGCGCGAGGCAGTCATGCCGGCCCGACGCGCATCCGCATTGGCCATCCGAGTGGTGTGATCGGAATTTTTGCCAGCGTCGCGCGCACTGCCGAAGACGAATGGTCGGTGCAAGAAGTTCACTTCACTCGAACCGCTCGGCGGCTGTTTGATGGGACCGCCTATGTGAGGCGTGCTCTCCTCGATGTTGGTTGACCTCAGCGGACTGCCAAGGCATAGCAATGATGACGCAAGATCTTTTTTCTTTGCGAGGCCGCACGGCTCTCGTCACCGGTGGCTCACGGGGTATCGGTCGCATGATCGCCGAGGGATTCCTGGCGCAAGGTGCACGTGTCTACATCAGCGCGCGCAAGGCTGCGGCATGCGATCTCTCGGCTTCGGAACTCTCGAAGAACGGCCATTGCGTCTCGCTGCCGTACGACGTGTCGACAGTCAACGGCTGCCAGGCGCTGGCCGCCGCCTACGCGCAGCATGAAACCACTTTGGACATCCTGGTCAACAACGCCGGCGCCGCTTGGGGAGAAGACTTCGATGCCTTTCCCGAAACCGGTTGGGACAAGGTGGTCGATCTCAATCTTAAGACGCCCTTCTTCTTGACGAAGGCGCTGTCCGGGCCGCTGCGCGCCGCGGCCAAGGAGCGTGTGGGGAAGATCATCAACATCGCCTCCACCGATGGCATCGGGCTCAACCCTCAGGAAAATTACTCCTACGTCGCCAGCAAGGCGGGCTTGATCCACTTGACGCGGCGCATGGCGCTGCGCCTGGCGCAGGACAACATCGCGGTCAGCGCCATTGCGCCGGGCGCGTTTCCATCCGAGATGAACCGCAACGCGCGCGACCGCGGCGACGAGCTGTCCGAACACATACCCGCCAGACGCATTGGCACTTCAGAGGACATCGCCGGCGCGGCGATCTTCCTGGCGTCGCGTGCAGGCGACTATGTGATGGGCTCGACCCTGGTGGTGGACGGTGGCGTGACCCACGCCCGAGCCTACAGGTAAGTGTGTGCATGGGTTGGCCGCTGGCGCCCGGCCATGTAGTGACCTGAAAGGACGGGTCATCCGCCGACCCGGAAACGGTCGCTGATGTAGGTCGCAGGAGGCTTTCCAAAAGCCTTCTTGAACATCGTATTGAAGGCAGAGGGCGACTCATAGCCCAGGTCATAGGCGACTTGCTGGACGGTCGCACCACCGGACAGCTCGCGCAGCGCCACGATCATCTGCAGCTGGCGTCGCCAGCGGCCAAAACTCAGGCCTGTCAGCGAGGTGCACAGTCGATTCAACGTACGGTCGCTCATGCCCAGTTCACGCGCCCAGTTCGTCAGGGTCCTGCGATCGGAGGGATCGCGCATCATTGCCGTTGATATCTCTCTGAGCCTTGCGTCCTCGGGCATCGGCAGGAACATTGCTTCCGTGGGCATCGTGCAAAGTTGGTCGAGCAGCACCTGCGCCAATCGGTCGGTCGGCCCGCCTGCTTCGTAGAGGGGCGGCAATGCTGCGAGGTACTGGATCATCTCGCTGAGCATCGGGCTGATGTGAAAGGTGCAGCAACTCGCAGGCAAGGGGGCAGCGCCAGGTTCGACGAAGAGGAAAAAAATCAGCGCGTTCGCCGTTCCTCGGTTGCTGTGCAGCGTACCGCCCGGAATCCACACGCCCGCCTGGGGCGGGACCATCCACAGCGCGCCGGGCACTTCGCAAGAGACCGCACCGCGCAGTGCGATCACAAGCTGGCCGGATCGGTGCTCGTGCACGGGAATCTCCCGCTCCTGCGCCGCGACATCGACGCGCAGCGCCATCACGGGTACTGATGGCTCGTAGTCCAGGCCTGGCTCGCCGAATTCCGCTCTTCGCATCTTGGGAAATTTGATGTTGCGCCCGCCGCCGGGCTTGTTTCAGCCTTGGAATCAGTGCTCGGTCTCAATCCCCCTCAGCGATGGCCGAAAAGAGAAGTCATTCGTCCAAGTTTGCAATTCTCGACTCGTATGCCGCTCAGTAGCATCGTCGCATGAAAATGATTCGCAATAAGAATGAAGTGGTTTCGGTTCAGGCACTCCTCATTCTTCTCATCGGCCTGGTGCTGATTGGCTCGCACTACTGTTTGGTAGGCAAGCGTGCTCGTGAGATTCATCGAGGCGCAGCATGATCGCGCGACCTCGTTTCTCCCGACAGGAGTTGCTCTTTTCTCTCAAGAGCTTTGCCGCAGCCATGCTTGCGCTCTACCTGTCGAGCCGCTTTGCGCTGCCTCGGCCCTTCTGGGCCATGATGACCGCCTACATCGTAGCCCACCCGCTGGCCAGCAATGTGCGCTCCAAGGCTCTCTACCGCTTCCTGGGCACGTTGCTAGGGTGCGCAGCGACCGTGGTGCTCGTCCCCTCGCTGTCCGGGTCCCCGGAACTCCTGTCGCTGGCTTTGGCGCTGTGGGTGGGGCTTTGCCTTTATCTTTCGCTGCTGGACCGAAGCGCGCGTTCCTATGTCTTCATGCTGGCCGGCTACTCAGCCGCATTGATCGGTTTCCCGTTGGTCGAAGCGCCCGCGGCGATGTTCGACACAGCCGTCGCACGGGTCACTGAAATCGGGTTGGGCATCCTGTGTGCCAGTTGGGTCCACAGCCTCGTGCTTCCCAACGGCCTGGGTCCGTCCCTGCTTGGCGTGATGGATCGTGCACTCGGCGATGCGCGGCAATGGCTCACAAACCTGCTGCGCGAGACGCCCGCCAAAGGACTGGACCCTCGAATCCCGGCGGACCGCCAGCGGCTGGCACTGGACATCACGCAACTGCGCCTGCTCTCCACGCATGTGCCCTTCGACACCGGACTGCGCTGGAGCGGGGGCGCCATCGACGCGCTGCGATACCGTGTGACCGCCCTCACCCCGGTGCTGTCGGCGGTTGAAGATTGCCTGCAAGCGCTGTGCACCGCCACAGGTGGTGTGCCGGATGACATCGGCTCGACCTTCGCGCAGCATTCGGGCTGGCTGGACCCACGCGCGACGAGCGCGGGAGTGGACGACGCATGCGCCGCCTTTCGCGCCATTGCGGACGGTCCGGCCGCTTCGCCGTGGATCCTCGCGCTGCGGATCGATCTGGCAACCCGCTTGGAGGATCTGGTCGCGCACTGGGATGCCTGCACCACGCTGCGCAACGATATCGATGCCGGCATTGCCGGAAACCCGGTGCCCCTGCGGCGCACCCCGGCCCTGGCTCGCGGGGCGCTCCACCTGGACAGAGGGCTCGCGCTGCGCTCGGCGATCACTGCGGTGTCGGGCACCTGTCTATCGTGTGTCCTGTGGATCGCGACGGGCTGGCCTTCGGGATCCGCCATGGCGATGAGCGCCGCCGTCTTCTGCAGCTTCTTCGCCACCATGGACGATCCGGTGCCTGCGATGCACAAGTTCATCACGGCGCTGTTGTGGTCCTTGCCCGTGTCGGCCTTTTGTGTCCTGGCTGTCATGCCTTGGGCACATGACTTTGGCATGCTGGTCTTGTGCATCGCGCCTGTGTTTCTGGTGATCGGCTGCTACATGGCACGACCAGCCAGTTCCCTGTCGGCCCTTGGCATGTTCTTCGGTGTCGCCGGAACGCTCGCCCTTCAAGACACAGCCACCGCCGATTGGGTGAGCTTCATCAGTTCCAACCTGGCCCTGTTCGCGGGTGCGGTGATCGCGGCCCGCGTCACCGCTCTCATGCGCAGCGTGGGGCGTGACTGGACAGCCAGGCGCATACGCCGTGCGGCATGGCACGACCTCGCCGATCTGGCCGCCCATCCGCAGCACGCGTCCAACCGACACGCCTTTGGCTCACGCATGCTCGACAGGATTGCGCTGCTGGCGCCGCGCGTCGCTCCCGACGGTCCTGAAGAGGTCCAGGTCGCGGCACACCGCGCGCTGCGCGAACTGCGCATGGGGGCTGACATCACTGCACTGCAGCGGCATCGCGGGAGCCTTCCTGGAGAACCCCTCGCTCACCTCTTCGGGGAATTGGCCCGCATCTTCCGCGCCCATGTGGCGGGAGCACCGCCGCGTCATGCGCCGCTGCTGCCGCATGTCGATCGGCTGTTGCTAGGCGCGCTGACTGCAGATACCGAGCGGCCTGCCATTGCGGCACTCGTTGGCCTTCGACGCAACCTCTTTCCAACCGCTCCCCCCACGCTCCAACCATGATCGAAGTCAACATTTTTGGCGTGCAGTTGCCCTGGCTCTTGGTCGTCGCAGGCGGCGCGCTGCCGTGCTCCTGGGCAACGCGGCGCCTGCTGGCCCTCTTCGGTGCTTACCGATGGATCTGGCACCCGGCCCTGTTTGACCTCGCGCTGTACGTCCTGGTGCTGTGCGCCTTGGCTTCTCTCACTGGCGCAACCGCCACCTCGTCTTGAAATCCGGACCGCTTCAACCCATGAAATCTGACGCCCTTCCCTTGCCTGCCTGGACTTCGCGTCTTGCCCGTCCCGTCGTTCGTCTGTTGGTCACCGCGCTGATGGTGGCCGCAGCCGGCTGGGTGGGGTGGCGCTTATGGGACCACTATGAACTCGCCCCCTGGACACGCAACGGACGCGTGCGGGCCAATGTCGTGCAAGTCACGCCTGACGTGTCTGGCATCGTCACGAACGTGGCCGTGCACGACAACCAGTCCGTTGCCGCTGGCGCCTTGCTTTTCTCGGTGGACACGGCCCGCTTCGAGCTGGCGCGGGAACAAGCCCAGGCCGCCGTCGCGACGCAACGCGTCGCGATCGGCAACCAGCGCATCACACTCGCTCAGGCGCAGCGCGAGAGCCAGCGCAATTCCGGCCTGGGCGATTTGATCTCGCTGGAAGCTCGCGAGCAGTCGCGCCTGAAGGTGGACCAGGCCAAAAGCGCGCTTCAAGCGGCCGAAGCGGCATTGCGACAGGCGCAGGTCGCATTGAACACGGCGACGTTGAACCTGGAACGCACCCAGGTGCGTGCACCCACCGCCGGCCTGATCACCAACCTCGACCTGCGCCAGGGTGCCTACGCAAGCGCCGGACACCCCGTGATGGCGTTGGTCGACACGGGTTCCATCTATGTCGAAGGCTATTTCGAGGAAAACAAGTTGGCTCGGATCCATCGCGGCGACCGCGTGCGGGTCACGCCCATGGGCAACGCGGCGCTCGAGGGCACCGTCGAGAGCATCGCTGCCGGGATCGCCGACCGTGACCGCAGCACCAGCACCAACCTGCTTCCCAGCGTCAATCCCACATTCAATTGGGTGCGGCTTGCGCAGCGCGTGCCGGTGCGCGTGAAGCTCGATCAGATGCCTGCGAGCACCCGCTTGGTGGCAGGCCAGACGGTCACCGTTGAAATACTCGAGACTGTTCGGACCACGGATGCCAAGGCCCGGGCTTCAGAAAGCCGGGGATGAACGCCATGTCCCCACTCCTTGCCGCCGTCACGGCAGGCGCACTGCTCGCCGGTTGTGCCCTCCCGCCCGTGGGGCCGGACTACGTGTCCCCCGCCCCCCTGTCTTCGGCGCAATCCGCCTCCGCAGGCACCTTCGGATCTGCGAGCGGCGCTGCGGCGGATACGACGCTGCCGCCACGCTGGTGGAGGCTCTACGACGACCGGCAGTTGGACGCGTTGGTCACACAGGCGCTGGCACACAACACCGACCTGCGGCAGGCCGTGGCCACCCTGGAACGCTACCGGGCGCTGGAGGCCGAGGCGCGCGGAAATGAGAAGCCGATGGTCGCGGCCAGCGGGGGTCCCGGCTTCGGGCACGTATCGGGCTTGAGCCTCCTGCAGCGTGGCGGCGAACCGCCCAGCCGCGGC
Source organism: Variovorax sp. efr-133-TYG-130 (assembly GCF_030208835.1). NCBI lineage: Bacteria > Pseudomonadati > Pseudomonadota > Betaproteobacteria > Burkholderiales > Comamonadaceae > Variovorax > Variovorax sp. efr-133-TYG-130. The sequence continues at coordinate 54,522 of NZ_JARVTD010000038.1, read as the reverse complement.
ACCTACAGCGCCGGCATTTCCTTGTCGTATCAGTTGGACCTGTACGGCCAACTGCGTCGCGCCATCGAAGCGGCCGAAGCCGGCTCTGGCGCCGCCCAGGCGGCGTTGGACCTTGTACGTGTGAGCGTCGCCGGCGGCGTGGCACATGCCTATGCGCAAGCATGTTCAAGCGGCTATCGCTTGCGCGCCACGCAGGCGTCGGTTCATCTGCAGGAAGAGGCTCTGCGACTCTCCGATCGGCTCCAACAAGCGGGCAAGGTGGGGGAAATCGACATGGCACGTGCGCAAGGCCAATTGGAACAACTGCGTGCTGCACTGCCGCCGCTTCGGGCACAGCGCCAAGGCGCGTTGTACCGGCTGGCAACGCTGACCGGCGCGGCACCTCGCGACTTCCCTGCGGCGGTGGCCGCATGCGAGCAACCGCCGCGCGTGGCAGGACTGCTTCCGGTAGGAGATGGCGCTGCGCTGCTGCGCCGGAGGCCCGATGTGCGCCAAGCGGAGCGCAGCGTGGCCATTGCCACTGCCCAGATCGGCGTCGCAACAGCCGACCTCTACCCGAAAGTGTCGCTGGGTCTCTCGGCCAGCTCAGCAGGCTTCCTGGCAAGATTTGGAAACCGGGAAACGCTCAGCTACAGCCTGGGCCCGTTGATCAACTGGACGCTACCCAACGCCGGCGTTGCCCGCGCTCGCATCGCGCAGGCCCAGGCGGCCACCCGGGTTGCCGCTGCCCGCTTCGACGGGACTGTACTGACGGCACTGCGCGAGGTCGAAACGGCACTGGATGCCTACGCACGCGAGTTGGAACGTCATGACGCGCTTCTGGCTGCGCAAGAACAAAGTGCCATCGTCGCCCGGCAGGCCCGCACACTCTATGTGAACGGCAAGACGAGTCAGCTCGAATCATTGGATGCGGAGCGCACCCTGGCAGCCAGCGAAGCCGCTCTGGCAATGTCGGCAGCCCAGTTGGCAGAGGACCAGGTCGCCGTGTTCATGGCGCTGGGCGGCGGCTGGGAAACCGACGATGCCCCCGTGAGTGGCGTGCGCTAGCCACGCCTTGGCGTTGCTGAAGCGAAACATGAGGCAGACGGAAAATCCACTGCGTGCGTCCGAGCGGGACGGGTTGGTCAATGGACGGGCTTAATCTCTTGAAGACATTCCTGGAGGTCGCCAACGTCGGCAGCTTCTCGCGCGCAGCGGGCAAGCTCGGAATCTCCAAGGCCAGCGCGAGCAAGCATGTCGCGACGCTTGAGTCGCGCTTCAACGTGCGGCTCTTGAACCGCTCGACGCGCTCGGTGACATTGACCGATGCTGGCAGGCTGCTCCAGCTTCGCAGCGCGCCGCTGATGGAGATGGTCGAGTCGACGCAGAGCGAATTGCAGGCGCATGGTTCGCGCCCAAGCGGTCGTCTGCGCGTCGCGGGGCTTCATGGGCTCGTGCAAACCGACTTTCCGAGCCTGCTGAGCGAGTTCCTCACGCTCTATCCAGATGTCCATATCGACCTGCAGATCGGCAATCGTGTGGTCGATCTCGTGGAGGAAGGTGTCGACGTTGCCCTTCGATTCGGGCGCATTGGTGATGAGAACCTGATCGTGCGCCGCCTCCAACGCGTGGAACTCACGCTTTGCGCCACGCCTGGCTACTGGGCCAAGCGCGGCATTCCTCAGACGCCCGACGACATGCGATGGCACGACGTGCTCACCTACTCGCTATCGGCGGGCGCACCGCACATTCTCTTCGAAGTTGATGGCGAACCATACAACCTCCCGATCTACGGACGCATGGATGCCAACGACTCAAGCACGCTCATCGCCGCGGCGCTCGCCGGCATCGGCGCGGTGTGTGTGCCGGCATTGCTGGCTCAGCCGCACACAGAACGCGGCGGCCTGGTCCCAGTGCTCAAGGAATTCATGCCCCGTGACATCTGGCTGTACGCAGCGTATACGCAGCGCCGGCACAACAGCGCAGCCCTGCGAGCCCTGCTGAAGCTGCTTGAAACGCGCATGGGGGGGCAGCGCACATGACCATCCGACCTAGAAGCGGAGCGCCGAGACACATCCATTCACAGTTGCCCGCCACGTATCGCTGGATCTCGCGGAAGGTCGATCACTCCGCCGTGATATTGGCCGACTTGATGATCTGCGCCCACTTGCGCGTCTCGCTGGCGATGAACGCGCTGAACTCGGCGCTGGTGCTGCCGCGCAATTGCAGTCCCGCTGCCTCGGCCTTGCGGCGGACCTCCGGGTCGGCCACCGCGGCGTTGATCTCGGCATTGAGCCGCGCCACGATGGCAGCCGGCGTTCCGGCCGGCGCGAGCATGCCGTACCAGCCGTAGCCCACGACGGACGGCAGCCCCTGCTCGCGCAAGGTCGGCGCATCCGGGTAGAGCGGCGTGCGCTCTTCGTTGGCGACGCCCAGGACCCGCAGCTTCCCGGCCTGGATATGCGGCACGGCGGTCGAGATGGCTGTCAGCGTCGCGTCGAGCCGCCCGGCGAGCAGATCGGTGTAGGCGGGCGCATCGCCGCGGTACTGCACGACGACGCCTTTCGCCTCGGCGGCGCGCAGCAGCAGCTCGGCCGTCAGGTGCGGCGCCGAGCCGGCGCCGGGCGAGCCGAAGCTCACGCCCTTGGCATGCGCCTTCGCATACTTGATGAATTCCGCAAGCGTCTTGTACGGCGCATCGGCATTGACCACCAGGAACAGGGGTGCGATCGCCGTGCTGGCGATCGAAGCGAAGCTCTTGTGCACGTCGTACGGCAGGTCCTTGTAGAGCGCCTCCCCAATGGCGATCGGGGCGGCCGCGTGCAGCAGCGTGTAGCCGTCGGCCGGTGCCTTGGCCACGAAGTCGTTCGCGATGCGCGTGCCTGCGCCGGCCTTGTTGTCCACCACGATGGCCTGCCCCAGCCTGCGCCCGAGGAAGTCGCCGAGCACGCGCGTGAGGATGTCGTTCGAGCCGCCCGCGCCGTAGGGCGAGACCATGCGGATCGGCCTTGCCGGCCAGGCCTGCGCCTGGCTCGGCAGGCACCAGGGCATCGCCAGGCCCGCCGCGGCTGCGGTGAGAAGTTGTCTGCGGGTCGTTGTCATGTGTTCTTGTCTCCGTGGGTTTTCTTGGGATGTCAGACCGGCTCGATGGGCGGATAGTCGAACCGCAATTCCAGGTGGTCGGCATGCGGCTGGTAGAGCCGCAGCACGACGTAGAACGGCTCGCCCGCAGGAGCCGGAAGCCAGTTGGCGCCGGGTCCCGGGTCGTCGGCCTGCAGCCGGATGACCAGGCCGCCGTCGGGATCGTGCCTCAGGCCCGGGGTGCGGTCGCCGATCGAATACCGATCGATCGGATTCGCCACGAACAGGCAGTCGCTGCGACGGTACATCGTGAGCGACCAGAAGGCCCCCACCTTGAGCCCCTTGCCCGGTGCGAAGCGCAGCGCGTAGCGCCGCGATCCGTCCAGCGGCGCGCCGCGCGCGTCCACCTCGGCGGTGGGATACATCGCCTCCTCCACGCCCAGCGCGCCGATGAAGTTGCGGGCGATGCGCGCGCGCGTGAGGTGGTCGTCGCCCCAGTGCGTCTTCACCATCACCGGGATCGCCCAGCCGCCGCCCAGGTCGTGGGGCCGGTTGCCGGTGCGCAGCCGCTCGTACACGGCGGGCAGCGCGGTCGCGAGCTCGGCCTCCATGGGCGGCCATGCCAGGGTTTCTCCGGCCGGCACCGGATTGCGCCGCAGCGCAGCGCTCACGATGGCCAGGTACGGCGCTGCCGCTGGCGCACCGGTGTCGCGTGCGTCGAGCCATGTGTCCACGCGCATGGCGGCATCGCTGCCGTCCGGTCGCACGAGGCGCATCGCGCGTTGCGCGTCGCGCACGCGGGCGGCGTCCTCGCCGTCGTCCTCCACGAGGTGGCGCCCGATCAGCCACACGTCGTCGCCGGGGGCGGCCACGGTCTGCGTGATGCCGGACGGCACCGCGCCGCGCCAGCCGGGGCCATGCACCAGCGTGCGCTGGGGCCGGTTGCCGGTCGTGCGCCGCCCGACGTAGGCGAACGGGTTGGTCCACGCATCCAGCAGCCCCAGCGTCCAGTAGCGCTCGCCCATGTCCGGCGTCTCGATGACGACGGGTCCTTCACAGAGGTCCAGCCAGGCGTTGCTGTAGACCGTGTCGTTGTTCGGGCTGACGACCTCCCTGTCCTGCGGGCCGAGCCGGCGATGGGTGTGCGTGAACTGGTTGACCCAGCGCATGGCCGATGCGGGATCCGGCGCCGCGAAACCGAGGACCGGATGGCGTCGCGCGGTGGTCGCCGCGCGCATGCGCATCATCTCGAACAGCGGCAGCGTCTGTTTCACCACGTCTTCGCAGCCGCGGGGGATGGCGGCGTTCGTCATGCGACAGCTCCGGCGCGGCGAAGGCCCGCGATCTCGTCCGCCGAGAGGCCGAGCTCGGCCAGCAGCCGGTCGGTGTCGGCCCCGCACGCAGGCGCGGCCGGCGGATTGGCGCGCGGCGCATCGCCCAGCCGGTAGGGCAGCGCCAGCGAGGGATAGCGCCGGCCGTCGGCGCCTGGCGCATCGACCAGCAGTCCGCTCGCCTGCACGTCCGCGCTCTGCAGCACCTGCGCGTAGCTGCGAACGAAGCCGACGACGATCTGGTTGCGGCTCAGCAGCGCCACGCATTCCTCGCTGGTGTACGAAGACAGGCATTCGCGCAGCACCACGCGAAGCTCGCCGCGGTGCTGCACGCGCAGGGCGTTGGTGCAAAACCGCGGATCGCTCGCGAGCGACGCGCGCCCCACCACGCGGCAAAAGCGCGCCCAATGCTCGTCCGCGTAGGCCGACAGCACGATGTGCCCGTCGCGCGTGGGCACGACCTCCGCCGCCGGCGCGTTGTTGGGCTGGCCGTCGCCGATGCGCGTCGGCTCCGGGGCGCCGCCCAGGTAGTCGCACCAGGTGGTGGCCTGCAGATGGAGCGCCACCTCCAGCAGCGAGGTGCGCAGCGTCTCGCCCACGCCGGTCTGCGCGCGGCCATAGAGCGCGGCCAGCACCGCCTGCGCGCCCAGGTGCGCGGCGGCCGCGTCGATGATCGGCACGCCCACCTTCTGCGGCAGGCGGTCGGGTTCGCCCGTGACCGACATCAGCCCGCTCTCGGCCTGCGCCGCAATGTCGTAGCCGGGGCGCGCGCTCGACGGGCCCTGGTCGCCGAAGCCGGAGATCGACAGGTAGATGACCTTCGGAAACCGCGCGCGCACCTCGGCCGGGCCGAGGCCCAGGGCCTCCACGGCGCCGGGGCGCAGGTTCTGGATCACGATGTCGCAGCCGCCGATCAGGCGCCACGCGATGTCGCGCCCGGCCTCGCTCTTGAGGTCCAGCGCGATCGACTGCTTGCCGCGGCTGTACGCGCGGATCATCGACTCGCCGTAGCGGCCGATGTGCCGGGCCTGGTCGCCCGCCAGCGGTTCGATCTTGATCACCTGCGCGCCCAGCTCGGCCAGCACCATGGCCGCGCCGGGCCCGGCGATGTACTGCCCCATGTCGATGACGCGCACGTTCTTCAGGGGCACGGCGGGCCCGGATGTCTCTTGGGTCGTTGCATTCGTCGGAGGCAACGTTATCGCCTTCCCCGATTCTTGAAAATTCGATAATCGTGAGGGAGTGATCACGAACAGCTATGCCACCGGATGCGACATGGACACCAAGACCGACCGCCTGATCCGCACATTGCGCCTGCGCCACCTGGAGCTTCTCGCCGTGCTTTCCGAAGCCCGCACCATGCGCGGCGCGGCCACGCGGCTGCACCTGAGCCAGCCCGCGATCAGCAAGATGCTCGGCGAGATCGAAGGCTGCTTCGGCGCGCGGCTGTTCGAGCGCAGCCACCAGGGCATTCATGCGAATGCGCTGGGCGCGAGCGCGGCCTTCAGGGCGCGCGCGGTGCTCAACGAGCTGGCCCGCGCGACCGAGGACGTCGACGCGATGCAAAGCGGGATTACCGCGGTGCTGCGCGTGGGCGCACCCTCGGTGACCGCGGCCGTTCCGGCGGCCATCGTCGAGCTGCGGCGGCGCATGCCCGGCGCCGCCGTGCAGCTGCGCGAGGGCCGCGTGCATGAACTCATCCACCGCCTGCTCGACGGCGAGCTCGACTGCGTCTTCGGCGCCATCACGCCCGAGCTCGTCGCCAGCGACCTGATTCCGATGCTCGAGCCCGTGGTGCTGCTGGAAGACGAACTCTGCGTGCTCGCCTCCTGCGCGAACGAGGGCGTGGCCGGCCGCCGGCTGCGCTGGACCGACCTGCAGGCCGGCCCCTGGGTGCTGCCGCCGAAGGAAACCCTCGTGCGGCAGGCCTTCATGACCGCCTTTCTCAACAGCGGCGCGACGCCGCCCGTGCCCGTCATCGAGGCGCTCTCGTCGGTGACGATCGGCACCGTGCTTCGCAAGGACCCGTCGCTGCTGTGCGCGGTGCGCCTGGAGCACGCTGCGGACGAGGTCGCCCGCGGCGGCGTTCAACGGCTGAAGGTCCTGCCGAAGATGGTCCTGCCGTCATTCGGCCTGTTCTTCCGGCGCGACGGGATGGAGAGGCCGCCGGTCCTGGGGGCGTTCGCCGAGGCCATCCGGCGTGTCAGCGGTTCCCTGAAGAAAACGGGCGCGAGGCCGTAGCCCGCCACCGCGCTTGCGGCCTCAGCCGGGCTCGTCCTGCGGCCGTGGCTGCGCCATGCCCAGGCTCCACAGCCGCAGCGCCATGTGGATCTCCAGCGCCCGGCTGGCGCTGCCCCAGTGGCCCAGCAGCTCCTCGACGCTGGCCAGACGCTGGCGCACCGTGTTCACATGGATCCCCATGCGCACGGCCGTCGTCTTGGCGTTCTGGTTGCAGTCGAAGTAGGCCAGCAGCGTCGCCGTGAGCTCCGAGCCGCGCTTGCGGTCGTGGGACGTCAGCGCGCCGATGGTGGCGTCCAGGAAGGCATGGAGGCTGCCTTCGTCGTGCGTCTCGAACAGCACCGAGTACAGCGCCATCTCGTTCTGCCCGACGATGCACCCGCGCATGCCCAGGCGGCCCAGCACCGGCAGCGCGCGCCGCAGCGCCGCATACACGGCGGGCATCTCGGCCGCCGAGCGCACCGGCCGCGAGAGCACGCCGCGGTAGGCGTCGCCGAGCTCGCGGCGCGCGAAAGCAGAGAGCGCCTCCACAGCGTCCTGCGCCCTGGTGGCGGCGCATGCGATGACCAGCGCCCCGTCGATCTCGTCCGTCACGTGGTCCCAGGCGGGCGCGCCCGCGCGCAGGCGCCGCGACCAGAAGCCGGGCCGGGGCTGCGCCATTTCCACCACCGTCAGGGAGAGCGGTTGCGACAGGTCCAGGCCGAAGCGCTCCGCGCGGTCGCGCGTCAATGCGGGCTCGTCCTGGCGCGGCGAGACCAGCGTGCGCAGCAGTGCCGACACCTCGCGGCTCTTGCCCGCCTCCACGCGTTCCTGCGACAGCAGCACGATGCCGATGACGCTCGAGCTGCGCTCGAAGGTGCGCAGGCTCACATCGCGCAGCTCCTCGCGCCTGAACAGCAGCACGGCGCCCAGCACCTCGCTGCCGCCGAGCACCGCGATCACGCGGCACAGCTCGCCCTGCGTGGAATACGCCACGACGGAACGCCCCGCCTGCCGGCTCTCGCGCAGTGCCCGCGCCAGTGCCGCGCTGTGCGCGTCATGGGGCGCGTAGGCGTCGGCGGCGGTGCCCGCATAGCCGGGGGCGCGTCCACGGCCGATGACCTCGCACGCCTCGTCGAGCACCAGCACGCTGCCGTCGAGCAACTGCGCGACCGATTGGCACAGCGCGCCGAGCGAAGCGCCCTTGGCCAGCAGCGACGTGAGCTGCTCGTGCGCCTCGGCCGCGCCCTGCACGTCGCGCACGTGCCGCTCCAGTTCGCCGCGGGCCAGGTCGGCATGTTCGAGCGCCGCCGCGGCCTCCGCGAACGCCTTGGCGTTGTTGATGGCCACGGCCGCATGGGTGGCGAGCGTGCACAGGATCGACACATTGATGGCGGTGTGCGTGCGGTGGTAGCGGTCGGCCACGAACAGCAGCCCGATCACGTTGTCGTCGCACATCAGCGGCGCGCCGACGAGCGCAGCCACGCCTTCGGCGCGGAAGGTGTCGTCCAGCACCGGGTCGTGCGCGAAGCGGTTGTCGTGCAGGTAGTCGGGCGTGAAGAACGGCAGGCGGGTGGACATCACGATGCCCGCGACGCCCAGGTTGCGGGCCGCGGTCATCTTGCCCGTGCGCTCGGAGATGGCGCCATCGGCCACGACCACCTGGAACTCGCCGCTGGCGGCGTCGTAGATGGTCAGCCAGCACAGGTGCGAGCCCATGAGGTGGCGCGCGCGCCCGACGATCGCCTTGAGCAGCCCGTTCAGGTCGAGGCGGCTCGACAGGTCCTGCGCGGATTCGATCACGGCGAGCATGCCGCGCTCGCGCTGCTCGTGCACCTCGAGCCGGTTGCGCAGCGCCATGGCCATGCGCACCAGCTCGACCAGGCCCGGCTTGCGCTGCACCGCATCGGGCAGCGCCTCGACGCCGGCAAGCCGCGCCGCGAATTCCTCGGCCGGCGCGTTGCGGTGCAGCAGGCCCAGCAGCTCGGCGGCGATCTCGTCGGCATGGACGCTGGCATCGGCCGGCGACCCCGGCGCGCGGGCTCGTTCGGGAGACAGTAAGGACATAGGGCCGCGAAGGCTAGCAGAACGCTGCCGCCATGCCCATGGGTTGCAGCCCTGCCCCTGCGGGCTGTGAGGACGCGCGTTACCACGCGATCACATCGGCGCAGCCGCATCGATGTGCGCGGCGCACATAGTGCCGCGCAGCGCCGTTGCGGACACTGCGTGCAGCAAGCGGGAAGGCCGCGACACACACCACAGGAACACATGAGCATCATCGATTCACTGCGCCCGCCACCCGGCCTGCGCGTGCTGGTCAGCGCGGGGGCGGCGGGCATCGGCGCGGCGGTGGCCCTGGCATTCCGCGAGACGGGCGCGCGCGTGCATGTGTGCGACATCGACCGCTCCGCGCTCGAACGCCTCGCGCGCGAAGCGCCCGAACTCACCTACAGCACGGCCGACGCCTCGGTTCCCGAGGACGTGGAGCGCGTCTTCGACGACGTGCAGGGCGCGCTCGGCGGCCTCGACGTGCTGGTCAACAACGTGGGCATCGCCGGCCCCACCGGCGCGATCGAGGACCTGAAGCGCGCCGACTGGGAGCGCACCGTCTCGGTCAACCTGAACAGCCAGTTCTACTTCGCCCAGCGCGCGGTGCCGCTGCTCAGGCGCTCCACCATGGGCCCGAACCTCATCGCCATGAGCTCGGTCGCCGGCCGTCTCGGCTACGCCTACCGCACGCCCTACGCATCCACCAAGTGGGCCATCGTCGGGCTCATGAAGTCGCTGGCCATCGAGCTCGGCCCGCAGGGCGTGCGGGTCAACGCGATCCTTCCGGGCACCGTCGAGGGGGAGCGCATGAACGGCGTGATCGGTGCGCGCGCGGCCACCGCCGGCGTGTCGGTGGAGGCCATGCGCGCGGAGTACCTGCGCAAGATTTCGCTGCGCCGCATGGTCACCGTGGAGGACGTCGCCGCCATGGCGCTGTTCCTGAGCTCGCCCGCCGCGCGCAACCTGAGCGGCCAGGCCATCAGCGTCGACGGGAACATGGAATACCTCTGAGCCCCCTGCGCCGCACGCGCAACGGGCACCCTATTTTTTTCAAGAAGCATGGAGACATCAATGCACACACTCGCCACCTTTCCCTCCGCCCTGGCCTGCACGCTGGGCCTGCTGTGCTTCGGCGCGTCGGCCGCGCCCGTGAAGATCGGCGTGCTCGAGACGCTGTCGGGCCCGCAGGCCTCGTCGGGGCAGGCCTACCGCACGGCCGTGCGCTTCGCGGTGGACCAGATCAACGCGGCCGGCGGCTGGAACGGCGAGCCGGTGCAGCTGCTGGAGTACGACAACCAGGGCGGTCCCGCGGGCGCCGCCGACAAGCTCAAGGCGGCCGCGGCCGACGGCGTGCAGCTGATCGTGCAGGGCGCGTCCTCGGCCATCGGCGGGCAGATCACGGAGGACGTGCGCAAGCACAACCTGCGCAACCCCGGCAAGGAGATCATCTACATCAACGTGGGGGCCGAGGCGCTGGAACTCACGGGCGAGAAGTGCAACTTCCACCACTTCCGCTTCAGCGGCGACGCGCAGATCCGCACCAAGGCGCTGGTCAGCGCGATGAAGCAGGCCAACGCGCTGGGCACGCGGGTGTACGCGATCAACCAGAACTATTCGTGGGGCCAGGACATGGAGCGTGCCATCTCCGACAACGCCGCCGCCGGCGGCTACCAGGTGGTGGAGAAGACGCTGCACGACGTCAACAAGGTGCAGGATTTCGCGCCCTACGTGGCGAAGATCAGCGCATCGAAGGCCGACTCGGTGCTCACCGGCAACTGGTCCAACGACCTGCTGCTGCTGATGAAGGCGTCGAAGTCCGCCGGGCTGAAGGTGCGCTTCGGCACCGTGTTCCTCGACCAGCCCGGCAACCTCGCCAACGCGGGCGACCTGGCGGTGGGCCACTTCGTGGCGCACACCTTCAACGCGGAGGCCGGCGGCGCCGAGGGCGAGCGCTTCGTGAACGAGTACAAGGCCAAGACCGGGCACGCGCCGGCCTTCATCGAGCCGCAGACGGTGTTCGGCATGGCCATGGTGGCCGACGCGCTCAAGCGCACCAGGCCCGAGGGCGGCGTGCTGAACGTGAACGCGCTGGCCAGGGCCATCGAGACCGCGAAGATCAAAACGCCCATGGGCGAGATGAGCATGCGCGCGGCCGACCACCAGGTGCAGATGCCCATCGTGGTGTCGACGGTGGCCAAGGACGCGCGCTACAAGGCGGACGACACCGACATGGGCTTCAAGCCGGTCAAGCGCTTCTCGGCCGAGGAAGCCTCGACGCCGGCGCAGTCGAGCTGCGCGATGAAGCGCCCCGCCTGAGCACGGCCGTTCGCGCCAATTGCATCCACCACACCGGCGGGGCCATGACGCCCCCGCCGGCGCAGCCTCGGCTGCCACCAGGAGAAAACCCATGGACCAGCTCATCGTCTCGCTCATGAACGGCATCGTCTACGGACTGCTGCTGTTCATGGTGTCCGCCGGACTGACGCTCATCTTCGGCATGATGGGCGTGCTGAACTTCGCGCACGCCTCGTTCTACATGCTCGGGGCGTATTTCGCCTACTCGCTGCAGGGCGTCATCGGCTTCTGGCCCGCGGTGATCGCCTCGCCGCTGCTGGTCGGCGTGATCGGCGTGGTGGTCGAGCGCTTCTTCCTGCGCCGGGTGCACCACCACGGCCACGCCCATGAGCTGCTGCTGACCTTCGGGTTGTCCTTCATCATCGCGGAGTCGATCAAGCTGTTCTTCGGCAACTTCCCGGTCGACTACCGCATCCCGGCCGCGCTCGACGTGCCGGCCTTCTCCCTCGGCGGTGCGCAGTACCCGGCCTACCGGCTGGTGATGGGCGGCATCGCGATCGCCATGTTCGTCGCGATCTACCTGCTGCTCACGCGCACGCGGGTGGGCATCGTGGTGCGCTCGGCCATCTACAAGCCGCGCATGGCGGAGGCGCTCGGGCACAACGTGCCGCTGGTGTTCATGGGGGTGTTCGGTGTGGGCGCGGCGCTCGCGGGCCTGGCCGGTGCGGTGGCCGGCGCGTTCTACACCACCAACCCCAACATGGCGCTCGAGCTCGGGGTGATGGTGTTCGTGGTGGTCGTCGTCGGCGGGCTGGGCTCGCTCGGCGGGGCCATGCTGGCGTCGCTGCTGATCGGCGTCATCACCTCGCTGGCCGTGGGCATCGACCGCAGCCTGGCGGACCTGCTCGCGCTGTTCGGCGCCGGCGACTGGGCGCGCGGCGTGGGCGGGCTGCTGACGCTGAAGGTGTCGAGCCTGTCGGCCACCATCCCGTTCGCGCTGATGCTGCTGATCCTGCTGGTGCGCCCGGGCGGGCTCATGGGCGAGAAGGGCTGAGCCGATGAGACCCGCCATCGTCTCCCTGCGCGCACTCGCGCTCGCGGCCACCGGCGCCGCGCTGCTGGCCGCCCTGCCCTTCCTGCTGACGCAGGGTTTGCTCAATGCGGCGATCCAGATTCTCATCGCCGCGCTGTTCGCCAGCGCCTACAACCTGCTGTGCGGCCAGGCCGGCATGCTGTCGTTCGGCCACGCGGCCTACTTCGGCGTCGGCGCCTTCGGCACCGTGCACGCCATGAACGCCGTGGGCGGCGCGGGGCTGCTGCCCACGCCGCTGCTGCCGCTGGCCGGCGCGGCGTGCGGGCTGGTCTTCGGCGCCGTCGCGGGGTGGTTCGCCACGCAGCGCAGCGGCACCTACTTCGCGATGATCACGCTGGCCATCGCGGAACTGGTGCATTCGCTGGCGCCGCACCTCAAGGGCCTGTTCGGCGGCGAAGCGGGCGTGTCGACCATGCGCATGCCCGCATGGGGCCTGGACTTCGGCTCGACCCTGCAGGTGTACTACCTCACGCTGGCCTGGGTCCTGGTGTCGATGGGGCTGCTGTACCTGTACACGCGCACGCCGCTGGGCCGCCTCACCTTCGGGCTGCGCGAGAACAGCCACCGGCTGCGCTTCCTCGGCTACAACGTGCACGGCCTCGGCATGCTGGTGTTCGCGCTGTCGGCCATGTTCGCGGGCGTCGCCGGCAGCCTGCAGGTGGTGTCCAACGAATCCGCGAACTACGTCGTGTTCGACCCGGCCCTGTCGGCCGCCGTGGTGCTCAACACCTACATCGGGGGCGTCAAGGTGTTCCTCGGCCCCGCGCTGGGCGCGGCGCTGATGACCTTCTTCGGCTATGCGGTGTCCGATCTCACGCAGTCCTGGCTGCTGTACCAGGGCATCTTTTTCGTGCTGGTGATGATGTTCATGCCCTCGGGGCTCGCGGGGCTGGGGGGCACCACCGCGCGCCTGCGCCAGCGCTTCGGCCTCGCGCGGATCGTGCCGCTGGTGGCACTGTCGGTCGGCGCGGCGGTGCTGCTGAGCCTGGGCGGCACCTTCGCCATCGAGATGCTGCAGCGCGTGTTCTCGCAGGACTATCGCGCAATGGCCCGCCTGCAGCCCGCCGGCGCCTGGCCGCCGCTTCAGTTTCTGGGCCGCGCGTGGCTGCCCGCCGCGTTCGCGACCTGGGCTGTGCCGGCGGCGCTGCTGGCGTCGGGCGCGTGGCTGGCGCACCTCGCCCGGCAGCGGCTGCGCGCGCTGGCCGATGCTGAAAGCGCCTCGGCGGCAGGCGCGAACGCTCACCCCTCCACCCGCCTGGCCGCACACCCGGAGGGCACCGCATGAACGACGCGATCCTCAGCATCCGCGGTTTGCGCAAGTCCTTCGGCCCCACGGAAATCATGCGCGGCGTGGACTTGGAGCTGCGCGGCGCCGAACGGCACGCGCTGATCGGGCCCAACGGCGCGGGCAAGTCCACGCTCTTCCACCTGATCTCGGGCCACCTGGCGCCGTCGGCCGGGGAGATCCGCTTCGAGGGACAGCAGATCGCCGGGCGCACGCCGCAGGCCATCAACCGGCTCGGGCTGGCGCGCTCGTTCCAGATCACCAACATCTTCCCGAAGCTCACGGTGTTCGAGAACATCCGCCTGGCGGTGATGCGCCTGCACGGGCTGCAGTACAACTTCTGGACATTCATCGACCGCGACCGCGGCATCCGCGAGCAGACCGAGCGCCTGCTGGAGCTGGTGCGGCTGCAGTCGCGCGCCGCCACCGTCGCGGGCGAGATGGCGTACTCCGAGCAGCGCTCGCTCGAGATCGCGATGACGCTGGCCTCCGACCCGAAGGTGATCCTGCTGGACGAGCCGATGGCGGGCATGTCCACCGAGGAGACCCACTACACCGCGCAGCTGATCCGCGAGGTGACGCAGGGCCGCGCGCTGATGATCGTGGAGCACGACATGGACGTGGTGTTCTCGCTGAGCGACCGCATCAGCGTGCTGGTGTACGGCGAGGTGATCGCCACCGGCACGCCCGAGGAGATCCGTGGCAATGCGGCCGTCAAGGAAGCGTACCTCGGCGAGGAGGTGGCGCCATGACGACGGCAACGGCAACCACCCGCGCCACGCCACCCGGCGACGCGCTGCTGCAGGTCAGCGGGCTGCACGTGCACTACGGCAAGAGCCATGTGCTGCACGGCGTCGACCTGCGGGTGGCGCGCAACGAGGTGATCAGCCTGCTCGGGCGCAACGGCTCCGGCCGCTCCACCACCATGAAGGCCGTGATGGGGCTGGTGCCGCCCTCGGCGGGCCGCGTCGTGCTGGCGGGGCGCGAGCTGGCCGGCGCACGGCCGTACGCGGTGTGCCGCGCCGGCATCGGCTACGTACCCGAAGAACGCGAGGTGTTCGCCAACCTCACGGTCGACGAGAACCTGCGCATGGGCGAGCAGCGCGCGGCGCCCGGCGCGCACCGCTGGCGCATCGAGGACATGTTCGACTACTTTCCCCGGCTCAAGGAGCGGCGCAACACCAAGGCCGGCAGCATGTCGGGCGGCGAGCAGCAGATGCTCACGATGTGCCGCTCGCTGCTGGGCAACCCGCGCGTGATGCTCATCGACGAGCCCACCGAAGGGCTCGCGCCGAAGATCGTGGCGCAGGTGGGCGAATGCATCGTCGACATGCACCGCAAGGGCCTGTCGGTGGTGCTGGTGGAGCAGAAGCTCGCCATCGCGCTGAAGGTGTCGACGCGCGTGTGCGTGATGGGCCACGGCCGCATCGTGTTCGAGGGCACGCCGCAGGCACTGATGGCCGACCAGAAGCTCGTGTCCGAATGGCTGGCGGTCTGAAGCCGGCCGCCCTTTTTTCCCATCACCCACCTCTTCCATCCATCGACGGCATACGCCATGAAAAGCATTCCAGACAAGGTCATCATCTCCTGCGCGGTCACGGGCTCGGTGCACACACCGACGATGTCCGAGCACCTGGCGCTCACGCCCGCGCAGATCGCCGAGCAGTCGATCGAGGCCGCCGAGGCCGGCGCCGCCATCCTGCACCTGCACGCGCGCGACCCCGGGGACGGACGGCCGTCGGCCGACCCCGCGGTGTTCGACCAGTTCGTGCCGCGCATCAAGGCGGCCACCGACGCGGTGATCAACATCACCACCGGCGGCAGCACGCGCATGACGCTCGAGGAACGCCTGGCCTACCCGCTGCGCGCCAAGCCCGAGATGTGCTCGCTGAACATGGGCTCCATGAACTTCTCGATCCATCCGGCCGCGCGGCGCGTGGCCGAGTGGAAGCACGACTGGGAGAAGCCCTACGTCGAGGGCATGGAAGACCTGATCTTTCGCAACACCTTCCGCGACATCAAGCACATCCTGAACGTGCTGGGCGAGGGCTGCGGCACGCGCTTCGAGTTCGAGTGCTACGACGTGGGCCACCTCTACAACCTGGCGCACTTCGTCGACGAGGGCCTGGTGAAGGGGCCGCTGTTCATCCAGAGCATCTACGGCATCCTCGGCGGCCTGGGCCCCGACCCCGAGAACCTCGTGACCATGCGCACCACCGCCGACCGCCTGTTCGGCCGCGACGGCTACCGGTTCTCGATCCTGGGCGCGGGCCGCCACCAGATGCCGCTGCTGACCATGGGCGCGGTGATAGGCGGCAACGTGCGCGTGGGGCTGGAAGACAGCCTCTACCTGGCCAGGGGCCAGCTCGCGAAGTCGTGCGCCGAACAGGTGCGAAAGATCCGCCGCATCCTCGAGGAGCTGTCGCTGGAGATCGCCACGCCCGACGAGGCCCGCGCCATGCTCGGCCTCAAGGGCAAGGACGCCGTGGCGTTCTGACCAGAACCAGGTTCCCTTTTCTTTTCAAGGAGTCGCAATGCAGAAGTTGTTGGAAGGCCGCGTGGCCATCGTCACAGGGGCCGGCAGCGGCCTGGGCAGGGCCCATGCGCTGGAGCTCGCCCGGCACGGCGCGCGCGTGGTCGTCAACGATGTGGCGGGCAGCCACGCCGGCTCGCCGGGCGCCCTCGTGGCCGAGGAGATCGCGCGCGCCGGCGGCGTCGCGATGGCGGACGGCGGCGACGTCACCGACTTCCCTGCCATGGAAGCCATGGTGGCACGCGCGATCGGCGAGTGGGGCCGCGTCGACATCCTCGTGAACAACGCGGGCGTCCTGCGCGACCGGACGTTCGCGAAGATGTCGCTCGATGACTTCCGCCGCGTCATGGACGTGCACCTGATGGGCGCCGTGCACTGCGTGAAGGCCGTGTGGGCGCACATGCGCGCGCAGGGCTACGGCCGCATCGTGATGACCACGTCGTCGTCCGGCCTGTACGGCAACTTCGGCCAGGCCAACTACAGCGCCGCCAAGATGGCGCTGGTCGGGCTCATGCAGACGCTGGCACTGGAGGGCATGCGGCAGAACATCCGCGTGAACTGCCTGGCGCCGACCGCGGCGACGGCCATGACCGCGGACGTGCTGCCTCCCGAGGCGCTGGCCCGGCTGCAGCCGGCATACGTGAGCCCCGGGCTGGTCGCGCTGGTGGGCGAGGACGCGCCCACGCGCGCGATCCTGCTGGCCGGCGCGGGCAGCTTCGAGAGTGCGCACATCACCATGACGCAGGGCGTGTTCATCGATGGCTCGAGCGACACGGCCTCGCAGGTGTGCGCGCGCATGGAGGAGATCCGCGACCGGCACGCCGAACGCGTCCCGGCCACCGGCTTCGAGCAATACCAGCTGGAGCTGGCCAAGGCCGGCTTCGAGGTGCCCCTGCCCCACTGACCCTGGCAACCGAGGGTTTACGCGGCGTCCTGCCCGCACACAGGACGCGGCGCGGCAGTGTCAGGCCCGCACATTGGTTTCGGCGGCCCACGGCGAGAGACTTCGTCCGGCACCCGTGGAGGGGCTGGCGCGGCCCTCGCGACGGCGGCGCGCTTTCAAACGAACGACATCGGAGACCTATGACATCCAGCCATCGAGACATCGTCCTGGGCGCGGCGGCCTGCCTGGCCGCGAGCGCCATCCTGGCGGGCTGCGGCGGAGGCGGAGGGGGCGGCGGTTTCCCGCTGCTCGTTCCGCCCGCCGCAGGGCAACCCACTGCTCCGCCCGCACCGCCCGCCCCGCCCGCGGCCCCGCCGCCAGCCGCAGGACTCGCCTGCGAGCAGCTCCAGGGCCTGGCCATTCCCGCATCGGCCATCGGCCTGCCGTCCTCGGGTGCGACGGTGACCAGCGCCAAGACCGTGGCACCGGGCGGCACGGGCGCCGCCGCGCTGCCCGAATACTGCGAGGTCGCGGGCAAGATCGCACCGGTCGATCCGACCGCGCCCAACATCCAGTTCGCCGTTGCGCTGCCGACATCATGGAACCGGAAGGTCGTCATGCTCGGCGGCGGCGGCTTCAACGGCACCGTTCCCAACGTGAAGGGCAACGTGCCCAACGGGCCCGTCGACAAACTCACGCCGCTCGGGCGCGGCTACGCCACCTTCGCGAGCGACTCGGGTCACCAGGCCAACGCGCTCGGCTCGCAGGACGGCCTGTTCGGGCTCAGCGACGAGGCGGTGCGCAACTTCGGCGGCGACGCGCTCAAGAAGACGCACGACGCCGCGCTCGCGGTGATCAAGGCGCGGTTCGCCGCGGCACCGGTGAAGTCGTACTTCGCGGGCGGCTCCACCGGCGGACGCGAGGCGCTCACCGCCATCCAGCGCTGGCCCGCCGACTGGGACGGCGCCATCGCGTGGTACCCCGCGTGGAACGACGCGGCGGCGCTGCTGGGCGGCCACCGCATGAGCCGCGCGCTGGCGCAGCCCGGCGCATACCCCAACACCGCCAAGCGCGCGCTGCTGTACGACGCGGCCATGGAAGCGTGCGACGCCCTCGACGGCGCGAGCGACGGGCTCATCAGCAACCAGACGCTGTGCAACGCGCGCTTCGATCCGTCCACCGCCACGCTGCGCGGCGCGCCGGTGCGGTGCGCCGGTGGCGCCGACACCGGCGACACCTGCCTGTCGGACGCGCAGATCGCCGCGATGAAGACCATCAACACGCCGACGAACTTCCGCTTCGCGCTGGCCAGCGGCGAGACGCAGTACCCCGGCTACAACATCTGGGGCGCCGACCCCGGCATCGCCACGCGCACCTCGCCGCTGGAGCCGGTGGTGACCTTCCTGGCGTTCGGCACGTCGCAACCCGCGCGCCCCATGCCGGCGAGCGCGCCGTACGTGAGCGTGCTGACCGACCAGTGGATCAGGTATTCCGTGACGCGCGACGCCGGCTTCGACTCGCTCTCGCTCGACCCCGAAGACCCGGGCCCGTGGGCCAGCCGCATCAGCGCGCTGAGCACCCAGCTGGACGCGAGCACCGACATCTCGGCATTCAAGGCGCGCGGCGGCAAGCTGCTGCTGGCACATGGCCTGGCGGACGTGCTGGTGAGCACGCGCGCCACCGAGCAGTACTACCAGCGGCTGCAGTCGCGGATGGGTCCTTCGGAAGTGGACACCTTCGTGCGCTACTACGAAGTCGCCGGCCTCGGGCATGCGGTGAGCAGCACCTTCAACGCCGCCTGGGATTCGCTGAGCGCGCTGGAGGCATGGTCCGAAGCGGGGACGGCGCCGGCCGGCCAGGTGGTGACCGACACGGCCGGGGTGCCGGGGCGCACCCGGCCGCTGTGCGACTACCCGCGCTGGGCGCAATACCGCGGCAGCGGCAACGTGAACCTCGCGGCGTCCTTCCAGTGCGTGAACTGAGACGCGCCGAGGCCCGGATGCTGCCGCCGGTGCATGCACAACACAAGACAAGACAAACGGAGACTTCACCATGATCAGCCACCTGCGCGCCGGCATCGCCGGCGCCATCCTTGCCCTGCTGCAGCTGAGTGCCTGCGGCGGCGGTGGAAACCAAGGGCCGGTGTTCACGCCCGTCGCGGCACCCGCACCGAACTCCCCGGCTGCACCGCCCGCCAGCGGACCGCCCCCGGAGGCCCCCTCTGCCCTGCAGCGCGCCACGGTCTACGGCCAGGTGCTGGGCAGCGACGATTCCGCCAGCAACGGCACCTACAGCTGGAAGGGCGTGCCCTTCGCCAAGCCGCCGGTCGGCGCGCTGCGCTGGAAGGCACCGGTCGACCCCGAGCCCTGGACCGCCGTCAAGGCGACGCAGAAGCTGGGCAACGCCTGCGTCCAGACCGGCCGCCTCTACGGCCCGGGCCAGAACAACCAGTACGACGCGACCATCGGCACCTCGTACGGCAAGACCACGGGCGCCGAGGACTGCCTGTACCTCAACATCTGGGCGCCTTCGACGGCGGCCGCGACCGACAAGCTGCCCGTCATCGTCTTCGTCCACGGGGGCAGCAACATCACCGGCTACACCGGCGACCCGGTCTACGACGGCGCCGCGCTCGCGAAGGCCGCCCATGCGGTCGTCGTCACGGTGAACTACCGGCTGGGCATCATGGGCTTCCTGGCCTCGCCCCAGCTCAAGGCCGGCGTCGATGCGAACGACGATTCCGGCAACTACGCGATCCTGGACCTGATCAAGGCGATGCAGTTCGTCAACGCCAACATCGCAGCCTTCGGCGGCGACCCGGGCAATGTCACGCTCATGGGCCAGTCGGCCGGCGCCGTCAACATCTATGCGCTGATGGTCTCGCCGCTGGTGGTCAAGGCCAAGCCGGCACTGTTCCATCGCCTCGTGCCGCTGAGCGGGGGGGTGGCGACGGCCACCACCCAGCCGAGCCAGGTCAATGCGCTGCTGGCCGCCCTGCTGGTGGCCGACGGCACGGTGGCGGACGACACCGCCGCGGGTGCCTACATTGCCGGGCGCAGCAATGCGGAGCTGGCGGCCTACCTGCGTTCGAAGAGCGCGGACACCCTGCTGCAGACCGTGCTCAAGAAACTGGCGCCATTGGGCCTGTCGGCATCCAACCCGTTGAACGACGGGACCGTGGTCCCGGTCGATCCGATCGCGGCGATCAACGCGGGCGCCTTCCTGAAGGTGCCGGTGATGGCCGGCTACACGCGCGACGAGACCAAGCTTTTTCCGCAGAACCTGGCGATCTCGCCGGCGTTCGGCGGCATCAGCGGCCGGCTCCTGGACGACCCCACGGTCTTCTCGATGGCCTACAGCTACGACCCGGATGCGGCGCCCGCCACCACCCTCGAGCAATGGATCCCCGGCCAGTACCTGCCCGTCACGACGCCGGTGACCGGCTTCAACGCGAGGACCGACCTCTACAACCAGTACTTCTTCATCGCGCTGCGCAAGCAGATCTTTCCGGTGCTGCAGGCGCAGAACGTGCCGCTGTGGTGGTACCAGTTCAACTGGGACAAGGCGCCGGCACCGTTCAACGACATCTTCGGCGCCGCGCACACGTTCGACCTGCCGTTCGTGTTCGGCAACTTCGGCCCGTCGCTCTATGCGAGGTTCGCGAACTCGAAGGCGAACGCGCCGGGCCGCCTGGAACTCTCGGACGCGATGATGAAGAGCCTCGCGGCGTTCGCGCGCACCGGCGACCCCAACAACGCGGCACTGGGGGTCCGCTGGTCCGCCTACCCGTCGATGCTGAACTTCGACGCGTCGCTTTCGGCCAAGGCGATCACGGTGCAGCCGTAGCGCCTGGCTGTAGATTCCAGGCGGCGAATATCTGGCACCACCGTGCGACTTGTCGGCTAGCGCCGACAGCCGCCGCGCACGGCGATATGCGCGCGAAGCCGAGGCATCCTCATGCCCCGGTGCAGGCCGTCAGTTCAGCGGCAACCGCAGGTAGGTGCCGCGCAGCGCCTCCTGGCTCACGCCGGGCTTGCTCCAGTCGCACACGCCGCTCGGGAAGATTGTCTGCAGCCGCGCAAGATCGGCGCCGGCGATCGTCACTGAGTAGTCGGCGGGGTTGACCGGCTTGAGCTGGCACTTGAGCACGTCGTTCACCAGCGGCGAGCCGGCCTGGATGCGCGGCGTGGTGAAGCGCGGGTACACGACGTTGCAGCTGGCCGCCGCATCGAGCGACGCGGGCTCGTCGATGCGCTTGCCGGTCTTGTCCCAGCAGGCATCGTTGGCGCCGGCGGGCTTGTTGCGCACCACCTTGTCGATCGAGGCGGGCGACGGGTCGGCCGCCATGTTGTCCAGCCACTTGTTCAGGAGATCGATCGAGCCGCTCATGTAGTCGTAGCCCGAGGTGGAGCCGAGCGTCCAGATGATCTGGTTGTCGCTGCGGCCGTTGGCGCGTTGCAGCCGGGCTCTGATGATCAGGTCCTGCGTCGTGTCGTGGATGTCGCCCACGGCATCGGCGTTGCCGCGCTGCGTGATGATCGGGATGTTCGCAAGGCCCGCGCCCCTGAAGCCGTTCTTGAAGCCGCCGGCGTAGCTGAGCCTGAGCGCATCCGGATCGGCTTCGGAGCGCGCGGGCTGCGGGTTGCCGTCGCCGTCGTAGCCGCCCACCCGCTCGTTCAGGTCGAGGAACTCCTTCACCGAGATCGTGCCGGCATTGAGCGCCCCCAGGCCGTACTGCACGCCGATGTTGTCCAGCGGCCGTCGCGCCTCCTGCGTGCCGGGCCGCTTGCCCAGCAGATTCACGTTGGTCTGGAACAGGTCGCAGCGGATGCCGCCCGGGTTGGTCGCGCGGTTGAAGACGTTCGCCACGTTGGCCGGCTCGATGAGCCCGCAGCCCGCCGCGTTGTCCGACTTGATGATGCTCGCGAACGACAGGTCCCACGCGGTGCAGGTGTTGGTGTTGAAGCCGTTCACCGCATTCTGCTTGGCCGTCGTCCAGGTGGCGGTGTCGAGCTTGTAGACGTTGTTCAGGAGGCGGCACTCCATCACCTCGGGCATCAGCGTCTCGGGGAAGGAGACGATCGGTTGGATGCCGTCCAGGAGCCCCGGGTAGAGCTGCGCGATCAGGTACTGCTGGATCGCACCGCCCGAGCCGCCGAAGCCGGCCGTCCACTTCGGCACTTCGCCGAATTCCTCGATCACGTGCTCCTTCAGCATCATCAGCGTCTCGCCCTGCAGGTGCGGATTGGCGTGCTGGTTGTTCCAGAGTTCGGTCGAGTTCATGAAGGCGAAGCCGCGCGAGAGCTGGATGTGGCCGACGTCGCCGAGGATCGACTCGATCGGGTGCACGCCCTGGTTGTACTGCGCCGAACCGCAGCAGTCGAAGTAGGCCACGAGCTTCCTGTTCCAGCCCGGGCCGGGCTTCCATGCGGCGGGCGAATCCTTGGTCGGGTTGTCGAGCACCGCGAGCCGGTACACGCCGCGGTTGATGGTGCCCGACTCCACGCGCACGATGTAGGGCACCGTGGTGCCGTCGTTCGTGGTGGTCGTAGCAAGATCGGCCGGGCGCGTTCCCTTGGGGTCTGCGAGCGGCTTGAAGACGTTGGCGTTGGTGCGGTAGTACCAGACCACCTGCGTCGCGGCCGAGCAGTCGGCATCGAGCGCGGCACCCAGGCCGTTCTGCACCGTGCGGCATTCGTAGGGCGAAATGTGCGGGCCCGACAGGATCGGGCCGGTGATCGGATAGTTGACCAGCCGGGCCTCGGTGCGCTGCGCCGCAACATCGGCATTGCTCACCACCAGCGTGTTGACGCTGCCGGTGGCGCTGGCCTTGTCGGTGGTGAGGCCGGTGACAAGTCCGCGCAGCACGCGGGCGGTGCTGTTGACGACGGGCACCTGGGCGGTCACGTCCTTGCCGTTGAGGCTCACGCGCACCTTGTCGAGCGCGACGCCCACGGGCGCGGTGATTTCGATCAGCGTGTCGCCTCCGCTGATCATGTCGGGTGCGGAAGAGAGCGTCCTGATCTGGAACGCGGCCGGCGTCTGCACGACGGGCGGGGGACTGGCGCCCGGAATGAACGAGAACCCCGAACCGTCCGACCCTCCGCCGCAACCCGCGGCGAGCAGTGCGCCGGCCATCGCGAGCCCGGCTGCGGCGGCCTGCGGCCGGATCCGGGGCCACGGAAAAACCCGCTTGCGCGGACGGCGAGGTGTAGCGAGCATGGAAGTCTCCTTCTGTTGTGTGTTCTGGAAGATTAAGGATGGACGTTCCACGCTGCGGTCGTCGCGACGACACATGAGGCGCCAATCGCTAGAGGTAATCCCTGATTCCGTCCGGGCCCCGGCCGCGCCTCAGCTGGAAGACATGGTGCGGCGCTCGAGGTGGGCGGCAGGTCTCGCGCCCGCGGATGTGGAGCACGTGCTGGGCAGCATGCAGGAGAGGCAGTTCGCGCGCGGCGCCTGCATTGCGCGGGCGGGGCAACAGGTCGAGCACTGGATGGGGCTCGTCGATGGCTTCGCCAAGATGTCGGTGGCCTCACAGGAGGGGCGGATATCGACGCTCACCGGCGTCTCGGCCGGTGTGTGGTTCGGCGAAGGATCGCTCTTCAAGCACGAGGCGCGCCGCTACGACGTGTTCGCGCTGCGGCCCACGCGGGTCGCGCTGATGCCGCGCCGCACCTTCGAATGGCTGCGCGGCACCAGCGTGCCGTTCAACCATTACCTGCAGGAGCTGTTGAACGCGCGGCTGAGCCTGTTCATCGGCGCGCTCGCGCACGAGCGGCTGCTGGACACCGACGCGCGCGTCGCGAACTGCCTGGCGAGCCTGTTCAACCCTGATCTCTATCCGGACGCGCCACGCTTCCTGGAAGTCGGGCAGGTCGAGATCGGGCTGCTGGCAAACGTATCAAGGCAGCGCGTGAACGTGGCACTGCGGCGCTTTCAGGCGCTTGGACTCATCCGCCTCGAAAAGCGCGGACTGACCGTGCTCGACCTGGGCGGCTTGCGCGGTTACCAGCAAGGCGCCGTGCCGCTGAGCCTGGGAGGGTGAAGGCGGCGATCGCCATTGGGTGGAATTTCCATGCTGTTCCAAATGAAAGGGGAATGTCCTACCATGCGCCTTTGAACGCCAAGGAGACATCGTCTTGCTGGCCCGACTGATCTATCGCAGCATGTCCAGGGGACCATCGGCGGGCGACGTCGAAAGCATCCTGCGCGCCTCGCGCCGCAACAACCGGGAGATCGGCATCACCGGCGCACTGTGCCACTTCCAGCGCAACTACATGCAATACCTCGAAGGCGACGAGGCCGCCATCGAATGCGTGATGGCCAACATCGCAGAGGACCCGCGGCATGCGAACCTGACCGTGCTGGAGTACCGGTTCATCGCGGCGCGCGCGTTCCCGCGGTGGTCGATGGCGCTGCTGGTGTGGGACGAGCAGGTTCGAGAAGTCCTCGGCCCTCTGGCGGACATGGGGCTGAACGGTATCCAACCCTCGGAAGCAGCGCCAGTCTTTCGTGCGCTCACGAGAACGCCGCAATGGGTGAGCCTGCACTAGGTGCACCGGCTAAGGAAGGTTCTCCCGAAAAATCACCTGGCTGCGCGTCGTTTCCACGCCGCTGAGCGCCTCGCGCTTGTCGCGCAGGTTGGTGAAGATGCGCACGCAGCTCATCAGCGTGGTGTGCGGGCTCTGCGTGATCACCGCGTCCATGCTGCCGTCGATCAGCAAGGCGCGCGTGTCGGGCGTCAGGCCGTGGCCGATGAAGACCACCTTCTGCTCGCGCCCCGCTTCCTTCAGGGCGCGCGCCACACCGTCGGACGCTCCGCCGATGTTGTAGATGCCGCCCATGTCCGGGTGCTGCTCCAGCAGCGCGCGCGTCTGGCGGTAGTTCTTGTCCGCGTCGTCCTGCCCTTCGCGCAGGCCCACCACTTCGAGCCGCGGAAACATCTCGTCGATGACATGCAGGAAGCCCGCCTCGCGTTCCTCGTGCGCCTTGTAGCTCAGGCTGCCTGCGATGAGCGCGACCTTGGCCGCGCGCGTGCCGATGAACCGGCCGATGAGGTAGCCCGCCGTACGCCCCGCGGCCCGGTTGTCAAGCCCCACGAACGCGGCGCGCTCCGAGTTCGACAGGTCCGAGATCAGCGTCACCACCGGCAGCCCGCGTGCGGCGAGCGAAGCCACCGCCTCGCGCACCGCCGGATGCTCGAGCGCCATCATCGCGATGCCGTCGCAGCGCTGGCCGTGCCGGTGCAGCGCGTTCGCCAGCTCATGCGGATTGAAGCTCTCGATGAACACCGTGCGGCACTGCACGTTGAACGGCGCCCAGTGCTCCTGCGCGTAGCCCACCATGTCGCCCAGCATGCGAATGAACCGGTTGGTGCCCGCCGGCAGCAAGAACACCAGCCGCAGCGGAGGCGGCGTCAGCGCCGCATACAGCGCCGGCCCGGGCAGGTAGTCGAGCTCGCCCGCGGCCTTGAGCACGCGCTGCACCGTGGCATCGCGCACGCCCGGGCGCCGGTTGAGCACGCGGTCGACGGTGGCGGTCGACACCTGCGCCGCGCGGGCGATGTCCACCACGCGGGCGCGGCGGGCTTCCAGAGGTGAAGCAGACGAGTCGGGAAGCGGTGAAGGGTTATCCCTCATACATCAAAAACCATCAGAGCCAAGTTTGACCGGGATCATGCATCCTTTTATCTTCCCTCTGGCCTGAATTCAATGATGCATCAGATTGCATCAACCGAAGTCCGCAAGAACTGGACGATCACGGAGACAAAATCATGACCTCGCTGACCCGCAGGCGCGCCCTGCGCACCCTTTCCGCCCTCCCCGCCGCCGGCATCGTCACGGCGCTGCCGCGCATCGCACGCGCCGCCGAGTTCTCGTACAAGTACGGCAACAACCTGCCGCTGACGCATCCGCTGAACATCCGCGCGCAGGAGGCGGCCGAGCGCATCGCCAAGGAGACCAAGGGCCGCGTCGAGATCAAGATCTTCCCCAACAACCAGCTCGGCGGCGACACCGACATGCTGGCGCAGGTGCGCTCGGGCGGCATCGAGTTCTTCACGCCCTCGGCGCTGGTCATCGCCACGCTGGTGCCGGTGGCGGCCATCAATGCCGTGGGCTTTGCCTTCAACGACTACGCCCAGGTGTGGGCCGCGATGGACGGCAAGCTCGGCGCACATGTGCGCGGCGCCATCGCCAAGTCGCGCCTCTATGCCTTCGAGAAAATGTGGGACAACGGCTTTCGCCAGACCACCAGCAGCAAGGCCGCGGTAGCCACCGCCAAGGACATGGACGGCCTGAAGATCCGCGTGCCAGTGAGCCCGCTGTCGATCTCGATGTTCAAGGGCCTGGGCGCCGCGCCGGCCAGCCTGCAGTTCAGCGAGGTCTACTCGGCGCTGCAGACGAAGATCGTCGATGCGCAGGAGAACCCGCTGCCCATCATCCAGGTCGCCAAGCTGTTCGAGGTGCAGAAGTTCTGCTCGCTCACCAACCACATCTGGGACGGCTACTGGTTCATCGCCAACGGCCGCGCCTGGGAAGCACTGCCCGACGACCTGAAGACCATCGTCGCCCGCGCCATCAACGATGCCGGCATGCAGCAGCGCGACGACATCCGCAAGCTCAACGAATCGGTGGTCGGCGACCTGCAGGCCAAGGGCCTGAGCATCAACCGTCCCGCCGCCGAGAGCTTTCGCGCGAAGCTGCGCGAGTCGGGCTTCTACGGCGAATGGAAAGGCCGCTTCGGCCCCGAGGCCTGGGCGCTGCTCGAGGGCGCGGTCGGCAAGCTGGCCTGACCACCCATGGTGCATGAATCGACTTTCGAGGCGGCCGCCTTTGCCGGCGCCTCGGCCAACCCGCTGAGCGGCATGGCGTCGCGCATCGACCGCGTGCTCGGCGCGGCGGTCGAGGCCGTGGCCGCGCTGCTGGTGCTCGCCGAGATCTGCGTGCTGTTCGCCGGCGTGGTGTCGCGCTACCTGTTCCACGCGCCGCTGGTGTGGTCCGACGAGCTCGCGTCCATCCTCTTCCTGTGGCTGTCCATGCTCGGCGCCGTGGTGGCGCTGCGCCGCGGCGAGCACATGCGCATGACCGCGCTGGTGCAGAAGGTGCGCCCGCAGACGCGCGCCATCCTCGATGCCTTCGCGATCGCGGCCTCGGTCGCGTTCCTCGTCCTGATCATCTGGCCGTCGATCGACTACGCCCACGAAGAGTCGTTCATCGTCACGCCGGCGCTGGAGGTCAGCAACGCGTGGCGCGCCGCGGCCATTCCGGCGGGCATCGGCATCATGCTGGCGATGGCACTGCTGCGCCTGCTGCGCGTGTGCACCGGCCGGCAGATCGCGCTCGCGCTCGTCGGCACGGCCGCGCTGGTGGGCGCCTTCTGGCTTGCCGCACCGGTGTTCGCCGGCCTCGGCAAGTTCAACCTCGTGATCTTCTTCGTGGTCATCGTGGCGGCCACGGTGCTCTCCGGCGTGCCCATCGCGTTCTCTTTCGCGCTGGCGACCTTCGGCTACCTGGCGCTCACCACGCGCACGCCGCTGCTGGTGATGGTGGGCCGCCTCGACGAGGGCATGTCGCACCTGATCCTGCTGGCGGTGCCGCTGTTCATCTTCCTGGGCGCGCTCATCGAGATGACCGGCATGGCGCGCGCCATGATCCAGTTCCTCGCCAGCCTGCTGGGCCATGTGCGCGGCGGCCTCTCGTACGTGCTGATCGGCGCGATGTACCTGGTGTCGGGCATCTCGGGCTCCAAGATCGCCGACATGGCCGCCATCGCGCCCGTGCTCTTCCCCGAGATGACCAAGCGCGGCGCCAAGCCCGGCGACCTGGTGGCGCTGCTGTCGGCCACCGGCGCGCAGACCGAGACCATTCCGCCGTCGATCGTGCTGATCACCATCGGCTCGGTCACCGGCATCTCGATCGCGGCGCTGTTCACGGGCGGCCTGCTGCCGGCCGTGGTGCTGGGCGCCGCGCTGTGCGCGGTGGTGTGGTGGCGCTACCGCCGCGAAGACCTCAGCGGCGTGCAGCGCTACAGCAAGCGCGAGATCGGCAAGCTGCTGCTGGTGGCGCTGCCGGCCGTGCTGCTGCCCTTCGTGATCCGCGCCGCCGTGGTCGAGGGCGTGGCCACGGCCACCGAAGTGTCGACCATCGGCATCGTCTACGCGGCCATCGTGGGCCTGGTGGTGTACCGTCAGTTCGACTGGAAGCGGCTCAAGCCGATGCTCGTCGACACGGCCTCGCTCTCGGGCGCGATCATCTTCATCGTCGGCTGCGCCACGGCCATGGCCTGGGGCCTCACGCAGTCGGGTTTCTCGCAGGACCTGGCGCGGGTCATGGGCACGCTGCCCGGCGGGGCCTACGGCTTTCTGGCCGTGTCGATCGTCGCCTTCATCGTGCTGGGCAGCGTGCTCGAGGGCATTCCGGCCATCGTGCTGTTCGGCCCGCTGCTGTTTCCCATCGCCAAGGCGGCTGGCGTGCACGAGGTGCACTACGCCATGGTCGTCATCTTCTCCATGGGCATCGGCCTGTTCGCGCCGCCCTTCGGCGTGGGCTACTACGGCGCGTGCGCTGTGAGCAAGGTCAACCCCGACGAAGGCATCCGCTACATCTGGGGCTACATCGGCGCGATGCTGGTCGGCCTGGCGATCGTGGCCGTGGTCCCGTGGTTTTCGACCGGCTTCCTGAAATTCTGATGCACACCACAACAACACACTCACATCCACGGAGCCAAACGCAATGAGTCGATTCCTCGGCGAGATCCGCCAACTGGGCTATGTCGTGCACGACATCGAAGCCGCCATGGACTACTGGAGCACGAAGCTGGGCGTGGGCCCCTGGTTCTACAACCCCCGCGTGCCCATCAGGAACTACCGCTACAACGGCGAGGCGCACGAGCCGCACAACTCGGTGGCGCTCGCCAACTCGGGCTACGTGCAGGTGGAGCTCATCCAGACGCGCAACGACGTGCCATCGATGTACCGCGACTTCCTGCGGGCCGGCCGCACGGGACTGCAGCACGTGGCCTACTGGACCGCCGACTACGACGCCGACCTCGCGCGCCTCACGGCGCAGGGTTTCAAGCCCGTGATGAGCGGGGAAGTGGGCGAGCGCGGACGCTTCATCTACTTCGACACTGAATACCACCCGGGCACCGTCATCGAGCTGTCGGAAGTCGCGGGCCCCAAGGGCAAGATGTTCGAGCTGATCCGCAACGCGTCGCAGGGCTGGGACGGCAGCGAGCCGGTGCGGCCCTTTCCCGACCTGAGCAAGCTGTGAGCGCGATGGCACCCGAGCGCGTTCGCGCGCGCTACCTGGTCGAGACGCCGCATGACGTGGCGGCCGTCGCGCAGGTGATGGCCGGCGAGCAATCGTGCGGCACCTTCACGCGCGTCGAAGGCGAGACCGACGCGCTGCGCGAACGCGCGCGCGCCACGGTGGAGGCGATCACCGAGCTGGCGCCGGCCGGGGCGCCGAGCCTGCCGAACGCCCTGCTCGAGCGCCAAGGCGCGCGAGGCCCGTGGCGGCGCGCGCACGTCGACATTTCGTTTCCGGTGGCCAACATCGGCGCCAACCTGCCGACCCTGGCCGCGACGGTGTCGGGCAACTTGTATGACCTGGGCGAGGTGACGGGGCTGCGGCTTGAATCGCTGCAGGTGCCAGCGGGCTATCGCGCGCGCTTCGAGATGCCGCGCGCCGGCATCGCCGGCACGCGGCGCGCGACCGGCGTGGCCAGCGGCGCGCTGGTCGGCACCATCATCAAGCCGAACGTCGGCCTGTCCGCGGCGCAGACGGCCGAGCTCGTCGGCCGTCTGTGCGCCGCGGGCGTCGACTTCATCAAGGACGACGAGGTGTGCGCCGATCCCGCGCATGCGCCGCTGGCCGAGCGCGTGCCGGCCGTGATGGCCGTCGTGCGCGCGCATCAGGCGCGCACCGGCAAGCATGTGATGGTGGCGTTCAACATCACCGACGAGACCGACGCGATGAAGCGGCATGCCGACCTCGTCGAACGCGAAGGCGGCTCGTGCGTGATGGCCAGCCTGAACTGGTGCGGGCACTCGGGCATCCAGACGCTGCGGCGGCACACGGGGCTCGCGCTGCATGGGCATCGCAACGGCTACGGCGCACTGTCGCGGCATCCGCTGCTGGGCATCTCTTTCCAGGCATACCAGACGCTGTGGCGCCTGGCGGGGGTGGACCACATGCACGTGCACGGGCTGCAGGGCAAGTTCTCGCAGCCGGACGGCGAAGTCATCGCGTCGGCGCAGGACTGCTTCACCCCCCTGACCGATGCGGCGGACGATCGCGTGATGCCGGCCTTTTCCTCTGGCCAATGGGCCGGCACCGTGCCGGCGACGTGGAAGGCCATCGGCAGCGACGACCTTCTGTTCATGGCCGGCGGCGGCATCCTCGCGCACCCCGACGGCGCGGCGGCCGGCGTGACGAGCATCCGCCAGGCATGGTCGGCCGCGCGCGCGGGCGTGCCGCTGTCGGACGCCGCTAAAGACCAGCCCGAAC
Organism: Variovorax sp. efr-133-TYG-130; assembly: GCF_030208835.1. Classification (NCBI taxonomy): domain Bacteria; kingdom Pseudomonadati; phylum Pseudomonadota; class Betaproteobacteria; order Burkholderiales; family Comamonadaceae; genus Variovorax; species Variovorax sp. efr-133-TYG-130. The sequence continues at coordinate 24,262 of NZ_JARVTD010000038.1, read as the reverse complement.
TCGCCCGCGCCCTCGCCTTCTTCGGCAAGCCATGAGGCCGCGTCCGTCGATCGTCTACTACGGCGACGACTTCACCGGCGCGACCGACACGCTCGGCACCGCGGCGCGCGCGGGGCTGCGTGCGCTGCTGTTCCTCCAAGTGCCCGACGCCGCGCGCCTCGACCGCGCGGGGCCGCTCGACGTGCTGGGCATCGCGGGCGCGGCGCGCGCCATGACGCCCGAGGAAATGCGCACCGAGCTTCGCCCGGTGGCCGCCCTGTTCCGCTCACTGGACGCGCGCGTGCTGCACTACAAGACCTGCTCCACCTTCGACAGCGCGGCGCACATCGGCTCGATCGGCGCAGCCGTGCGTGCGTTGCGCGCGGCGGTGGAGCAGCCATGGACCGCCATCATCGGCGGGCAGCCGAACCTGGGGCGCTACTGCCTGTTCGCCAACCTGTTCGCAGCCGCGGGAAGCGGCGCGCAGGTGCACCGCATCGACCGGCATCCGACGATGAGCTGCCATCCGGTGACGCCGATGGACGAGCCGGATCTGCGGCTGCATCTGGCGAAGCAGGGGCTCGCGGATGTGCGTTCCATGCCGTTCACCGCGGCGTCGCGCGGCAGCGATGCGCTGGATGCCGCCTTGCGCCAGGCACTGCACTCGCCGCCAGCGGACGCGGTGCTCTTCGACGTGGCCGATGCGATGCAGTTGCGCGCCATCGGCCAGGTGCTGTGGACCAGGGCACAAGCCGCCACGATGCTGGCCGCGGGGCCGAGCAGCGTGGTGGATGCGTTGTCGATGGCGATGGGCCCGTCGCACCGGGACAGCGGCAGTCCACCGATGGCGCGTGACGGCGTTCCACCCGCCCAGGGCCCGGTGCTGGTGCTCGCGGGCAGCCTCTCGCCCGTCACCGCGCGGCAGGTGGCGGCCGCGAAATCGTTCGACATTGTGTGGCTCGACGCACAGAAGCTGGCGCAACGCGGCGAAGCCGCCGTGGCCGAGCAGGCCGAACTGGTCATCGGCAGCCTGGCGCGCGGGCGCCACGTGCTGGCCTGCACGCGCGCGCCCGGCGCAACGTCATCGGGCGGCGGCCTGGACGCCCAGGCGCTGGCACGCGCGGGCGGCGACATGTTGGCCAAGGTGCTGGCGAGCGTGCCGCTCAAACGCATCGGCGTGGCCGGCGGCGACACCTCCAGCCACGGCGTTCAGGCGCTTGACGCGTGGGGACTGTCCTATGTCGCCGACATGGGCGCCGGCACCTCGCTGTGCCGCGTGCACAGCGACGACGCCGCGCTCGACGGGCTGGAGATCATGCTCAAGGGCGGCCAGATGGGCGCGGAGGACGTGTTCGAGCGTCTGGTGCACGGCTTCGCCTAGAAGAGTGCGGACTTCAGGGGCGTCCGAGGGAGATTACGGTGCGTCAATGCATTCAGGACTTCTGCTCGTGGGGCAGATGGCACACCGCCTCGACGTTGTGGCCATCGGGGGCGATGACGAAGGCCGCGTAGTAGTGAGGATGGTAGTGCGCGCGCAGCCCCGGGGCCCCATTGTCCTGGCCGCCTGCCTCGATCGCCGCACGATGAAACGCATCGACCTGGCTGCGGCTGTCCGCGGCAAACGCCAAATGCAGTGGTGTAGGTGACGCGCCTTCGCATTCAGCCTGGTAGATCCAAAGCGAAGGTTTGCCGTGCTTGCCCAGGCCCGCGCCGTGGGGGCCCTTCATCGCGATGCCTACGCCCAACGGCGCCAGAGCCTGCAGGAAGAAGCGTTCGCTGGCTTCGACGTTGCTGGCGCGTATCCCGACATGATCGAACATAAGAAGCACTCGCTCGCGTTGTGTCAGCCGGATGTTGCCACGTCACGCGGCACGCATGCCATCAGCTCGGGTCGGTATTCGCACGGCCTTTGCCACGCAGCGAAGTGGGTGTGGCCCCGAAGCGGACGCGAAACGAGGTGGAGAAGTTGGCGGAGTTCGAATAGCCGACGGCCATTGCCACTTCCGAGACCGTCAATGCGGACTCGAGCAGCAGCCGGCGCGCATGCGCAAGCCTCGCATCACGCACGAATTCGAAGACCGCCTTTCCAGTGTAGGCGCGGAACGCACGCGAAAGCCGCTTCTCGTGGGTGCCCACCTGCGCCGCCAGCGCTGGAAGATTCGGTATGCTCGAAAGATCGGCCTCGACGAGCTTGAGCGCGGCCTGCGCCAGCACGTCGTCCGCGCCGGCGGCCGTGCTCTGCGTCTGGTCGTTCGCTTCGACCGGGGCCGCGGGCTGGACCATGCTTTGCTGCACTGCGCGCTCCCTGCGCGCGAGCGCCAGGTGCACCGCCACGCGCATCAACACATCCTCCTGCTCCAACGGCGCCTGCAGGCAGTCCACCGCGCCCTCGCGCAGGCTCATGAGCTGCTCGGAAAGCGTCGCGCCGACGGTGACGAAGATCATCGGGATGTGCGCGGTCAAGGGATCGGCCTTCAACAATCGCGCCGTCGACAGGCCGTTCGGCGTGCCGAGTGCCACCTCGAGAAGCATCAGCTCGGGTTTGAGCGCCGTCGCCCAGCGATAGGCCTGGGGGCCGGCTTCGCACAGGCTCACGCGGTGCCCGACCGAACGCAGTGCCGACCGGATCGGCTCCTGCTGGGCGTCTTCGACCGCGACCAGAATCTGTGCGGGGCCGCCGGGCCATTCCAGATGGTCTGCCAGCGAGGGCGACGAGGCGCGCGGCTTTCGCCTGGAGGGAAAGTGAAGCGCGAGCCTCCATCCGTCGGCGAGGCGAAGCTGTGAACTCGGGAACATCAAGGCGAGGCAGTCGGGTCGGTCTTGGCGGACCCGCATGGTGCCCAGGGTGCCCGTTCGAAGCATTGCAGTTTTCTGACGCTTCCTCACCGATCCTCACCGTCTGGGGGCGACGGCACGCGAAGGCAAGCAGCTGTACCCGAAAGGCGGTCTGCGTCAGGTCGCGAAGACGTAGCCGGTGCCGCGCACCGAACGTACCGGCAGGCGCATGCCGAGCTTTTCGGCCTTGCGGCGCAGCCGGCTGGCCATCGCGTCGATGCGATGCTGGTCGAAGTCGAACACGTCGCCTCCGAGCGCCACGATCAGCTCGTCGCGGCTCACGGTGAGGCTGCGCCGCTCGATCAGACAACCGAGGAACAGGCGCTCCGTGCTGGTGAGCGTCATGCGCCGGCCTTGCGGATCGCCGAGCACCCAGCCGCCATCAAGCAGCGTCCACGCGGAGGAGGTCTGCTGCGGCCGTTCAGGCACTGCCGCGTTGTCGATCGGCTGGCGCTGCAGTCGACGTCCCACGGCCCTGAGCGTCTCGGCCAACTCCAGCATGTTGACCGGCTTCACGAGGTAGGCGTCCGCGCCCTCGCGCAAACCCAGCACGCGGTCTTCGAGTGCGCTGCGGGCCGTCACGAGCACCACGCCCACGCTCGACACGGTGCGCAGGTGCGCCACGATGGACAAGCCGCTCTCGCCGGGCAGGCCGATGTCGACCACGGCGATGTCGCAGGGCGCGACGGCAAAGCTTCTGTAGAACGCGGGGGCATCGGCAAAGCCGGTGGCCGCGAACCCCAGTTCGCCCAGCGCGAAGACCGCTTCTTCGCGGATGTCGTCATCGTCCTCGATCACATGGACGCGAAGCTGGGGCGTATCGCTCTGGGGTGGCATGCGCGCCAAAGTATAAAGTCGCCGATCGCATGCCTCCCGCACCCGGCTCCTTCTCTGCACCCAGCACCCAGCATCCAGCGCGACCATGGGCATCCCGTTCTCGAGCAACCGTCGTACCCATCTGATTTTGACTTTCATCCGATTGCTGAGGTTGTGGCTGTGCCTCGCGCTGGGATGTCTTGCGCTGCAAGCTCAGGCGCTCGTGGTGTCGGCATCGGACGGCGCGCAGGGCCCTCGCGCACTGTCGAGCGGGGTGGGAATACAGCGGGACCCTTCGGGCCAATGGACCATCGCCGACGTGGCAGCTGGAGGCGCGCGGCACGGCGGCTTCGCGCCGCTGAACGGCGCGGTCGAAGAAGGCTTCACTCGCGACACCGTGTGGCTGCGGCTGTCGCTGTCGCGCGCGCCCGATGCGCCTTCGCGCTGGCTGCTGCGGCTGCGCCCACCGCGGATCAGCGAAGCGGTCCTGTATTCGCCGGATGGTCATGGGGGCTTCACGCAGGTCGACATCGGCGACCGCCAACCGTTCGCGCAGCGGGAGATTCCGGACCACAACTTCGTCTACCCGCTGCAGTTGTCGACCGAGCCGGCGGACTACTTCCTGAAGCTGCGCAGCGACGGCCCTGCCCTGCGCGCCGAACTCGACCTCTGGCAGGCCACGGGTTTCGCGCAGCATCGCACGACGGACTACGCCGTGGCGGGCCTTTTGGTGGGGGCGGCGATCCTGTCCGTGTGCATGAACCTGATCTTCATGGCGTGGCTCAGGGACTCGCTCTATGGCCACTATGCGCTGTACGTGGTCGGGGTTGCAGCGCTCACGCTCAACCGCCAGGGCTTCGTGGCGCAGTGGCTGCTCGATGCGCATCCGGAACGGGTGGCGCAGACGCTTCTCGTCGTCAATTGCCTCTTCAACGTGGTCGCGACCACCTTCATGGCGCGCATCTTCGGATTCCGGCAGCACTGGAAACCCGCGGCCATCTTCTTCGATGGCGTGGCTGCGTTCAACCTGCTGGCGTGCTTCGTCGCGCTGACGAGCCACCACCCGGCGGCCGCACCCTGGGTGAGCGCAGGCAGCGTGTTGTCCACCAGCTTCGGCGGCGTGTTCGTGGCCTACCTGCTGATCGTGCGCCGCCAGTGGCAGTACCTGTTGCCTGCTTCGGCGTTCGCCGTCGGCACCATCCTGGGCATCTATGGCCTGCTGAAACTATGGCTTGGCGACTGGCTGCCGGGCGCACAACCCGAACGGCTGTACGTGGTAGGAAGCATGATGCATCTCGTGCTGCTGAACGCCGCCGTGGCCAACCGCACCCGACGCGCGGAGATCGACGTGCGCGTCGAGCGCGACAAGGTGCTGTCGGTGCGGCTGGAGGCCGAGCGTCAGCTCGAATCGACCGTCGTGCGGCGCACCGCCGAACTGGCCAGCGCCAATGCCATGCTCCATGAAGAGATCGCGGTGCGGGCGCGCCTGGAGAACCAACTCACGCAGGCGCTGCAGGTCGAGCGCGAGGCGATAGCGCAGCAGCGGGAGTTTGTCGCCATGGTCTCGCACGAGTTCCGCACGCCGCTGACCGCCATCGATGCCGCAGCCCAGTCGCTCGAGATTTCGCGGTTGGGCGCGCAGCCTGCCGTGCGGTCGCGCACCGAGCGGATCCGGCGCGCCGTGCAGCGCCTGACGATGCTGATCGAGAACGTCATGCTCGCGGACCGCCTGCAGTCGGCCAGCCACTCGATGCGGCTGGAAACCCTCGACATCGTGGCACTGACGCAAGGCCTGTGCGACAGCTTCCACTTCCAGAGCCCTTCACGCATCCGGCTGGAAGTGCACGCTGCGGCCGAGGTCTGGGTCCGTGCGGATCGCGCATTGCTCGACATCGCGCTGCGCAACCTGGTCCACAACGCGCTGAAGTACTCCGCCGCCGATCGGCCGGTCATTGTTGCGCTGAAGACGGTCGCGGGCAGCGTCCGCATCGACGTGACGGACCAGGGCGACGGCATCGCGCCGCATGATGCGCCGCGCATCTTCGAGAAGTACTTCCGCGCCGAGAGCGCGTCCAGAGTCCCGGGCACCGGACTGGGCTTGCACCTGTCTCGCGACATCGCCCGGCTCCACGGCGGCGACGTCGAGCTCGTTGCAACGTCCGAGGCCGGCTCCGTGTTCAGGCTGCGGCTGCCGCTCAGCGCTTGAAGAGCGCGAGCAGGTCGGGGTTGACGACGTCCGCATGCGTGGCCACCATACCTTGCGGAGGGCCCTTGTAGACCTTGAGCGCGCCCATCTTCAGGGTCACTTCCGGGCTGCCTCGCGATCCCGTTCGGCGGCGAGATGGGCTTCTTTGCGCAGGTCACCGGATGCATCGAGATCGACCCTGCGAGGTTCGGCAACCAGACCAGCCAGGATTTCCGCATCGGGCTGGCGAAGATCAAGCTGTACCCCACCAACGGCGAGATGCAGACCGCGGTCCTGGCCGCGCCGGACCTGCGCAAGGAGATCGCCGATCATGTCCCCAGAGGGACCCACGTAAGCAGTGTCGCGCCAGGACCTCGATTCAGTCCTGGCCGCTTACCACTTCACGCGCACGCCGATCGATCCGTTGATGCCGCTCCTGACCCTGGCGTCGCCGCCGGATGACCACAGTTTGCCGATCTCGCCGTAGAGGCTGGTCGAGGAGCCCAAGGCAAGCGTGAAGCCGCCCGCAAGCTCGGTGCTCGTGCCGCCGGTCGGCGCTGCGATGTCGGTCGTGGTCGCACCGTTCACGAAACGCGCGATGTCCGCGCCGCTCGATGTCCGGTAGACGTTGAAGCGGCCGTACGGCTGCAGCGTGCCGAGCCCCGTGGCGATCTCGCCCTTGACCCGCACGCCCGCGCGCGCGATCCAGCCGCTGTCGGCCTGCGGCTGGACGATGGCGCCCGCGATCGCGGAGTTCCCCAGGTCCATGTGCTGGTGGATCAGCTGCAGCTGCGGCTCGATGCGCCAGCCACTGCCGCCCAGCGCGAGGGACTGCCCCACCTCGATGGAGCCCAGCAGGCTGTTGCCCTTGCCGCCCACGCCCAGGCTGGCCAGCGGCTCGACGATGTAGCGATGGCGGCCCGACTGCACCACGGCGTCGGCATAGAAGCCGCTGTCGGTGGTGTAGGTGCCGTACACGCCCACGTACTGGCTGCGCAGGTCGTTGCGGCCCACGCCGAGGTTCTGGATGCCGCTGGCGAAGCCGCGCACGCTGGCGTCGCCGTCGAGCTGGCCGACGTAGAGGCCTGCGCGCCAGTTCGGCGTGGCCAGCAGGTCGGTGCCGGCCTGGAACCCGGTGAGGCGGCCCTTGCTGGATGGCGATACCGTGCCGCCCTGCTGGATGTCGATGTCGGTGGAGAGCACGCGGGCCCAGGCGCGGCGATCGGAGCCGGCAGGGTTGGTCGAGGTGCCCTTCACGTCATCGTCGCCTACGCGCTTGCGCAGGTCGCCGAGCATTGCGAGGTTGCCCTGGCGCAGCTGGCCGGGGAGCGCGGAATAGAGCGAGGCCTCGGCGCGGTAGGTGATGATGGGCGCCGCAGGCGCCTGCGGCACGCTCGCCGGCAGGCTGGAGCGCAGGTACCAGTTCTCGCCTGCGCCGTTGGCGTCGGCCGCGTACAGCCGGTACTCGTAGGCGCCGGCTTTGACCTGCCCGCCCGCGAGCATGAAGGCATCCTTGGTGGTCTGGGCCGTCGTGGTGGCGCCGTTCTTCGCGGTGATCACCTCGATGCCGTTGCCGCTGGTGAGTGCACCCAGGCCGCCGAGGTTGGCGAACTGCACGCTGGTGCGCCCGCTGGCCGCGCCGCTGTCGATCACCAGGCGGTCCGAAGGGCCCGTGGCATTCAGCGCGGTACCGAGCTTCAGCACGCCGTTGTTGCCCACGTAGTTGCCGTTGACGGTGACCGTCGTGCCGGGCGTGGCGCCGGCAAGCGAGACGACGCCGCTGTTGGCGAGCGAGGCCACTGTCTGGCTGAAGCCCGCGAGGTCCAGCGTGGCGCCTGAGGCCACGCTGTGCGCCGACGCCGCACTGAGGGTGTTGGCCGCGCCCGCCTTCAGCGTGCCCTGCGCCACGTTGGTTGCGCCCGTGTAGGTGTTGGCGCCCATTAGCGTCAGGGTGCCCGTGCCTTGCTTGGTGACGAAGCCGCCGCCACTGATGCTGCCGCTCAGCGTGCCGTTGAACGCACCGGTGTCGATGACGGGGTCGTTCTTGCCGGTGAGTTGGATCGCGTTGGCGATCGTGAGCCCATCGGCGGCGAACCCCAGCGTGGTGTCGTCGTCCATCGTCAGCGCGCCGGTGCCCAGCGCCTGCGCATGCCCGACGTTCAACCGGCCCTGGCGCAGCGCCGTGCCGCCGGTGTAGGTGTTGGCGCCCGAGAGGGTGAGCGCGCCGGTGCCGATCTTCACGAGCGAGCCGTTCGTGCCGGAGATCACGCCGGAGACTTCCGTATCGGCATTCAGCCCGCCGGTGGTCAGCGCCTTCGCGCCGAGGATCACGTTGCCTGCGCCGCCGAGCGAGCCGATGCCGATGCCACTGCCTGTGAGCGAGCTGATGCGCAGCCGACCGCCGGCTTCGTTCACCACGGTGGCCTGGTCGGCGGTGGCGTTGTCGAACACGTCGATCAGGCCGCCGCTCTTGTTGACGAAGGTCGCCTGCCCCGCACTGGCGTTGTCCAGCAGGTTGATCTGGCCGCCGGCGTAATTGGTGATCGTGGACTTGCCGGCGGTGGCATTGGCCATGAAGTTGCTCAGGCCGCCGTGGTTGTCGATGACCGCGGTGCCCGCGCTGGCGCTGTCGCGGAACTCGGCCGATGCACCGCTGTTCATCACGAGGTGTGCGCTGCCCGCCGACGCGCTGTCGCGGAACTGCACGAAGCCTGCGTTGGCGCTCGGCGATGCGCGCTCGGCTGCGGTGATGGTCTGGGAACCGCTCTGCGCGCTGCCGCTGAAGACGAGCACCGCGTTGCTGGCGACGGAGGCGGCGCCGCTGCCCAGTGCACCGGTCGCGGCAGCTTCGAGCGTGCCCTCGTTGACGGCCGTGCCGCCCTTATGGGCGTTGGCCGCACCGAGCACGAGCGTGCCGGCGCCGGTCTTCACGAGCGCGCCATCGCCGGAGATCGCACCGTCCAGGCGCAGCGTCTGGATCGGGGCGACGTCGATGCCGCCGCCGCCCGAGCCGAGCGACACCGTGCGGCCGGTGGTGAATCCCGTGGTCGCCCGCAGCGTGCCGCCGTCGAGCGTAAGGTTGCCGCCAGCCGCGCCCAGGTTGTTGTCAGCCGCCACCTCCAGCGTGCCGGCCCGCACCGTGGTGCCGCCGCTGTAGGTGTTCGCGCCGCTGAGCACCAGCGTGCCCACACCGGTCTTTGCCAGGCCGTCGGAGCCCGCGATGACGCCCGAGATGGTGGCCTTCCAGGCTGCGGCACCCGCGCTGCCATCGCCCACGCGCACTTCCACCGGCGCGGGATGGCCGGCGTCGGCCACCAGCGTGAGGGTGCCGCCCGAGAGGCGGTAGCCGTCGCTCGCGAACTGCAGGCCGCTGGCGAGCACCGCACCCGCGGTGTTGCTCACCGCCACGTTGCCGGCCGCGCCGCCGAAGATCGCGAAGCCCGGCGATGGCTGCAAGGGACCGCTCGCGACGCCGCTTTCATCGGCCCAATTGGGCGAGTTCGCCGACCAGGTGCCGTCGCCGCCGCCCATCTGCGTCGGGCTCGCGAGGCCGTTGCCGTTCCAGAAGTTGAGCGTGTAGCCTGCAGTGGTGATGAGGTTGATCTGCTTGCTGGCCACCAGCGTCTGCAGCGTCATGCCGGGCGGCGGCGCGAAGCCGCCGGCGTAGACCACCAGCGCATCGCCCCACTTGAAGAGGTTGTACAGGCCCGGGCCCATGCTGCCCGTGTTGCGCACGTTCAGCACGGCCGAACGGATCGTCAGGACACCGCCGACCTCCACGTTGTCGCTCTGGCCCGGCACCGACGCGAGGCCGCTGGGCGCACCGAAGTCGAAGTCGAGCTGGCTGCCGTCTTGCAAGGTCAGGTTGCGGTCGAAGCGCAGCGTGCCGATGCCGGAGCCGGCGGCCGGGTCGCCCGGCGCGAGATGCGAGCCATTGTTGATGGTCGCGTCGCCGCCGATCGTGCCGAAGCCGCTGAGCGTGGCGGCCGAAGCCAGGGCCACCGAACCCGCGATGCGCGCACCGCTGGCGGCTGCAGTGCTGCCCACCGCCAGCCGCCCCGACTGCACCGTGGTCGCGCCGCCGTAGGTGTTGACGCCATCCAGGGACAGCGTGCCGCTGCCGCGCTTGATCAGGCCGCCATTGGCGCCTTCGATGACGCCGCTGAAGACGCTGTCGACCACGTCGCCGGTTGAGAGCACCTTGTCACCGAGCACCACACGGCCGCTGCCCGCGAGCGTACCGATGGCGGTGACAGCGCCATTCAGGCCCGAGATGTCGAAGGTGCCCGCGCTCGTGACGTTCACCGCCCCGAGGCCGGAGAGGGAGCCCCCGTCTTCCAGCGCCAGTGTTCCGCCGGACACCGTCGTACCTCCCTGGTACGCGTTGGGGCCCGCGAAGATCTGCTTGCCGGTGCCTGTCTTGTTCAGCCCGGCGCTGCCGCTGAGGTTGCCGTTGAAGAAGCCATTGCCGGAGCCGCTCAGGGTGAGTGACTTCGCGCCCATCACCACCGAGCCACCGCCGATCAGCACCCCGAGGTTCACGTCGGCAGCGTTGATGCCGGACGCATCGAAGGTCGCGCCGGTGCTCACGTTCAGCGCGGTGCCGCCGGGAAGCGCACCGTTGCCCGCCAGGGCGAGCGTTCCCGCGCCGACGACCGTCGGCCCCAGGTAGCTGGCGGGCGCGCGCAGCGTGAAGGTGCCCGGGCCGGACTTCGACAGCCGGCCGGCGCCCGTGATCGACCCCGAGAAGTCGCCCGCCTGCACGCCTATCGTGGACACATCGACCGTGCCGGTGTTCACCGTGCCAGCGCCTTGCAGGTTGCGGATCGACACCGGGTACGCCATGCGATCGTTGAAGTCCAGCGTGGCGCCGGCCGCCACGGTGGTGGCAGGCGCGGTCTCCACCATGCGCGCGAGCATCTGTCCGTCAGAGCGAAGGCTGCCGTAGTTGACGTTGATGTTGCCGCCCGTGAGCGCACCCGTGTCGCTTGCGATCTCCACGGTGCCCGCGTGCCCGGCCTCTCCGACGTTCAGGTCAGCATTGAATCCGATCGTGCCCGTCAAGCGCAGCGTGGTGCCCGTGCCTGCGGAAATCGTCGCTGGCCCGTTGAGATTGACTGCGTTGCCCAGCGTCGTGGTGGCGATGCCGCGAAGCGCTGCATTGGCGATGGATAGAGGGCCGCCTCCGAGCGCCGAGCCACTGGCGATGGCAAGCACCCCCTGACCGACGTTCGTGCCACCGCCGTAGGTGTTGGCACCCGCGAGCGTGAGCGTTCCGGAACCCGTCTTGTTGAGCGCGCCGCCGCCTGACAGCGTGCCCGAGAACGTCGCATCGAAGCCGTTGGTGTCGAGCGTGGAAGTAGAACCCGTGAGGGTGGCGGGCATTGCGGTGGCCAGGCTGCTGTCGATCACCCGCAGCGTGCCGCCCGACCAGTTGAAGACACCGCTGCCTCCATTCGGGGGGATGATGCCGCCAACCGCGCCGCCGACCTCGACCGTGCCGCCGGCATTCAGGTTGAGCGTGCCCACACCGCCGGCCAATGAACCGAACTCGATGTTCACGGCCGAGAGCTTGCCTCCGTTGCCGACGGTCAAGGTGGCAGGCCCCGAGTAGCCTAGGAGCATGCGCCCGGCATTGAACACCGAGTTCGCCCCGTCGATCTGTATCGTCGCCGCGCCGTTGAGACCCAGGGCCGAGCGCGCGACCGTCAGTGTTGCCCCATTGGTCACCGCAACATGCGCCTCGGTGCTGTTCTGGGCCATGGTGAAGAAATTGGCTTGGGCGTTCGCGCCGCCGCCAGAGACTTGCGCTTCGCCCGGTCCGTCGATGAAAACGTCGTGGGCCGCCGTGGGCACGGCGCCGATGCTCCAGTTGGCTCCTACCAACCAATCGCCCGCCACAGGTGACGCCCACAGCGCCTGCGATTGCGCATGTGCTGGCGAAGCGGCCGCAGTGAGCAGCGCCGCTGCGATGGTCAGCGCACAGCCGACGCCTGAGCGCCCTCCTCTTGATGACTTCGCGGCTTCGGAAACAGCCTGGCAGGTGCCTGTGCGGCGATTGATGACGATGCGATGGGTACGGTTCATGGCAAGGCCCCCGGGCGCAAGCCCGGGCCTGAAGGATGGGAAACACGCAAGTGGTTGGCGCCGGCGCGGTGGTTCGTGGGGCGCGTCTCCTCGAAGCAATCTCTCTTTTTTTTGACCCGATTGTTACGTATCGTCACGACTTCTGCAAACGGAGGCGCCGTGTGATCCAGCCGGGCCGCTTGCTGCATGCGCACGTGGCATACAAGGCCATTCGGCCCCACAAACCATCAAGAACGTGCCCGACGTCTCAGGCCATCGGCCCTAATGCGCAGACAGGTCGCCCCCATCCCATCAGATTCGCAGAAGACGCTTCATCAAAAGCGTGGGGTAGTCCTGCCGATGGCCAGCCACGGCGTAAACGAATGTGTCATCGCCAATACGTCGGTAGACCAGCTTGTGGTGTGAGGTGAAAACGCTGTGGTACTCAAAGATGCCAACGGATACGAGCTCCGATACGGGTGCCCCCATCAAGAAACCTGTGTCGACCAGGGCCAGCTTCTCGAAAATCTCGTCCTCGGCCCGGAGCCAGTCGGACTCGCTCCACCTGTCGAGCATGTACTCCTGAAGGGAAAGCAAGTCTTCCTGGGCATCGGGAAGAATGCGGACGGCCATTACTTGCGACGTTGGCGCGCCGCGGCCAGTTGCGCGCGGGATTCGGCAGCGGATATACCCTGACCCTGCGCGCGATCCTTCTCACCCAACGCGATAACCTTCAAAGCGGCGATCAGTGACTCTTTTTCCTGAAACTGGCTGACACTCTCGATCACCATGCTCGCCTCTCCGTTCTGGGTGATGAAGAACGGCGTGCCGTTCATCTCCAGGTCTTCTGCAATCTGGGCGGCATGGCTTTTCAGATAGGAGATGGACTTGATGTTGGAGGCGGATGGCATGGCAGCTTGCGAAGTGGATCGGTCTAAATTTAGTATCGAATTCAGTTGACGTCAAGGCTTGGCACACGACACGGGGATGCGCGCTGGGGGCGCGTGCAAGCACTCGGCGCAGATCGCACGCCCGTTGATTTCCATGGGATCCTGACGCACCTAAATGCGACTAAAACTTGCTCACCCGATATTCGACGGGGCTGAGTGGGCTGCTGCCGGTCTCATAAACGCCGACCTGAGCTTTTTGAGCTTTCTCGAACTGTACCGGACTGACGTAGCCGAGCGTCGAATGACGGCGCGTCGGGTTGTAGAACCGCCTGATGTAATCGAACACGTCGGCGCGGGCATGTCTCTGGACCGGTACACCTTTCCGGCTGTGCGCTCAGTGGGGCACTGCTGGATGGAAATCAACAGCCTCGACACCGGCATGCCCGGACGTCCATGAGGGCGTTTGCCAAGGCGATCCAAGGCGCAGCCGCCACCGTGACTCCCCGCGCCGCGCACGAATTCAGGGCCCGGCATCCGCGTCCCTCAGGCCGCCGCCCAAGGCCTTGTACAGCGCCACCGCACTGCCGAACGCACTGCGCCGCAGATCCAGCTGCGCCTGCCTGGCGGCATAGAGCTGACGTTGTGCATCGAGCAGTTCGAGGCGTCCCTCCGTTCCCGCACGGTAACGCAGGCTGGACAGGGCCGAACGGCGTTCTGCGCTCGCCGCCACGCGCGCCTGGGCTTCGAGCTGTACAGCGAAGGTCTCGCGCCCCGCCAGACCGTCGGCCACTTCTCGGAAGGCTGTCTCGATGGCCTGCTCGTAAGCCACCACCGCGCTGGACTTGCGCACCTCGGCCAGACGCAGCTCGGAGCGCAGCCGACCGGCCGAGAACAACGGGACGGACAGCTGCGGCGCAAAGCTCCACGCACGCTGCGCGCCATCGAACAGACTGCCCATGGCCGGGCTGGTGTAGCCCAGGGATGCCGTCAGCGAGAGCCGCGGGAAGAAGGCCGCCCGCGCAGCGCCGATGTCCGCGTTCGCCGCGATGAGCGCCTGCTCGGCCTGCTGGATGTCCGGCCGCCGGTACAGCAGGTCCGAAGGCAACCCCGCCGGCAGCTGGCTCACCACCGGCTGATCCTGCAGCGGCAGCCCATCCGGCAAGCCGGCCGGAATCTCCGCACCCACCAGCAGCCGCAGTGCATGACCGGCCTGCGCCATGGCGCGCCTTCGCGCCTGCACATCCGCCTCGGCAGTTGCCACCTGCCCCTCGGCCTGGGCAACCTCCAGCCCGCTGCTCTGGCGGGCGGCCTTCAGGCGGCGCGCCAAGTCCAGCGATTGGCGCCAGTCGGCGAGCGTGCGCTCGGACAACTGCAGCTGCTCCTGCGCCAGGCGCTCGGCGAAGTAGGCATCGGCCACCGCGCCGACCAAGGCGATCTGCGCGGCCCGCCGTCCGTGATCGCTTGCCAGGTAGCGCGCCAACGATGCGTCCGACAGGGCGCGCACGCGGCCAAAGAGGTCGATCTCGAACGCGCTCGAGCCCACGCTCACACCGAACTGATTCTGAACGGCGGCGGGAACGGCGGGGTTCGATCCGTCATTGGCTGCGGTCCGCTGGCGCGTCGCATTGCCGGTCGCATCGATCGCGGGCCACCGCGCCGCGCGCTGGATCCCGTACTGAGCCTGCGCCGCCTCGACGTTCAAAACGGCGATGCGCAGGTCGCGATTGTTCTCAAGCGCCAGTGCGATCAATCGCTGCAGCCGCCTGTCGCCGAACATGCTGCGCCAGCCGAGGTCTGCGCCATGCGCCGTGGCATCGGCCGGTACCTGGCCCGGATACATCTCGGGGATCGGCGTCGCGGGTTTGAACAGCCCGGGCGTCAGCGAACAGGCGGACAGCGCCAGGACGACAGGAAGAAGGAGGATCCGCATCGCGTCAGCCCTCCTGCCCATGGCCATGCCTGACACGGGGGCGGCGCGCCATACGCCAAGCCGCGAGGCGCTCCTGCAAGCTCATCACGAACACGAAGAAGGCGGGCACGAAGAAGATGGCCAGGGCGGTGGCCGTCACGATCCCGCCGAACACACCGGTGCCGATGGCGCGCTGTGTCTCGGCGCTGGCGCCCGAGGCGACGATCAGCGGCACCACTCCCATGCCGAAAGCGAGCGATGTCATCAGGATGGGGCGCAGCCGAAGGCGCGCCGCCTCGCCCGCCGATTCGATCAGCCCCTTGCCCTCCTCGCGCAGCTGCTTGGCGAACTCCACGATCAGGATTGCATTCTTTGCCGACAAGCCGATGACGGTGATCATCCCGACCTTGAAGAACACGTCATTGGGCATGCCGCGCAGCAGGACGGCCGCCACCGCGCCCAGCAGGCCCAAGGGGACGACCAGCATCACAGACAGCGGGATGGCCCAGCTCTCGTAAAGCGCCGCCAGCACGAGGAACACCACCAGCATGGACAGCGCCATCAGCATTGGTGCCTGGGCGGCGGACTGCCGCTCCTGCAACGACTGGCCTGTCCATTCGAGGGCGAAGCCGGCCGGCAGCTGCCGAGCCAGCCGCTCCATCTCCGCCATCGCCGCTCCGCTGGAAGCACCCGGTGCCGCGTTGCCTGAAATGCGCGTGGCGGGGAAACCCTGGTAGCGCACCAGCTGCAGCGGCGTGTCCGTCCACACAGGCGTGACCACCTCCTTCAATGCCACCATGCCTGCGCTGCTGTTGCGCACGTGCAGACGCAGCACGTCGTCGATCTGCATGCGTGCGGGCGCATCGGCCTGGATGACGACCTGCTGCATGCGCCCGGCATTGGGAAAGTCGTTCACGTAGGCCGAGCCCATCGCGGCGGACAGCGTTTCGCTGATGTTGGAGAAGGACACGCCCAACGCTTCGGCTTTCTGGCGGTCGACATCCAGACGGATGCTGGTGCCCTGCGGCAGCCCATCAGGGTAGACGCCGGTCACGACCTTGCTTTCGGCGGCCAGCGCAAGCAGCTTGGCCTCGGCGGCCTTGAGCGCGGCATGGCCCTGGTTGGCACGGTCCTGCAGCCGCAGGGCGAAGCCCGAGCTGTTGCCCAATTCGTCGATCGCGGGCGGCATGAGGCTCATGACCGTTCCCTCGGTGGTTCCCGCCATGGCCTGCTGCGCCAGAGCCACCTCGCCACTGGCGGTCGCGCCGTTGCGCCGGTCCCAATCGCTGAGCATCGTGAAGGCCATGGCCGCGTTCGAACCCGAGCCGGAGAAGCCGAAGCCGACAACGGTCATGTTGGACTGAATCGAAGGGCGGCTCGCCGTGTGCGCCTCGAACTTCTTGACGACGTCCAGCGTGCGCTCCATGGTGGCCTCGGCGGGCAACTGCACTACCGTCATGAAGTAGCCCTGGTCCTCTTCCGGCAGGAAGGCCGAGGGCAGTTGCCGGAACGCGAGGACCAACAGGACACAGAGCGCCACGAACACCAGCATGACGCGACCGGCGCGCGCGGCTATCTGGCCGACGCGCGAGGCGTAGCGCGCATTCATGGCATCGAAGCGCCGGTTGAACCCGCCGAAGAAACCCCGCTTCTCGTGGTGTCCCTGCGCCACCGGCTTCAGCAGCGTCGCGCACAGCGCAGGCGTGAGCGTCAGCGCCAGGAAGGCGGAGAACAGGATCGCCACGGCCATCGACAGCGCGAACTGCTGGTAGATCACACCCACGGAGCCGCTGGCGAAGGCCATGGGAATGAACACCGCCGTCAGCACCAGCGTGATGCCGACGACCGCGCCGGTGATCTCCCGCATGGCTTTCATCGTCGCTTCGCGTGGCGCGAGGCCTTCCTTCGCCATGATGCGCTCGACGTTCTCCACGACGACGATCGCGTCGTCGACGATGATGCCGATGGCCAGCACCATGCCGAACATGGTGAGCACGTTGACCGAGAACCCCGCCACCAGCATCACGGCGAAGGTTCCGAGCAAGGCGATCGGCGCCACGATGGCCGGGATCAGCGTATAGCGGATGTTCTGCAGGAACAGGAACATCACCAGAAACACCAGCGCCATGGCTTCGATCAAGGTGTGGATCACCTTCTCGATGGAGATCTTCACGAAGGGCGCGGTGTCGAACGGGACCGAGTAGTCCATGCCCGACGGCATGGTGCGCCTGAGCTCCTTGAGCCTGTCGCGCACGCCTTGCGCGGTGCGCACGGCATTGGCGCCCGGAGACAGCTGCACGGCCGCCGCTGTGGCGACCTTCCCGTTCTCCCGGTTGATGAAGCCATAGGACTGCGCACCCAGTTCGACCCGTGCCACGTCGCCCATCGTCACCTTGGAGCCGTCGGCGCTGGCGCGCAGCACGATCGCCGCGAACTCCTCGGGCGTGCTCAGCTGGCCCTGCACCGTCAGCGGCACGGTCACGCGCTGCCCTGGCAGCGAGGGCGAAGCGCCGATGGCGCCCGGCGCGATCTGCGCGTTCTGCTGGGTGACTGCAGCCGACAGGTCGTTCATCGACAGGCCGTACGAGATCAGCTTGTCAGGGTCCACCCAGATGCGCAGGGCCTGCTCGGCGCCAAACATCTGCACCTTGCCCACGCCCTGGATGCGGCGCAGTTCCTCGACGATGTTGCGGACCATGTAGTCGCTCAACGCTGTCTCGGTAAAACGCCCATCCTTGGAGCTCAGCCCGATGATCATCAGGAAGCCCGATGCGGCGGATTCCACCGCCAGGCCGTTCTGGCGCACGGCCTGTGGCAGCCGCGGCTCGATGGCCTTGAGCTTGTTCTGCACGTCGACCTGGGCCATGGCAGGGTCCGTGCCCGGCTTGAACGTGGCCACGATGGAGGCCGAACCGGAGGCGTCGGCGGACGATTCGAAGTACAGCAGGTTCTTGACGCTGGACAGCTCTCGCTCGATGAGACTGACGACCCCGTCGTTCATGGTCTGCGCCGACGCCCCCGGGTAAGTCGCGGTGATGCTGACGGTGGGAGGCGCCACGGCGGGATAGCGGGCAATCGGCAGCATCGGGATCGCAATGACCCCGAACAGGATGATGAACAGGGCGACGACCCAGGCGAAGACCGGGCGTTGGATGAAGAACTGCGGCATGGCGGCGTTCTCAGCGGGCGGCCGCGGCGTCGGCCGCCGTGGCCACATCCGCCGGCTTCCAGTCCCGGGGCTTCACGGATGCGCCCTCGGACAGGCGCTCCATGCCTTCGACGACGACCCTCTGGCCAGCATTGAGCCCGGAACGCACGCGGTAGCTGCGCTCGACCAGCTCACCCAGGTCGACCGCCTTGCGGTGCGCCTGTCCTTGGTCGCTGAGCACCCACAGCTGGGGCTGGCCCGCCACGTGAACCACCGCCTGCTGCGGCACCATGAGGGCCTGGGCATGGCTGGCTTGAGGTACCCGCGCCCGCACGAACATGCCGGGCAGGAGCTCGCGCAAAGGGTTGTCCACGAGCACGCGCAGCAGCACGGCGCCGGTTCCGGCGTCGACGTTGACACCGGAGAACAGGATGCGCCCCTTGGCTGTGTAGGGCTCGCCATGGCTTCGCAGCAGGGTCACCGCCAGACCGTCCCGGGCGTCCGGCTGATGCGTTGAAAGCGCATCACGCAGCGCGTCGAGCGACCCGGCCGGCTGGCGCAGGTCCACGTAGACCTGGTCGATCTGCTGGATGCGCGCCATCGGATGGGTGTCGCCGCTGCCGACGAGGGCGCCCTCGGTGACCAGGGCCTGGTCGATGCGCCCGGAGATCGGCGCCTCCACTCGCGCGAACTGGAGGTCGAGCTGCCGGCGCGCCAGGGTCGCGCGGGCCTGCTTCACGTCGGCTGCGGCCTGATCGCGCTGGGAGACGGCGTCGTCATAGGCCTGGCCGCTGACCGCATCGGCCTCGACCAGGGGCTGGAGACGGGTCGCCTGCGTCCGTGCGCGTGCCAGCGCGGCCTCGGCACGCTGCACGCTTGCCGCCGCCGTCTCCACTTCCGCCTTGAACGCAGCCGGATCGATCTGGAACAGGCCCTGGCCTGCGCGCACCTCCGTGCCCTGCTCGAACAGCCGACGCTGGACGATGCCGCTGACCTGTGGACGGATTTCAGCGACGCGCACGGCCGCCACGCGACCTGGCAGGTCCTGCGTCAGCGCCAGCCGGGTGGCACGCACCGTCATGACCGAGACGATGGGCGCGGGCGGCGCAGCCTGCCCGGTGTCGGTCTCCGCGCCGCCGCAGCCAGCGATCAGGACCAATGCCAGGGCGAACATGCCGCCCTGGCGGAGCAGAAAATCGATCTTCATGGGTGTCTTCGAGAAGCTGGCGGACCTCCGCGAGCAGCAACAAACGACGATTGTTCAAGGACAGCGTTGGGGCTCGGATGAGGCTGTGTCGAGATTCGATGGAGAACTTCAGGACCAAGGTTCGCCGCAGGCCGACCATGCCCACCGCGGCCGGGACCTCACCGGTGTCCAAGCCATCCTCGGCCCTTCCATCGAAGGGGAGAGCCCATTTACGACCGTTAGCCAAAGCTCCTTCGGTGTTCGGCATGCCGGACACCGAAGCCAAGCGAAGTAAAAAAGAACAGGTGTGGGCGAATGCCCGAGCGACGAGCCTGATCGGCAGCCCCCTCGATCAACAGGCTGACGGTGTCGCCGCGAGCCGTTCAATCGCGCAGCGTGAAAACCACCGAGAGGTACGACACCGGTCCCGAATGGATCGCATCGATACCGTGCAGCGCCGTCGCATCGAACAGCAGCGTGTCCCCTGCACCGACCTCCACCGATTTCGCGCCATACCGGTAGGTCACCGCCCCCGACAGGAAGTGCAGGAACTTGAGCCCCGGATGCTGGAAGGTGACGTACGGTCCGGCCTCCGGCAAAAGGGTCACCATGTAGGGCTCCACGAACAGGTTGCCCGACAGCGAATGCCCCAGCAGCTCGTACCGGTAGCCCTCCACGGCCCCGATCCGGTCGACCACCAGTCCCTGCCCTGCCCGCACATGGCAGAAGTCCGTGCGCCGCGCCTGGTCCCCGAAGAAGCGTGACACCGGCACGTGCAGCCCCTGCGCAAGCCGCTCCAAGGTCTCCACCGAGGGCGACACGAGCCCCCGTTCGATCCGCGAGAGCATCGACGCCGAGATCTCCGACGCCAAGGCGAGTTGCCCGGCCGATAGCCCCGCCGCCATGCGCAGCGCCTTGACCTGCATGCCGATGCGCGACATGGAGGGGTTGCGCGGCGCCGGCGGCGGCCGCCTCGGCCGGACACGCGTGACCGAGGTCGGCAGACGCAGCGGACGTGCCGTAGGAAGGGGCGAGGCGATTTGGCGACGCGTCATCTGGATTTCGTGCCCGCAAGGAAGGCCTGAATCGAAGAGTTCTGGCCGAGTTCTCCGGCGCCACCCTCGATCCAAATTCGATACGAGGACGTCGCAGCTGACGTTTTGTACCATAGAAGCGGGTGCATAAAGAAGACCATGCGATGAGAGTCATCGCATGCGATCGACGCAGGATCCCGCACTGCTGAAGGCCTTTGCAGCCGAGCTCAAAGCTCGGCGAGCGGTGCGCGGCTTCAATCAGGAGGAGCTTGGATTTGCGTCGGGACTCAATCGCACGTTCATCGCCAAACTGGAGACGGGCACCTCGAGTCCCTCGCTAACCAGCCTCGTCCTCCTGTGCAACGGGCTCGAAGCAGATCCCGCAGAGCTCATGCAATCCCTCATGAAACGCTACAAGAAGGAACTCCGAGCCAATTCGGCATCGGGATAGATCTTCGGAAAGCTGCGACTTTCGACAGGCGGAGGCGGATTCGCGTGCGCGGTCGCCGCCTGTTCGGCATGCCGAACTTCAGAAAGGACGGGAGGGGACGCACTGCACGGCGGAACCAAGGCGACGCCATCGACATGCCGCGCGCAATGGCACAGGAGGAGGAAGTCCGCGTTCTTACAGGCCTGCGCAGATTGCCGAATCACTCCCGTCCAGATGCACGGCCAGCATGAAAAAGTACGGGTCGGCGGCGGCTGCGTCTACCGCCTTCACGTCCTTTGGCTGAGCGCCTTTTCGATCTTCCTGTCGGTCTTGTACTGCCCCAGCCCGTACACCGCCCAGATGGTTGCCGGCAACCAGCCGATGATCGTGAGCTGGAGAACGAGACAGATCACTCCAGCAATCGGCCTGCCGATGGTGAAGAACGTCAGCCAGGGCAGAATCAAGGCAATCAGCAAGCGCACTTTTCTCTCCTAGATCGTCGGGCGGTCATTCAATCCGCTGGAACAAGTCCGCCTCTGTCAGTTGACGCCAAGTACCCTCCCCATAAATTTTGAGCAGCGATGAACCTGCTTGTCGAACCAGAGAGCAGCGGCGGAAGCACGATCTCACCACATTGATGAGAATCGATGTAGAGGTCGCGTCAACTTTTAGGGTCAATCGCGCAGCGTGAAAACCACCGAGAGGTACGACACCGGCCCCGAATGGATCGCCTCGATCCCATGCAGCGCCGTCGCATCAAACAGCAGCGTGTCCCCTGCCCCGACCTCTACTGCCTTCGCTCCATAGCGGTAAATCACCACCCCCGACAGAAAGTGCAGGACTTTGAGCCCCGGATGCTGGAAGGTCACGTACGGTCCCGCCTCCGGCAAAAGCGTTACCAGGTAGGGCTCCACGAACAGGTTGCCCGACAGCGAATGCCCCAGCAGCTCGTACCGGTAGCCTTCCACCGCGCCGATGCGGTCGACCACCAGCCCCTGGCCTGCCCTCACATGGCAGAAGTCCGTGCGCCGCGCCTGGTCCCCGAAGAAGCGAGACACCGGCACATGCAGCCCCTGCGCAAGCCGCTCCAAGGTCTCCACCGAGGGCGAGACGAGCCCCCGTTCGATCCGCGAAAGCATCGAGGCCGAGATATCCGACGCCAGCGCGAGCTGGCCCGCAGACCGTCCCGAGGCCATACGCAGCGCCCTTACCTGCGCACCGATGCGTGCAGCAGACAGGTTCCGCACAACAGATGCAAGCGGCCGAGACCGCCCGCGCGTCACCGAGACCGGCAAGCGCAGCGGTCGGGCCGTCGGCAAAGGAGATGCAAGCGTTCGATTGGTCACGAGTAGCAGCCTGGCGCGTTCCGATATGCATCGATTCTACGATAAACGTAGAGACTTTGGCGACTGGCATTACGAGTATCGTAGGGTGAAAACCAGCCCCTCTCCATCTCGTTCGGTCTTCGGCGCTCGGTTGCGACTTGCCAGACTGGCGGCCGGGCTGCCGCAAGACAAACTCGGCGTCAAGGCAGGACTGGACGAAGGAACCGCAAGCGCTCGCATCTCTCGGTACGAGAGCGGAATACACGAGCCCAACGTTGCATTTGCGAATCGCCTTGCAGAGGAGCTTCGTGTCCCACTTGCTTATTTCTATTCAGCCGATGACGACCTGGCCAAGCTAATCCTTTGGTTCGGTCAGTTGGATATGAAGCAGCGAAAGCTACTCCTCGAATATGCCAGCCGGCTCAAGGCTACCGATTGAGTGCTGATCGGTAGGAAGCTCTTTGGTCTGAACCACCGGCTCTAACTGTTACTGATCCGGCGTCTGGGTCTCCAACCAGGAAAAGGTCAAGTCATCGAGTGAATCGCCCCGGATTTTGTGGAGGCTCAACACTCTGAGAGGATTGAGCCATGAAGAAGTCGAACAAGTTTTCACCTGAGGTGCGCGAGCGCGCGGTGAGGATGGTGCAGGAGCACCGCGGGGAGTACCCGTCGCTGTGGGCGGCAGTCGAGTCGATTGCACCGAAGATCGGCTGTGTGCCGCAGACGCTGAACGAATGGGTCAAGCGCGACGAGGTCAACAACGGCGTTCGAGAAGGCGTGACGACCTGCGAGGCCCAGCGGATGAAGGAGCTCGAACGCGAGGTCAAGGAGCTGCGCCGAGCCAACGATATCCTGAAGCTGGCGAGCGCGTTTTTCGCCCAGGCGGAGCTCGACCGCCGGCTGAAGTCCTGAGGGATTTCATCGACAAGCATCGTGCCACCTTCGGGGTCGAGCCGATCTGCAAGGTCTTGCAGGTCGCCCCGTCGGGCTACCGGCGGCACGCGGCGCTGCTGCGTGAGCCGCACAAGCGCTGCGCCAGATCACACCGCGACGATGTTCTCATGCCGGCGATACAGCGCGTTTGGCAGGCCAACATGCAGGTCTATGGGGCCGACAAGGTCTGGAGGCAACTGGCACGCGAGGGCACTGCGGTGGCGCGCTGCACAGTCGAACGGCTGATGCGGCGCCTGGGGCTGCGAGGCGTGATGCGCGGCAAGGTGGTGAAGACCACGATCAGCGATCCCAGAGCGCCATGCCCCGTGGATCGGGTCAACCGGCAGTTCCGAGCGCAGCGCCCGAACCAGCTATGGGTCTCGGATTTCACGTACGTGTCGACATGGCAGGGCTGGCTGTACGTCGCCTTCGTGATCGATGTGTTCGCCCGACGCATCGTGGGCTGGCGAGTCAGCAGTTCAATGCGCACGGACTTCGTGCTCGATGCTTTGGAGCAAGCGCTGTACGACCGTCAACCCGAACGCGACGGCAGCTTGATTTGTCACTCCGATCGCGGCTCGCAATACGTCAGTATCCGGTACACGGAACGATTGGGCGAGGCTGGCATTGAGCCATCAGTGGGCAGCAAAGGCGACTCATATGACAACGCCCTGGCCGAGACGATCAACGGCCTCTACAAGGCCGAGCTGATCCATCGCCGGGCACCGTGGAAGACCAAGGAGGCGGTGGATTTCGCGACGCTCGAATGGGTGTCCTGGTTCAACCACCATCGCCTGCTCGAACCCATCGGCTACATCCCGCCTGCAGAAGCCGAGGCAAACTACTACCGGCAACTCGCCAGTCAGCCCGTCAAGACGGCGGTATGACTTAAACCAACCGGCCTCCATGAAAGCCGGGGCGATTCACTGCTCACGGCAGTTAGCGCCGCACTGATGACCACTCATTACAGGCTCGAACCGTCGCATCTCTTCTCTGCCCTCGGTGAGGCGCACGGTCATTTTTCCATGTTCTTCGGCTGCATGAACTGCAGCACCTGATCCACGCAGGGCGGGTCGCCCAGGTCATCCAGCGCGGTATCGCGCAGCTTCCCCTCGCCCCCGGCCAACGCCCAGGAAACGCCCACGCTGCTAGGAGGCAGCATCCGCCCGATGCGTTCTGCCAAATGCTGGTCATGCTCCCGAAGCACCCAGATGGCGAGGAGCAACAGCACGCGCCGCGTCGAACTGGTTGAGAGCGTCTCGGCGGCCCTGAGGACTGCATCGACGTCCCCGGCGCAAGTAAGCAACACCAGCAATCTTGACGCCACACGCGGAATTTTGCCCGTCAGAACCTTCGGTGTGATTCGCTGCAGGACCGAAGGCACGATGCGCTCGTGCCCAACCATCAACGCATGCGCTGCCAGCTGCCGAATCCACTTGTCGCCGGGATTCAGGGCAATGTCCATAAGGGCCGGCGGATTCAACCGGTCGATGCAACACACTTATAACTGCGTAGGCAGAAGGAGT
>NZ_JARVTD010000008.1:0-99108 GCF_030208835.1 Variovorax sp. efr-133-TYG-130 | reverse complement strand
AGGCCGGGGGACATTCGCGGAGCAAGGTACCCCGTCGGCGTGAGCGCGCCCCGAACGAGCCCGACAACAAAAAACAAGACAACCCCTCATCAGAACCTCGGCAGATCCGGATGCGACAACTTCCCCCCTCGCACCACCTGCTTGCCGTACTCGGCACAGCGCTGCAGCGTAGGGATCACCTTGCCGGGGTTCAGCATCCCTTCGGGATCGAACGCGCGCTTCACCCCGAACATCTGCTCGTTCTCCGCCGCAGTGAACTGCACGCACATGCTGTTGAGCTTCTCCACGCCCACGCCATGCTCGCCCGACACCGTGCCGCCCATGGCTACGCTGGTCTCCAGGATGTCCGCGCCGAAGAGCTCGCAGCGGTGCAGCTCGTCGGGGTCATTGGCGTCGAACAGCACCAGCGGGTGCAGGTTGCCGTCGCCCGCGTGGAACACGTTGCAGCAACGCAGGTTGTATCTTTTCTCCATCTCCTGGATAGCCAGAAGGATGTCGGCGAGCCGCTTGCGCGGAATCGTCGAGTCGAGGCACATGTAGTCCGGGCTGATGCGGCCCGAGGCGGGAAACGCGTTCTTGCGCCCGCTCCAGAACTTCATGCGCTCTTCCTCGCTGTTGCTGCAGGCGATGGCGGTGGCGCCGCAGCCGCGCAGCACGGCGGTCATGCGGCCGATTTCTTCTTCCACCTCCTCGGGCGTGCCGTCCGATTCGCACAGCAGGATGGCGGCGGCATCGAGGTCGTAGCCCGCGCGCACGAAGTCTTCGACCGCGGCGGTCATGGGCTTGTCCATCATTTCAAGCCCCGCCGGGATGATGCCCGCCGCGATCACCGCGGCCACCGCGTCGCCGGCCTTTCGCACGTCGTCGAAGCTGGCCATGATGCAGCGCGCGAGCTGCGGCTTGGGCACCAGCTTGACGGTGACCTCGGTGGTCACGGCCAGCATGCCCTCGCTGCCGATGACCAGCGCTAGCAGGTCGAGCCCCGGCGCGTCGAGCGCGTCGCCGCCGAACTCGATGGGCTCGCCCTCGGCCGTGAAGCCGCGCACGCGCAGCACGTTGTGCAGCGTCAGGCCGTACTTGAGGCAGTGCACGCCGCCGGAGTTCTCGGCCACGTTGCCGCCGATGGTGCAGGCGATCTGGCTGGACGGATCGGGCGCGTAATAGAGGTTGAAGGGCGCGGCAGCTTCGCTGATGGCCAGGTTGCGCACGCCGCACTGCACCACCGCCGTGCGGCTCACCGGGTCGATCTTCAGGATGCGGTTGAACTTGGCGAGCGACATCGTCACGCCCATGGTGTGCGGCATGGCGCCGCCCGAGAGCCCGGTGCCCGCGCCGCGCGCCACCACGGGCACGCCGAGCTGGTGGCAGGTCTTGAGCACGGCGGCCACCTGCGCCTCGGTCTCGGGCAGGGCTACCACGAGCGGACGGGCGCGGTAGGCGGTGAGGCCGTCGCACTCGTAGGGCGTGGTGTCTTCGTCGTGCCAGATCAGCGCGTGGGCGGGCAGGTGCGCCTGCAGCGCGTGGACCACCTGGGACTGGCGCTCCGTTTTCTGTAGCGAATCGTGGTGCGTGGGGGTGAGCGGCGCGTTCATCGGCGGGCCTCTTTTCTTCTGTTCGCGGATGTCTCGGGTGTACCGCACTCTACGGACATTCCGGCAGCCCCGGGTTGATGGATTTTTGCCGGGTGCTTGAGAGAACTTTGCCGGCGGCGTCAGCGCAGGCTCTGTTCGAGCCAGTCGGCGAAGGCCGCGCACTCCCAGCGCTCCATCGTGCCCGGCTGCCAGCAGATGTAGTGCCGGTGCGGC
The DNA here is from genome assembly GCF_030208835.1 of Variovorax sp. efr-133-TYG-130. Taxonomy (NCBI): domain Bacteria; kingdom Pseudomonadati; phylum Pseudomonadota; class Betaproteobacteria; order Burkholderiales; family Comamonadaceae; genus Variovorax; species Variovorax sp. efr-133-TYG-130. Next base: position 97,303 of record NZ_JARVTD010000008.1, on the reverse strand, counting down.
GACGCCACCGCCCGGTCGGACAGCGCCACCAGCCGCCCCGACTCGAACCACGCCGCGCCCATCTTCTGGCGCACCAGCGCCACGCCGAACCCGCTGGCGGCGGCGTCGTACACCAGCCCCAGGTCGTTGAACTGCGAGCCGACGTGCGGCTCTGGCTGGTCGAGCCCGCAGCTCGCGAACCAGGTGCCCCAGGGCTCGAGCGGGCTGCGGATCAGCCGCGCGCTTGCGATCTCGGCCGCGCTGCGAAAGCCGTGGAACGGCCCGAACTCGTTGAGGTAGCTCGGGCTGCAGGCGGGCACCACCTGCTCCTCGAGCACGAGGCGGTGCTCGCAGTCGGCATAGCCGCCGGGGCCGTAGCGCACCTCCAGGTCGGCCTGCTCGGCCGTCACGTCGAGCAGCGGAATGGACACCTGCAGCACCAGTTCGATGTCGGGATAGATGTTGCGGAACAGCTCGAGCCGGGGCATGAGGAACTGCCGGCTGAAGGTCGGCGTGACGGCGATGCGAAGGCGCGTCGCGCGCTGGGCCGCGCCTGCGCCCAACGGCGTGGCCTGCAGCGCGGCAAGCCCGGTGCGCACGTTCGCAAGATAGGCCGCGCCGTCGGCCGTGAGGCTGAAGTCGCTGCGCCCGAACAGCTTGAAGCCCACGTGCGCCTCGAGCTGGCGGATGCGGTGGCTCACCGCGCTGGGCGTGACGCACAGCTCGTCGGCCGCGCGGCCCGCATGCCGCAGCCGTGCCACCGCCTCGAAGGTCAGCAGGCACTGGATCGGCGGAATGTGCTGCAGGGCCATGCGCGCCTGAGAACCCTCTTCGGCCTTCAGTCTTCGAAGAAGCTCACCGGCAGGCCCGGCGCGTCGACCCGCATCGCGATCACCATGCCCGAGGCCGGGCGCTGCGCGATCTCGTCGGCCGGCCGGCCCTTGCGGGCGCTGGTGACGAACAGCGTCTTCAGGTCGTCGCCGCCGAAACAGGGCATGGTCGGGCACTGCACCGGCACCGCGACGGAGGCCACGCGCTCGCCCGAGGGCGAAAATCGCAGCAGCTGCGCCCCTTCGAACATGGCCACCCAGTAGTGGCCCTGCGCATCGATGGTGGCGCCGTCGGGGCGGCCGTCGTAGTGCAGCGGCGACGCGGGCGTCCAGCCTTCGGGCTTGGCGCTGAACTGCTGGAACACGCGCGCATGCGAGAGCGAATTGGCCTCGGCGTCCCAGTCCCATGCATGCACCACGTGCGCCGCGGTGTCCGCCCAGTAGAGCGTGCGGGCGTCGGGCGAGAAGGCGAGGCCGTTGGCGGTGGTGGCCTGGTTGGCCATCTGCGTGATGGTGGGCGAGATGCCGGTGTCGCTGCGCGCGTCGAGGCAGTAGAGCGCGGCGTTGGGCCGGTCCTTGGCCTCGTTGAGCGAGCCGCCCCAGAAGCGGCCCAGCGCGTCGCACTTGCCGTCGTTGAAGCGCATGGTGCGCACGTCGTGCTCCACGCGCGCCATCGCGGCCAGCTCGCCGCCCCATTCGCGCGCGCGGTAGATGCCGTCGCGCAGCGCAATGACGAGGCCGCCGCGCCGCGCCGGCGCCATGCAGCCGGGCTCGGTGGGCAGGGCCCAGCGCTCGACCGTGGCACCCGGCGTGCCGATGTCGCCGCGCGTTCGCAGCACGGCGCGGCCGGGAATGTCGAGCCAGTAGAGCGATCGTTCCTGGGGGTGCCAGAACGGCGATTCGCCGAGCTCGCAGAGACTGTCTTCGATGGAGGTCCACATGGTGGGCCGATTGTGCTCCCGCCCATTGCGCAGGCGGGCAAAAAAAAGCCCGCCGGCGCCGGAGCGCTTGCGGGCTGAACATCCAAAGGAGACCTCGCTTGAAAAACTCGTTCTTCAATTCAAGACCACCGCGGAACCGGCTTCGCCGGGCCGCAGGTGCTGCCCCCCTGCAAGGGGGCTTCGGTTTACCTGTTGTATGCGGTTTCGCCGTGGGAAGAAATGTCGAGGCCTTCGCGCTCTTCTTCTTCCGACACACGCAGGCCGAGGGTCAGGTCGGCGATCTTGTAGGCGATGAAGGCCACCACGCCGGACCACACGACCGTGAGCGCCACGCTCTTGATCTGGATCCAGACTTGCGCGCCCATCGAGAAGGTGTCGGGCGTCGCGCCGCCGGTGCCGCCGAGGCCCTTGGCCGCGAACACGCCGGTCAGGATGGCACCCAGGATACCGCCCACGCCATGCACGCCGAACACGTCGAACGCGTCGTCCGCACCCAGCATGCGCTTCAGGCCGCCCACGCCCCACAGGCAGACCAGGCCGGCCAGCAGGCCCAGCACGATCGAACCCATCGGGCCGACGAAACCGGCGGCGGGCGTGACGGCCACGAGGCCGGCGACGGCACCGGATGCTGCACCCAGCATCGAGGCCTTGCCCTTGTGCAGGCTCTCGCCCAGGATCCACGACAGCGCGGCGGCAGCGGTGGCGAGCACCGTGTTGATGAAGGCCAGGCCGGCCAGGGCGTTGGCGGCACCAGCCGAGCCGGCGTTGAAGCCGAACCAGCCGACCCACAGCAGCGAAGCGCCGACCATGGTGAGCGTGAGCGAGTGAGGCGTGAACGCTTCCTTGCCGTAGCCGACGCGCTTGCCGACCATGTAGGCACCCACGAGACCGGCCACACCGGCGTTGATGTGCACCACGGTGCCGCCGGCGAAGTCCAGCGCGCCGTCCTTGCCCAGCAGGCCGCCGCCCCAAACGATGTGGGCGATCGGCACGTAGCTGAAGGTGAACCACAGCACCGAGAACAGCAGCACGGCCGAGAACTTGGCGCGCTCCGCGAAGGCGCCGACGATCAGCGCCACGGTGATGGCCGCGAACGTGCCCTGGAAGGCGACGAACACGTACTCGGGAATGGTGGTCAGCGCACCGAAGGTTTCCTGCGTGATGCCCTTCATGAAGATCTTGTCGAATCCTCCGAAGAAGTTGCCGTCACCCGAGAAGGCCAGGCTGTAGCCGTAGACGGCCCACAGGATGCTGATGAGCGAGAAGATCACGAAGACCTGCATCAGCACCGACAGCATGTTCTTCGAACGGCCCAGGCCGCCGTAGAACAGCGCGAGGCCGGGGATGGTCATCAGGATCACGAGGAGGGTCGAAGTCAGCATCCAGGCGGTGTCGCCGGAGTCGATCTTCGGAGCCGGGGCAGCGGCGGGTGCGGCCGCGGGCGCCGCTGCGGCGGGTGCCGCGGCTGCATCGGCCGGAGCCGCCGCGGCGGGCGCTGCCGCTGCGGGAGCCGTTGCGGCCGGTGCCTCGGCAGCAGGCGCTGCCGGGGTCTGTGCGAAGCCGGAAGTACCGGCGGCAAGCACGCTCAAGCCGAGCGCAAGAGAGACAAGCAGTTTTTTCATAATCGTTGTTCTTTCGGGCCAGGACTCGATCAGAGGGCTTCGCGGCCCGTTTCGCCGGTGCGGATGCGAACGACCTGCTCGAGGTTGTAGACAAAAATCTTGCCGTCGCCGATCTTGCCGGTACGGGCGGCGCCTTCGACGGCTTCGATCACGCGATCCACGAGGTCGTCGGAGACGGCCGCCTCGATCTTCACCTTGGGCAGGAAGTCGACCACGTACTCCGCGCCGCGGTAGAGCTCGGTGTGGCCCTTCTGGCGTCCGAAGCCCTTCACCTCGGTGACGGTGATCCCCTGCACGCCGATGGCCGACAGTGCTTCGCGCACCTCGTCGAGCTTGAACGGTTTGATGATGGCTGTGACCAGCTTCATGAGTTTTCTCCTTTGGATGGAAATGAAACGATGCGGCAGCTTGGGCCGCATCTCGTTGTTCTGCTGCTTACAGCGTCTTCGTCAGCGTGAGGATGAAGCGCGCCTTGTTCGGCGAGTAGGTGGTCTGGCCGATGGGGCCGAAGCCGAGGTCGATGCCCGGGTTGGACACCGCGAGGTACGAGCTCTTCTTGTTGGCGCCCTGCACCGAGCCGGTCAGCGACAGGCCGTTGCCGAAGTCGTAGCTCGCGCCCACGTTGTAGTCCACGTAGCTCTTGTAGCCCAGGCTGCGGATGTCGCTGGACATGTTGGTGTAGCCCACGGCCGCCTTCAGCGTGACCTTGGGCACGATTTCCTTGCTGTACGACAGGTTCAGGTAGCCGGTGTTGGTGCCCTTCAGGCCCGAGCCGGCCTTGTTGCCGGCGTAGCCGAAGTAGTCCTTCGACACGGTGTGCGAGTACTTGGCGGTGAACGAACCGAAGGTTTCGTTGGCATAGGTCGCGCCGACGTACAGCTCGGTGGTGTTGCCCGCCGAGTTGCCCGGGTAGATGTAGGTGAGCGCACCCACGTCCATGTCGAGCGGGCCGGCCTTGAACTTGTAGCCGCCGTAGATGTCGCTCTCGATGCTGTTGCCCTTCTGCCAGTTGACGCTGGAGTTCCAGTTGCCCACGTAGAAGCCGCTGCTGCCGAAGGCGTAGTCGAAGCCGCCCTGGATCGCGGGCTTGAAGCCCTTGGTCTTGGCGTAGTCGTTCTTGCCGATCATGTCCTGGTCCTGGCCGCGAAACTTGTAGTTCGTGGTCAGCGAGACGTTGCCCGTGAAATCCGGGGCGGGCGCGGCGGCCGGGGCATCGGTCGTCGCCTGGGCCAGGGCTGCGCCCGAAGCGGTCAATGCAGCGGCCAGAACGATCATCGCCTTGGCGGCGGTACGGTGCGTCATCGGGAAACTCCTCGCAAGTGTGTTGTTGGACCTGAGAGGCTCAAAGCAGGGAGCGTGCCAAACTGCACAAATACCTGTGCCCCATGCGACTCGCCCGCGTCGTGTTGTGAGCGAAATCGTTACAACGCTTGTTTCGAGCGGTTGCGGCTTTCAACAGGTTCGCACCACCGCGGACACACCACAGATGGACGCACCATCTTGGGGACAGGGAGAAAAATGAGTTTGTCTTTGGTGCAGGGGCGAGCCTTGCTGGGGCTGGAAGCGGCCAGTGTCACGGTCGAGGTGCATCTGGCCAACGGCCTGCCCAGCTTCACGCTGGTCGGCCTGGCGGAAACCGAGGTCAAGGAAGCCCGCGAACGCGTGCGCTCGGCCATCCAGAACGCGGGGCTCGAATACCCCAACAACAAGAAGATAGTGGTGAACCTGGCCCCCGCGGACCTGCCCAAGGACTCCGGGCGCTTCGACCTGCCCATCGCGCTGGGCATCCTCGCGGCCAGCGGGCAGATCGACGGCGCCAGGCTGGCCGGACACGAGTTCGCGGGCGAACTGTCGCTCTCGGGCGAGCTGAGGCCGGTGCGCGGCGCTCTGGCCATGGCGCTGGCCCTGCACACGCGCGGCGTGGCGACGCGGCTGGTGCTGCCCCTGGACAGTGCGCACGAGGCCGCTCTGGTGCCCGACGGCGAGGTCTATGGCGCACGGCATCTGCTGGATGTGGTGCGGCAGTTCGTGGTCGACACCGAGGCCGCCTCGCAATGGCCCGATCCGCCGCCCGACGGCTGGGCGCGGATCCGTGCGGCGCCCGGCGCCAGCGCACCGCGCTACGCCGACCTGGCCGACGTCAAGGGGCACGCGGGCGCCAAGCGCGCGCTGGAAATCGCCGCGGCCGGCGGCCACAGCCTGCTGATGATGGGCGAGCCGGGATCGGGCAAGTCGATGCTCGCGCAGCGCTTCGCGGGGCTGCTGCCGGCCATGAGCATCGAGGAGGCGCTGGAGAGCGCGGCGGTGGCCAGCCTGGGCGGCCGCTTCGCGACGGAGCGCTGGATGCTTCGGCCCACGTCTGCGCCGCATCACACCTCCAGCGCGGTGGCACTCGTAGGTGGCGGTTCTCCGCCCCGGCCCGGAGAGATCTCGCGCGCGCACCACGGCGTTCTCTTCCTGGACGAGTTTCCGGAATTCGCCCGCTCGGCGCTGGAGGCGCTGCGGGAGCCGCTGGAAACCGGCACCATCACCATTGCCCGCGCCGCCCGGAGTGCCGAATTCCCGGCCAGATTCCAGTTGATCGCCGCGATGAACCCCTGCCCTTGCGGCTACCTGGGTTCCGCCTCAAAAGCCTGCCGCTGCACGCCCGACCAGATCTCGCGCTACCAGGGCAAGCTCAGCGGCCCGCTGCTCGACCGCATCGACCTGCACATCGAGGTGCCCGCGGTATCGGCGCAGCAACTTCTAGACGCGCCCCCCGGCGAATCGACGGAGAGCATCCGCGGCCGGGTGATCGCCGCGCGCGAACGTGCAATGCAGCGCCAGGGGTACGCCAACCAGTCACTGCAGGGCAGCGCGATCGACCAGCACGCCGGCCTCGACGATGCGGCCCGCAAGTTCATGTTCAACGCGGCGGCCAAGCTGGGATGGTCCGCGCGCAGCACGCACCGCGCGCTGAAGGTGGCACGCACGATCGCGGACCTGGGGTCGGCGCAGGCGGTGCAGGTGGAGCATCTGGCGGAGGCGGTGCAGTACCGGCGGGCGCTGCGGGGCAGCGCCTGAAGAATCCGGAGGCAGCTGCAGCCCGCTACTTGAACTCGTGACTCACCACGGGCGCCGACTTGCTGTCCTGCACTGTCACCCGTTGCCGATACACCTCGAGGTCGCCGTTGCGCACCTCGATGTTGTAGATGCCGGGACGCAGCGGCAGCGACTTGAGCGGCGGGCTCACGCCGCGGTCGGCGCCGTCGACGAAGACCTGGCCCCAGGGGCGGATGTTGAGCACCACGCGGCCCATGCCCGGTGCGGCGGCGGTCGCGTCGGGCGCGGCCGGCACCGTGGGTGGAGACAGCCGGTTCAGCTCGGCAATGGCGTTGCGGGCGTCGCGGGCGTGCAGCCCTCGGCGGTAGCGGCGCAGGTAGGCCTCGTAGCCTTCGCGTGTGTTCTCGGCCTGGGCCAGGCTCCAGTCTTCCGCCTCGGCGGTCGCGAGGGCCGTATCGGCCGGTGTCGTGGTCGGCGGATTGACCGGCACGTTCTCGATCGGCGTCAGCGGTGCGCCGGCCGGCGTGGCAGGCGTTGCGGCCGGCGCACCGGCGACCGTGGTGCCGGCACTGCCGCCACCAGCGGCCGGGGCCGTCGCCGGGCCTCCATCGGTGACGGGCGGAGTGGCTGCTGCCGGCGTGCCCGATGCGGCACCGGCATCGGTGGCCGGCGGAGGCATCACCGCGGGCGGCGACGTGTTGCTCGACATCGGCGAAGCCGGCGGCGGCACCGGCACCATCGCGGTGGAGGTCTGCTGCGGCTTCATGCCGGAGGTCAGGCGCAGCCCGATCCAGCCACCCACGGCCACGAGCGCGAACACCAGCACACCCACCATGACCCAGGGCGGACGGCGCGACGACGCCGCTTTCTGCGTCCTGGTCTTCTTCACTGCCGGCGCCGGCGCCGGTGCCGGGGCCGGCGCCTCGACGGCAGCCACCGGCAAGGGCTCCAGCGGCACCGGCGCCGACATCGGCGAGAACTGCTGCGGCACGAGCGGCGGAGGCGGAGGTGTCGACGACACGGGCGCCGTGGGAATGATCACCGCCGGCACGCCCATGCCGCTCACATAGATGTCGCCCAGCTTGACCAGCCCCAGTTCCGCGGCGAAGGCGGCCACGGTCTGCGTGCGGTCCTTGCTGTGCACGGCCAGGGTGTGGTCGACCGCGGCGCAGAAGCCCGGGCTCAGGTCGTCGCGGCCCATCGAAGACAGCGGCACGTAGGCGTCCTGCACGCTGCGCACCACGGCCGAGGGCGGCGGATGGCCGGTCACGGCACGGTAGAGCACGGCGCCCAGCGCGTACAGGTCGGTCCAGGGGCCCTGCAGCAGGGTGTTGTCGTCGGCGTACTGCTCGATGGGCGAGTAGCCCGACTTCACCATCACCGCCACCTCGTCGACCAGGTCGGCGATGGACTTGCGCGCCGCGCCGAAATCGAGCAGCACCGGCAGGTCGTCGGGCTGGATGAAGATGTTGTCGGGCGCGATGTCGCGGTGGAAGCACTGGCTGCGGTGCAGCGTCTCCAGTGCCCCCAGCAGCGGCCCCAGCATGCCGAGCAACCAGGCCTCGTTGATTCGGCCGGGTTCGTCTTCGGCGAGGCGCCGCAGGGTGCGGCCCTTGTAGAGCTGGATCGCCATGTAGGCGGTCGAGTTGGCCTCCCAGAAGCGATGCACGCGCACGAGCGCGGGATGGCTGAACTGCGCGAGCGTGCGCGCCTCGTTGATGAAGCTGCGCAGCCCCGCCTGGAAGGTGGCCGCGAGGCGCTCGGAGCGCACGAGCACGCTGTCGTCGCCCACGCGGCGCGCGAGCATCGACGGCATGTATTCCTTGATGGCCACTTCGCGCTGCAGCGAGTGGTCGTACGCGCGGTAGACGATGCCGAAGCCGCCCTCGCCGATCACCTCGAGCAGTTCGAATTCATCGAGCCGGTGGCCCGTCTCCAGCGGATGCGGGCGTTCATCGGCCGGCGTATCGGCCGCCGCGCCTGCGCTGCCCTGCGTGGTGCTCATGCGTCTTCTCCTCCCCCGGGATGTCGGCTTTTCATGCCCATGGCACATGCCCCTGCGAAAACAACTTGGAAAATAGCGGTGTGTTGAGCCCGCCGCCATGGGCCGCGGTGCGCAACGGCGAACCGTCGGCCTGGTTGGTCCACCAGTAGCTGGTGCTGCCGAGCGGGTCGAAACACAGTGGAAGCTCCGGCCAGCCGAGCCGCTGCTGGGCGCTCGCGCCACCCGCTGTAGGCCCGAGGATCGAGAGAATGTCGTCCGAGCCGCCGCTGGCCGTGTGAAAGCCGGCGCGGCCCGCGGCCAGCACCTGGCCGTCGAACTGGTCCGGCGCCACGCCGTGGCGGATGGCCTGCAGCAGCGCGCTGCCGCATTGCCAGTACCACGCTGCCGAGCCCTCCAGCACCGACGGCCGGTAGTTGCGCGCGGCCACCTGCAGGGTGACGCACACCGGGTAGTAGCGGCCCACGCGGTCGCAGCTCGGCGCGAGGCAGCCGAACTGCACGGCCTCGACGCCCTGCGTGGCGGGAATCGCGAAGTTCCACACCGGCGCCACGGCGTAGTGCCGCGTCATGGCGTCGGGCCAGCGCTTGAAGCTGCCCAGGCCGTTCTGCATCCAGCGGTCCCACCACGCCTGCAGTTCGCGCGGCATGCGGCGGTAGAGAAAGTCGCCGGCGGCGGGCAGCTTGCCGTACCAGCCGATCTGTTCGTCGACGGGCACCCAGGCCTGCGGGGGAATGCTGCTGTTCATTGCGTATGCCTCCCGACAACCTCGCGGCATATGCCAGGAACACCGCGGAACCGGCTTTGCCGGGCCGCCGGTGTTGTCCCCTGCACGGAGGGAGGAGAAGCGACACGAAGTGCGCGAAGCCTGGGGGTGTTCATGATTTCCCGGGGCACGAGAAGCTGTTCATCTGCGCAAGGCGAAGCGGGTTGTAGACGCTGTTGGCCGTTACCGCCAGCACCACCTTCTTGCCCTGCAGGTCGAAGGTCGCGGTGAAGGATTCGGGGGATCTGCCCGACGAGATGGAGGCCTTGTCGAACAGGCGGTGCAGCGCCCACGGCCCCTCGGTCACGATGCCGCCGGCGGGCGTGCCGTTGGCGGTGGTCACCTGCAGGCGCACCTGGTTGCTGTTGCGCGGCCCGGGCCACTTGACGGTGCTGGGCGCCTGCGGGCCGTGCGCATAGCGCACCGTCTGGCCGTCGACGTCGAGCGTGAACTGCGTGAGCGCGGCGTCCATGTCCTCGGGACGGATGTCGAGCGTGAACGACGGCGTGCGCCCGCCCGCCATGCCCGAGAAGAACACGTCGCGGATCGCCTGCGCCTTCTGGAACGAATCGAGGTAGGCCGAGCGCCCCGCCGCGCTGCCGTCCACGCCGCGCTTGAAGGCCCACGGGTTGACCGAGGTGTCGACCTGGGTGATGAGGTTCTTCTGGAAGAAGTCGTCCATCATCCCGCCCGGCGCGAACAGCTGCGCGAAGTCGCCCGAGGCCACGTCGCGGCTGGAGCCGCGCGAGAACGGGTAGCGCCCCGCGATGGCCTGGTTGCAGAACGTGCCGATGCTGGCGGCCGCGCTCTGGCCGATGTTCTGCCGCGTCACCGCCGCCGCCTTCGACGACGCGGTGGCCGACAGGTCGTTCAGCATGCCCTGGAACGGCACCGGCAGGCGCCCCGCTTCCGCCTGCACCTTGGTGACGGCGTCGCTCGACGGCGGTATGTTGCCGCTGCGCAGCGCGGTGTCGGTGGCCGTGAGGAAGGTGTAGAGCTCGTTGATGAGCGCGGCAGTCGCGTCGATGGGCGCCTGCCCGCCCTGCTTGGGTGCCGTCACCATGCGGCGCAGCGGCTCGAAGTGGTTGTCGACCAGCGACTCGGGCCTGTCCACCTGCGCATTGCGGCGCTGGCTGCCATCGGGCTGGCCGATGAGCTGCTCGATGCGCTCGCGCGTGCTGGCCACGCGGTTCTGCGCCTGGTCGAGCAGGCTGCGCGCGGCCTCGTCGTGGTTGCGCAGCAGGTCGGTCTCGCGCGCGGCGCCGCGGATGATGCGCGACATCGGCGACTCCGAGGTCGAGAGCACGCGCGTCATCTGGATGCTCTGCAGCAGCGAGCGGCTGTCGGCCAGCCGGATGTCGGTGAGGTACTCGTCCCACACGCGGATGTAGTCGGTCAGATAGAGCCTGCGCACTTCGCGCAACAGCAGCTCGCGCGAGGTGATGTCGGCAATGCCCGGCGCGCGGATCTGCAGCACCCAGCGGTCTTCCTGCTCGAGCGACAGCGTGGTCTCGGCCATGCGCTTGTCGAAGATGTCCCAGTAGCCGCGGTAGGTGAAGAGCGTGGGAATGCCGTCGGTCAGCGGCTTGCCGCTCGCGCGGCGGATCACCAGCGCCGATTCGGCGCCGCCCGCCTCCGCGATGGTGAAGGCGTTGGGCGGGCTGGTCTGCAGCAGGATGCGCCGCAGCCGCGCATAGGAGCGCTGCGCCAGCGGCACGCCGGCCAGGCGCTCGCGCGTCTGGGTGATGAGGCGATCGTCCTTCGCGAAGGGCGAAGTCAGCACGCGGCCCGCGAACAGCGCCTTCAGGTGCGACTCGAGGTTGGTGCGCTGTTCGCGCGTGAGCGACGCGCCGATCTTGCGGTCCACGTCGCTCAGCAGCCAGGCCTGCAGGAAATCAGCGTCGTAGCGCTCGGCGTCGAACAGCATCAGGTAGGCCTTGAGCGCCTCGTAGCTGTATTCGGCGTCGTTCTTCGAGGCCTCGCGCAGCGACTGCTCCACGCGCTGCGCGGCCTGCGGCAGCAGCACGGTTTCCAGGGCACGCTGGTAGACGCCGTCGGTGGCGGCCTGCAGCTTCTCGCCCTGGTAGAGGCCGAAGCGGTACGACAGCGGCGGATCGCCGACGTCGAAGTGGCTCGACTTCGGCAGGTCGCGCAGCCGGTCGAGGATCAGCAGCGAACTCGCGATGTCGCCGCCCGAATCGACCACCGTCGGCAGCTCGCCGCGCGCCGCCGCCTTGTTGAAGGCCTTGGCGTTGCCGTCGACCTCGGCCACGTAGTCCTTGTTGTTGCGCCAGCTGTTCACGCACGCGCCCAGCAGCACCACCAGCAGCACGCCGATCAGGCTGTAGCCCGCGATGTCGATGGCGCGCTTGCGCCGGTACCAGCGAAGGTTGGTGCCGGCCACGCCCGCGTCGCGGAAGATCACCTGCTGCAGCAGTTCCTTCAGGAAGTAGCTCTTGCCCGGGCCCGGCGGCGGCGCGGGCGGCGCGTTGACCTGCAGGTAGCGCTTGATGGCGCCCATCACGCGGTCGAAGGCCGTGCCTTCCTGCGTGCCGCTGGTGAAGTACACGCCGCGCAGCATCGACGCGGCCTCGAACTTCGACGGATTGAACACGTCGGCCAGGAAGGTGCCGAGGATGTCCTCGAAGCTCGCGAACTGCTGCGGCAGCAGGTAGGCCTGCGCGCGCCGCATCGGGTCGGGCTCGGCCGCCAGCAGCTCGGGCAGGCGTTCGTCCAGGCGCTGGTGCAGCAGCCTGTATTCCTGGTGGAAGCGCTCGCGCAGGTCGCCGCCCTTCAGCGGGGCCGCGCCCTTGCCAGACTTCGCGTTCCTGTTGGCGGCATTGCCTTCGATGGGGAAGGTGAAGCCCCACACCTGCTGGCGCTCGGCGCGGCCCAGCGAGCCGAAGTATTCGTTGAAGCCCGCCAGCAGGTCGGTCTTGGTGACCAGAACGTACACCGGAAAGTCGATGCCCAGGTCGTTGCGCAGCTCCAGCAGCCGCTTGCGCAGTGCCATTGCGTGGCGCGCGCGCTGCGCGTCGTCGGCCAGCGGCAGGTCGGCGATGCTGATGGTGAGGATCGCACCGTTGATGGGCTGGCGCGGGCGGAACTTCTTGAGTAGCTCGAGGAAGCCCTTCCACTCGCTCTCGTCGGTCTCGCGGTTGCTTTCGTGCGTGGTGTAGCGCCCGGCGGTGTCGATGAGCACCGCCTCGTTGGTGAACCACCAGTCGCAGTTGCGCGTGCCGCCGATGCCGCGCACGGCCGCCTTGCCGAGCTGGTCGGCCAGCGGGAAGTCGAGGTCGGAGTTGACCAGCGCCGTGGTCTTGCCCGAGCCCGGCGCGCCGATGAAGATGTACCAGGGCAGCTGGTACAGGTACTGCCGGTCGAAAACAGAGAAGCGGCTGGCGGGCTTGCCGTCCGCCCCCTGCCCGAAGCGCATGTTCTTGAGGATGGCCGTGGCGTCAGTGAAGCCGCTCTGCAGCTCCTTGATCTCGGGCGCGTCCTCGGGCTTGGCCTCTTTCTCCTTCTTGGATGGCGTGCGCAGCTGGTTCAGCAGCTGCGCATTGAGGCGGTGCTCGCGCCACTTGCGGTAGACCAGCCGCGCGAGCCACACCACGAACATCAGCGCGATGACGGCGATGCGCACGATCTCGTCTTCGAGCGGGCGGTAGCGGCCCACCGCGATGGCTGGGCCGATGATCCAGATCAGGAACGCGAGCGCGACCAGCCCCAGGAACACCCAGAGGTCGCGGCTGATGAGAAAACGGAAGATGGCGCGCAGCATCAGCGGGCTCCTCCCGGCTGTTGTGCCGCAGGCGCGGGTACGCCTGCCACCGGCGCCACCAGCAGCGTGACCTCGACGCGGCGGTTGCGCGCGCGGTTGGCCGGCGAGTCGTTGGGCGCGATGGGGTCGGCGTCGCCGCGGCCTTCGGCGCGCAGGCGCTCGGGCTTCGAAAGGCGCGTGGCGATCATCTTCTTCACCGCGTCGGCGCGGGCCTGCGAGAGTTGCCAGTTCGACGGAAAGCGCACGCTGCGGATCGGCTGGTCGTCGCTGAAGCCGCTGATGAGCACATTGCCTTCGACGGCGTTGAGCGCATCGGCCACGCGCGCGAGCACCGGCGCATAGCGGTCGAGCACGCGGTCGGAGCCCGATGCGAACAGGCCGTCGCCGCGCAGCACCACCACGCTGCGGTCGGCCTCGTCGCGCACCGTGAGCAGGCCGTCGCGGATTTCGGGCTCCAGGAAGCGCTGCAGGCGCGGCGTGGGCGCGGGCATGACCACGGCGCGCGCGGTCTGCGGCAGCCGCACTGCGTTGACGGCCGCGAAGGCGCCGTCGGACGTGCCAGCCAGGTTGAACGTGAGCAGCGCGAACGCCACGAGCAGCAGCACCGCCGCCACCGCGCCCACGGCCCACACCGGCAGCCAGTTGCGCGCGCGGCGCACCGGCGCGCTCGCGTCCTGCCAGTGCGGCGACAGCGGCACCGCGATCTCGCCGCGCGTCTGCCGGATGATCTGCAGCAGGCGCTGCTTGAGCGTTTCGAGCTGCGAGCGACCGTTGTCGATGACGCGGAAGCGCCCCTCGAAGCCCAGCGCCAGGCAGAAGTAGATGAGCTCAATCAGGTGCAGGTGCTGCTGCGGGTTCTGCACCAGCCGCGACAGCAGCTGGAAGAATTTCTCGCCGCCCCAGGTCTCGTTGTGGAACATCACCAGCAGGCTCTGCGACGACCAGATGCTGCCGCCCCACGGTGTGAGCGCGGCGGCCTCGTCCACCGCCGTGCACAGGCAGTAGCGCGCGCCGATGATCACCTCGGGCGCGATGCCCGCCTGCTGCGCGCGCGTCTCGAAGCGGCGCACCTCGTCGACCAGGTGCTCGCGCAACTGCGCCGGCGCGGGGTGATGGCCGGTCGCGCGGATCTGCGGAATCAGGTCGAGCAATGGATTGGCGGCCGCCACCAGCGGGTTGTTGCCCGCGAGCGCCGTGTCACCCGCATGCGGACGCCGCGCGTCGTGCCATGCGGTGAATGACTCGGGCTGCGCGCCCATGCCGCGTTGCGCCGCGGGCATGCCGCCCGGGTCCGCAGCGCCGCCACCCCCTGGATTCGGCGGCACGAAACCTCCCGCGCCGACGGCCATGTCGTTCACACCGTTCATAGAGTCCCTCACGGACGGATGGCCCAGAACTCCATGGCCAGCCCGGGAAAGTCACCGGCCAGGTGCATGGCCACGCCGCCCGACTTCTCGAGCTGGCGCCACATGTCGCCGCTCTTGTCGAGTTCGAAGTAGTGGTAGCCCGCGTTGTACGGAATCTGCCTGGGCGCCACCGGCAGCGGGCGCACGGTCACGCCCGGCAGCTGCAGCTGCACGAGGTCGCGGATGCGCTCGACCGAGCCGATCTTCACCTGCGTGGGGAAGCGCTGCTGGATGGCGTCGGCCGGCAGGTCGGCATGCACCGCGAGCACGAAGCCCGCGTTGCGCACCAGCACCGGGTCGGGCATGCGGCCCACGCGCACGCCGTGGCTGCGCTCCTCGAGCTCGATGGCGATCGCGCTCTGCTCGAGCACGGCCGACAGCGAACGCCGCAGCTCTTCCATCAGCGGACGAATGCTTTCGTTGAGGTTGTCGTGGTCGTACACCGGCCACAGCACCGGGCGCCGCGTGGGCGAAGTGTGCGTCGCCAGGTGGCAGGCCAGCTTGAGCCAGTCGATGAACAGCTGCTCGGGGTGCACCTGCACCGCCTGCTGTGCATGCCACGTGAGCGCGAGATAGCGATTGACCAGCTCCAGCAGCAGGAAGTCGGACACCTCGCTCACGCCGCCGCGCCCGGGCTGTGACAGCCGCGAGGCCAGTGCCTCGGACCGTTGCGTGAGCAGGCCGTGCAGCTCCGCGATCATGCTGCGCAGCATGGTGTGCGCGGAAGCATCGAGCACAGGCGGAATGTAGTTGGCGTCGACCACCAGCTTGTGGTCGGTGCGGCGTTCGATCACGCGCACCGCGCCGATGGCCTGCCATTCGGCGGTGAGCGAAGACGCGCGCGCAAGGCGCAGGCGCGGCGCGGCAAGCTGCAGCACCGCCGGCCCCAGCGCGACCGCGTTGCCGTCGTTCACCTCGCGCTCGATCACGCCGAAGCGCGCGGCCGAACCTTCGTCCTCCGCGAAGATGATCTCTTCGCTGCCCGGCCTGCGCAGCGGCAGTGCGAGCACGATGAGCTCATCGGTCAGGTCGTTGGGCACTTCATAGGGCAGCGGTGCGTCTTCGGCACCGAAGGAGAACGGCGTGCCATCGGGCAGCACGCCCGCGCCGCCGAGCAGCGACACGCGGCCCAGCGCATAGGCATCGCGATCTATCTCGAGATGCAGCCAACCCCAATAAGCGCCTTGCAGGCCGGCGGTGCGACGCGTCACGTATTGCTCGACGTAACGCTCGAGCTGCTGGAAATGCTGCGGCCGCAGGTACATGCCCTCGGACCACACCACCCTATTCGCCAACGCCTGCGGATGAACGCCGTTTCTTCCAGCGCCCTGATTGCGAACTGTCACCAAAGAACCTCCTGGGAGTGCTCACATGGAAGCGGAAGGCGCATGCACGGACGCCCTCCCATCGAACGATTTTTTTGCTCCGATGCTACACGGCGCGTCTTACGATTTGCACCGCTTTTCAAGCGCGGATTTCTCGCACTTTCGTACTAGGGAGTGCAGAAAATTAACGACTTGGTAGCACCTCGATGCCACTCTTGCGCACCACGACCTGCACGGCCTGCTCGCTAGGCGAGAACTGCCAGACCTTGTACAGGTTCGTCTGCTTCGGCTCCTTGAGCGGCAGCACGATGCGCCAGCGCGCGGCTTCCAGCTTGCGGTAGCCCGCGATGATGCCGATGGCGCGCGAATCGAGACCCGCCTCGCGCTTGAAGACGCGCTCCTCGCCGCTGCGCATGATGGCCTGGTCGGCGTTCACGAGTTCCGTTGCCAGCGTCTCGCGGTCGCGGTCCTGTAGTGCAAAGTAGTCTGCCGTCTCGAAGTTGCCGGAAGATTTCAGCTCGAACACCTTCACCAGGATGGGCGCTGCCTGGCCGCGTCCGTCGGGGTTCACGCCGTCGTCGATGCGCACGGTGACGGCATACGGTGTGGGCAATGACTTTGCCGTGGAAGCGCACCCACTGAGGCCCGCCAACAACGGTGTGGATGCAAGTGCGCCTTGCAGCAGGCTTCGTCGATGCATTGATATCTCCCTGGCTGGTTCGCGGCCTATATTATCGAAGTCATGCGCATTCACCATGCGCATCAGCGTCGCTGTCGCAACACTGCGGCACACTGCCTCGAACATTGCTTTCGCAAAGTAGGAGAGAAGATTGAAGTCATGTCTGCCTGCTCTGGCGTTCACTCTTTGCGTGATCACGGGGTGCACGACCCCGCCGCCGCCCGAGCCCGCACCGCAACCCGAGCGCCTGAGCCAGCAGGTTGCGCGCACCACCCTCGAGCGCGCGCAACAGGCTTATGACGAAGGCGACTACGCCAGGGCCATCAGCACGCTCAAGAGCGGAGGCGTGTCGGTGTTCGACGGCGCGGAGCCGGCCACGCGCCTCGACGCGATGAAGCTCGAGGCCTTCAGCTACTGCGTGGCAAACCAGGTGCCCGAGTGCCGCGCGCAGTTCCGCAAGATCCTCGACGCCTTCCCGAACTTCGACCTCAACGTGGCCGAGCGCAAGCACCCCGTGTGGGGCCCGGCCTTCGAAGCCGCGAAGCGAATGAAGCGTTGACCGGCCACGCCGGTCCCCGCGCCCTGCGCAGCTTGCGCGGGCGCCACAAGAACATGGAGATGCCATGCGTTGGACGGTGATCGAACATGCCGGCAAGCCGGTGGCCTCGGGCCCCTCGGCGCTGCTGGCCGCACCCGGAGGAACGATCGGGCGCAGCCCCGACAACCACCTCGTGCTGCCCGACGAGCAGCGACAGATCTCGCGCCTGCAAGCCACGGTGCGCTTCGACGAAGACGGCTCGGCGGTGCTTCGCAACATGAGCGCGGTGCTGCCCATCAGCGTCAACGGGCAAACACTGGTGCACGAGCAGGAAGCCCGCGTGGCCGACGGCGACCGCGTGGCGATCGGCAGCTACGTCCTGGAGGCCGCGAGCGCGCAGCGCGCAGCCCCGGCCGTGGTGGCCGCGCCACCGCCGCCGCCGCCATCGCCACCGCCCTCTCTCCCTCCTCCTGCTTCGATGCCGGCGCCACAGCCGTTCGCGCCGGCGCCGGCTTCGTCCGCGCCCATCGACGCCTTGCTGCCGGCTTCTTCAGGCTCCGACGTGTTCTCCGACCTGTTCGGCGAAGGCGCCCTGCCCATCGGCGAAACGCAGCCCACCGTGGCAATGCCGCCGCCGATGCCGATGCCGCGCGCGCCGGTGCCGCCGCCTCCCTCGCCTGCCGTTCAGGTGCATGTGCCGGTACCGCCCCCGCCACCCATGCCCGCGCAGGTACCGCCGAAGTCGGCAGCCCCGGCCTCGTCGCAGATTCCTTCCGCCGAAGACTGGGACGCCATCCTCGCGAACGCGCCGCGCCGCATCGACACCACGCCCGCGCCCATGCCAGACCCGATGGCGCACGAGCCCTTCGAGCTGCCGTCGCAGGCGCGCCGCAACCCCATCGACCCGCTCGCGGAAATGAACCCGCAGGCGACCCAGGACATGTCCGACATCGCGCTCAGGCGCGGGGTCGATCCACTCTCTTTCTTCGCGGCCGACGACAGCGCGCATTCGCCGCTCTCCGACCCGCGCCCGACCGCGCTGACGCAACACGACGCAGGGCTGCCCGGCGACGTGCATCCCGCGCTCGACCTGCTGCAGAACAACAAGCCGGCCGTGCCGGGGTACAGCCATTCGAACCATGCGCGAGAGGTGACGGCGCAGTTCCGTCCGCCGTTGCCGGTGGCGCCCGCGCCCGTGCCTGCACCCCCTCCCGCGCCTGCGCCGGCACCTGTCGTCGCCGTGGAGACGATCGAGCAGGCACCTCCTCCTCCACCGCCGCCTCCTCCTCCACCGCCTCCCGCGCCACCGCCAGTGGTCGCCGCACCGGCCACGCCACCACCGCAGCCGCAACCCACTGCGCCCACTGCCGACTCTTCGTCCGAAGCCCTCTTCAAGGCTTTCCTCGAAGGCGCGGGCGTGCCCGAGATCGCCGGCCAGCAGCCGCTCGACATCGAGGCCATGCAGCGCCTGGGTCGCATCATGCGGGCCTTCACCGACGGCACCATCGAGCTGCTGTCATCGCGCGCCATGCTCAAGCGCGAGGTCCGCGCCGAGATCACGATGATCGTGGACGAGGAGAACAACCCGTTCAAGATCCTGCCCAACGGCCGCGCGGTGCTGATGCAGATGTTCGGCGCGCGCATGCCCGGCTTCCTGCCGCCCGAGGCCGCCGTGCACGACGCGCTCGGCGACCTGCAGTCGCACCAGCTCGGCATGGTCGCCGGCATGCGTGCCGCGCTGCTCACGCTGCTGCAGCGCTTCGATCCCGCGGCGCTCAGCCGCGACACGCCGCACGACGGCGGCATCGGCGAGAAGTTGCTGCCCGGCGGCCGCGAGGCGCGCCTGTGGCGCCAGCTGCAGGCGCTGCATGCCGAGACCACGTCGGCCGTGGAGGACGACTTCCAGGCCGTGTTCGGCCGCGCCTTCCAGCAGGCCTACGACAAGGAGATGGAACGGCTGAAGGAGGCGCGCCGTGGTTGAAGCCGCCCGCTCTTCCTCGTCGTCCTTCGCCGTGCCGATCTCGACCTCGCAGTTCTCCTGCGTGGGCGAGCGCAGCGGCAACCAGGACGCCATCGGCTACCACCTCGACGAGCGCAACGGCTGCTTCGTGGTGAGCGACGGCGTGGGCGGCAACGCGGGCGGCGAACTGGCCTCGCGCATTGCGGTCGACACCGCGCTCGACACCTTCGTCGACGACCCTTCTTTGGCCGCCGGCAACATCCAGCGCTGCGTGAAGGCGGCGAACGACGCCATCCTCGCGAAGCAGCGCGAACTTGCCGACCGCAGCCGCATGAGCGCGACCTTCGTTTCGCTGTTCGTCGACCGGGCGAGCAACCAGGCCTGCTGGGCCCACGTGGGCGACAGCCGCCTCTACTGGTTCCGCCGCGGCGCGCTGATGCAGCGCACCGAAGACCACAGCCTGTCGGAACGCTCGGGCGACGCCGCCGCGAGCCAGCACCACGGCGGCGAGCGACTGGTGAAGACCAATCTGCTGTACCGCGCGCTCGGCGCGCGCGCCGCGGCCGAGGCCACTATCACCGCGACGCAGCGCCTGGCCGACGGCGACGCGTTCCTGCTGTGCACCGACGGGCTCTGGCAGCTGATCTCCCAGCAGGTGATGGAGCGCTCGCTGCAACTGGCCGACAGCGCCGAAGAATGGCTCGCGCTGCTGCGCCGCGCGGCCGAGGCCAAGGCCGACGAGACGCAGGACAACTACTCCGCGCTGGCCGTGTGGGTGGGGTTTCCGCAGCAGGTGACGCTGGCGGGGCCGGTCTGAATCGATGCGCCTTCAGGGCGCCAGCATCAGCACCTTGAACTGGCTCGGCACGACGCGCATGCCGACGATGTTGCAACGGTTCTGCACCGTGATGCTGGTGACCCGCGTGGCCGGCGTACCCTTGAGAAGCACGGTGAATGCGCCCGTCACATGCCGCGATTGCTGCATGAACGTCTGGGACACGACCCCGCCCAGCACCCCGGGCTGGTCCCCCAGGGTGATCGGCGTGGTCGTCGCCATGTTGTGCGCCGGCATCGCCATGAAGAGGATGTTCCAGGCATTCGGAATGGCCATCGGCCCCAATGCCATGTTCGGGTATGGAATGGGCACCGGCGACTTGCAGACGTCGGGGAACGCCATGTCCATCCCCATGAGCTGACAGTTGGCAAACATCTGGTACCTCCTTGCCTAGCCCATGTGGATCTGCGCCGCGTCCACTTTCACCAGCTCCTGGCCGGTGACCACCGTGTGGTGGCCGTGGATGCGCACCGTTTCGCCGGCCTTGTAGTCCATGTGGCCGGCTCGCACCTGGTCGACTTCATCCGTCAGGCGCAGCGTCTGGCGCGCCATTTGCACGATGCGGTCGGCCACGGTCTCGAAGACCTTGCCGACCAGCCGGACGCTTCCGGCCGCCGCCTGCACGGAGCGCGTGACCAGCCGCAGTTCGCCGATTTCGCACTCGCCCTCTTCCGTCTTGAGCACGAAGCGTTTTTCCGAGCGAAGCCTGAGCTCCGAAGCGCTCGCGATGGTCACCCGGCCGTTGCCGCTGGGCGCGAAGGTGACATCGCCCGCCGCCTCGATGCAGCTCGATGACGCGTCGGCCTGCTCGATCACCGCGATCAGGTAGGCACGCGCGCTGTCGGGACCGGACACCAGCACGGTGTCGCCGCTGGCGGGCTTGAGCAGGCAGCTGGCCGCGCGACGGCAGATCCAGGCGGCACCGTCCTCGTCGTCGACGGTGACGCGCCCGTCCGGCAGCAATGCGGTGACCACCCCCTGGAAGTGCACCGGAGCCGTCAGCTTCGAGGCTTTGCGCAGTGAGACGACTGGCATGGAGATCTCCTTGTTTGATGGATGAACAGTGGAACGTGCAGGCTTGGCGACGTCAGCCCGGATGCCGGATCTCCTGGGCCTTGAACAGCTCCGGATCGTTTTCGACGATGCCGCCGCTGCCCGAAAAACGCGCACCCGTGCGCTCTGCGCGATGAAAGCGGGTGCGCAGAAAGCGCGCATCGCGCAGATCCGCGCCGTGCAGATCGGCATAGGAAAAATCGGCGTCATGCAGGTCCGCCTCGCGGAAGCCGGCATTGCCTGCCTTTGCGCGATGGAACACGCTCAGTGGCAGGCGCGAGCGGCTGAAATCGGCTCCCTCGAGCTTGGCGTCGGCCCAGATCGACTGATCGAAGACGGCGTCGCTGCAATTCGCTTCACGCAGATCGGCCTCGGGGAACATGGCCTGGGCGGCATCCGCGCCGCTGAAGTTCGCCCTGGTCAGCGTGGCGCCCTTGAAGTTGCTCTGCGTGAGCACTGCACCGCTGAAATCGACGGCTGCCATCGCGCTGTCGGTGAACTGGCAGCGCAGGAAGGCCGTGTGCTGCAGGCGCTGACCTTCGAGATTGCACTCCATCAGGATCGAAGCGTCGCATTGGGCCTGGGCGAACTGCACCGTGCGCAGATCCATGCGGAAGAACATCAGGTGCAACAGCCGTGCCCCACGGCAGTCGAGCTGGTCGACCGTTGATTCGGTGACGACGATCTGATCGCAGATGCTCGGCTTGAGCACAGCATGCCCTAGCTCGCACCGGGTGAAAGCCACGCGCTCCATTTGCGCGTTCCCGAAATCCGCGTGGCCCAGCGAGGATTCGAAGAAGTTGGTGTCCTGCATGAACACGCGCACGAGCTGCGCGGCCTCCAGCCGACACCGGAACACGCGCGCGCCCTTCAGGCTGGCGGCCGACAGGTCGGCCTGGTCGAGCTTGCATTGCGTCAGCGCACTGTCGTCGAGGCTGGCACCGCGCAGATTCGCGCGGCTCAGGTCGACACGCTCCAGCTGGGCGCCCGACAAGTCGATGCCGCCGAGATCCTGGCCCGCGAAGCTCGCCCCGACCACCGGTTCGCCATGCCGGATCTTGTCCAGAAGTTCCTCGACTTTCATCGAACCGGCTCAGTCTTTCTTGCGGGCAAGGTCTTGGCGCCCTGGGTGTAGGCGCCGATGAAGGTGGTCGAGCCGTCGATGGCGGCCTGCGACACGTCGGCTCGGAACAGATTGGCGTCCTGCAGGCTGGCAAAGCGCAGATCGGCCTTCGAAAGATTGGCGTCGATGAGGCTGGCGCCGCGCAGCGAAGCTTCGCGCAGGTCCGCGCGAATGAACAGGCTCTCGCCGGCATGCAATGCCTCCAGCCGCGCGCGCCGCAGGTCGCATTCGGAGAAGTCGCAGCCTTCGAGCCGCGCCCCCGCGAGATCGGCGCCGACCAATATGGCGCCGCGCAGGCCGCACTGCCGCAGCGAAGCGGCGCGGAACACGGCCTGCACCAGGCTGCAGCCATGCACGAAGGAACAGGTAACGAAGCTGGCCTCGGTGAAGTCGACGCCCTCGTGCGCATCGACGGTGACGAAAGCACAGGCGTCCAGCGAGGCTCGCACGAAGGATGCCCCCTTGAAGCGGCACTCGATCCAGCTCACCTGCTTGAACGCGGCGTCGTCGAAAGCGATGTCTTCCAGTGCCAGCTTGACCATCGCCATCTGCTCCCACCGGGAGCCGCGCGCATCGCAGCGCGCCCATTCGCTTTCGAACAGGTCGGCCTGGTCGAACGCGGCACGCGCGAGCAGGCAGGAGCGAAAAACGGTCTTGTTGCATCGCGTGTTCACGAAGCTCGCGCCCGTGAAGTTCACGCCTTCGCATTGCGCCCCACCCAGGTTGGCCTCGTCCAGCCGCGCATCGGTGAGCGAAGCCCGGGCCAGCCGCGCGCGCGCGAGCACCGCGCGCGTGAAGTTGCAGCCATCGAGCCGCGCGTCGCTGAAGTCGACGTCTTCGAGGTTCGCTCCGGTGAAGTCGGCGCCTCGCAGATCCATGCCCGAGAGATTGGCGCCGACGAAGTTCATGCCCGCGAAACGACGCTCGCCGCTGGCCGCGGCCTCGAGGCGCCGCCGCAGCCGCCTGGAACGCAAGCTGCTGGCCGGCGGCGCCGGCTCGAGCAGGTGCGCGCCATGGAGGTGGCCCAGGCGCACGCTGCGCCCGGCCTGTTCGCGCAGACGCGCGCTTTCGGCGGCTTCCTCGGCGGTACGGGGTGTCGGGCGCTCGCGCGCCGCGTCTTCCTCCATGCGCGCGAGGTCGCGCAGCAGGCTGTCCGGGTCGAATCGGCGCTGCAAAGGCTTGCCGGTCCGCGAGGCCACCTCGGCCATGGCCTTGTCGATGCTCGCCTTGATCTCGCCGGACAGCTCGCGCGGATCCATCTGCGACAGCGGCGGGATGTCGACATCGGGATGAGCGGCAGCCGGCATGCCCTGCGCGACGGCCTGGGCGCGGCCCTCGGCGCCGCGGGCGAGTGCCGTCTGGCGCATCTGCTCGAAGGCCCGGTCGGCCTTTTCGGCGAAATCGGGCAGATCGTCGATGGAGGCCGGTGGCTGCAGGTCCGGCTCGGCCAGGGGCGGCAGATAGCGTTCGGGATCCAGGCCCTGTTCCTGCAGACGGGCGCGCAGGCGTTCGCGCTCGCGCAGACGGCCCGCGCGCAGGTTGCGCACCATCGGGAGCGAGGCGATATCGGGCATCTGCTCGCCCGCCCACGGCCCCATGACCTCCTTGGGCACCAGGTCGCTGTCGCGCAGGACCAGCACCGCCTTGGCTGGGTCGATGCGCTGCTGCAGCACCTGCTGGTAGTGGGCGATCGGCCGCGGCTGTCCGCGCAATTCGAGCGCGGGCATGATGTGCTTGACGTCGGCCGCGTCGTCTTCCGCGATGGGCGATGCACCGTGCCAGACCAGGATGACCCGCTCGGCGTGCGGAAAAAACCAGGCCGTGCTCAGGCGCAGCGCGATCTCCGACAGCGCACCGCCGTCTTTCTGGAAGCTGGCGAAACAGCGCGCCTGCCAATCAGGCAGCTGGCCGCGCATCACCGGCTGCCGCGGGTGCATGTTCCACAGTTCGTAGGCGGCGCCCGGCGGCAGTTCGCTCTGGCCGGGCAGGCGCTGGTCGGCGGGCGCGGCATTGAAGTAGCGCCAGTCCATGTCATCGGCGAAACCGGGGTAGTCGTGCTGCAGCCACTGCTGGTCGTAGGCGCGCCCCATCAGCCCGAGCCGCTGCGGCCGATCGGGGGGCACCGCGCCGAAGCCCGCGGCCACTACGCGCCGCCCGGGTGTGTCCTGGCGCGCGCCGGGCAACTCGACATTGGGAAGCCGGCGCGTACGGACGCCGTTGATCACTTCATCGAAGCTGCCGATGCCTTCCGGGTTTTCGGCCTCGCCCGGTCCGCCATAGGCATGTGCCCAATCGAGCTTCAGGCGCTCGAACGGCTGTGCGGCCGTCGCCCGGCCGTCGAGCCAGTAGCGGTCCCCGCTCACCAGCAGCGACTTGGCCTGGCCATGGAAGACGGCCTGGGCCGCGCACAGCGTCTTGTCGTCCTGGTGCGCCGTGTACGCATAGCCGCTGACCAGCCACTCGGGCTCGATCTTCGGCACGCCCATGTCCAGCACGTTGCCCGGCCCGATCTCGTCGGCCGCCAGCTTCCAGAGATCCTGGTCGGGCATCAGCAAAGGCTCCGGCGCCAGGCTGGCCATGGCGAAGACCGATACGCCCAGGAAGTCCCGCCGCTGCCGTCGGAAGGGCCGCGTGATGATGCTCAGTCGGAAGGGCTTGATGGTCTTCATGGCGGCAGCGCACCCGCTTCAGCGCACCGGCTGGTCGATGGCGATCTCGCGCGAGACCGGGTCGAAGCGCAGCTTCACGGAGCGCCCCGGCGCGAAGTCGGCAATCTTCACCGGGCTGATCGGGGCGACCAGTTCGGTCTCGTAGGCGGGCGATCCATCCCCGGGCTGCACCTGCAGCTTGAGCCGCACGAGGATGTAGATGCGCTCGACCCGCGTGGCGGTGTCATGGCTCTCGAGCACCACGCCCACGGCCGGCTGGCCGGTACGAAGCACCCGCTCGGCGCGATCGGTGCCCATCACCTGGCGGTTGACCGTGCTCTGTGTGCTCATCACGCGGGTGACATGGCGCTTGGCCACCGTGGTCAGCACGAACACGATCAGCGCGATGACGGCGATGGGAACGATCAGGTACCAGTACTTGGTGAACCACACGGCGAGAAGATCCAACACGTGCCCCGGTTTCAGAGATAGACGGTGATTCCCCTGGGGTTCACCTTGATCTGCGACAAGTCGATCTTCATCGCCCTGTTGTCCGCCGTGAAAACCGTCTGGGTGGTGGTGAACAGGCCCATCGCACCGCTGGAGGAATACACGTCGAACTTGTTGATGGCGCCCGTGAGCGAGTAGGCGTTGAACCCCAGGTTCAGCCCGGCAATGCTGGTCACCAGGCCGTTCACGAACAGCGAAGTACCGTTGAGGCTCACGTTGATCCCGTTGATCCCCATGTTGAAGCCCTTGAAGGCAATGCCCCAGTCCGTGAAGGTCACCTTCTTGGCCGACTTGTCCTCGACATGGGGCGCATCCAGCACGATCTTGGTCGGCGACTTGACCGTGATGTCCGCCGCGGTGCTCTCCAGGTTCATGGGGCCATCGGTCGTCGCCTTCAGCGAGGTGGTCGCATGCACCTTCTGCGCGCCCTTGACGAGATAGTCCTCGTCGCCGTCGACCGTCACCTTCTTGCCCTTGGTTTCCTCGGTGTACAGGCCGACCACCTTGGTGGTCTGGGGACCGGCGATGTCTTCCTTGAGCGAGGTACCGATGATCCGCTCTTCGCCGCTGTCGACCGTGTCCTTGCGCTTGCCGGTGACATGGATGGTCTGGTTGCCGATGACGTCGACCTGCTGGTCGCCGCCATCCACCTTGATGAACTGGTTGCCGCCGTTGACGGTGATCGTCTGCGGCCCGCCCTTGTTCACCGTCAGCGTGTGCGGCCCGTTGACCGTCTCGTCGAGCGAGGTGTTGGTCGTGTAGGTGTCCGCGCCCTCGATCAGCGTGTCGCGCGTGCCGTCCACGGTGTGGGTTTCGTTGTTCTCCACGCTGAGGCTGAAGTCCTTCTGCGCGTGCATCTTGATCGACTCGCTGCCGGGGTCGTCGTCGATCACGAAATGGTTGGCGAGCTCGCCGTCGCCCTTGATGGTGCGGCTGATGAAGCCGCTGACCGTCGCCTTGGCCGGCAGTTCGAGCGGCGGCATCTGGTCGGCGTTGTAGACACGGCCGATGATGATCGGCCGGTCGGGGCAACCGGCGATGAAATCGACGATCACTTCCTGCCCCACGCGCGGGTGGTTCACCGCGCCGAAGTTCGAACCGGCCCACGCGCTGGACACACGCACCCAGCATGAGCTGTCCTCGTTGCGCTGGCCGTAGCGGTCCCAGCGGAACTGCACCTTCACGCGGCCGTACTTGTCGATCCAGATGTCTTCACCGGGCGGGCCCACGACCGTCGCGGTCTGCGGGCCATGCGTGGTCGGCATCCGCGTGACGCGCGGCGCACGGAACGGAAACGACGTGGGCTGCACGTCAAAGTCGAAGCTGTAGAAACCGTCGGGACTGCCCGTCGCATAGCCGCCCTCGCGCAGGTTGTACGTGACCGAGACGATCAGGTATTCCTTGTTGTCCTCGTCACGCGGCGCGTTCTGCATGTCGAAGCGGTAGCCGGGCGCCATGCCGCGCACGTTGCAGTGGCCGGTGTCGACTTCGGCCTGCGCCTGCGCTTCCTCGAGCCGGATGCGCGCGTAGTGCTCGCCCTGCCCCGCGTCGCTGTAGCCGCCGAGCCACTCGTACATCTCGTAGCGGCCGTGGTCATTCTCGCGCGGCTGGCTGCGCGTGTTGAGCAGGTCGGCCTTGGGCTTCTTGAAGTCGAAGTCGTCGACCACGTAGGTGCCCGGGCGAATCTCCTCGGTCACCTCCCACTGGTCGATGACTTCGCGGCCCGTCTCGCCCGCGCGATCGCTGGCGAGGTAGCCGATGCGCGGATAGCCCGGCAGCGTGTCGTGCGCACCCATGTCGTCGGCCAGAACCAGCGTGTGCTGGTTCTCGTCGTGCCTGAAGTAGTAGTAGATGCCTTCGTGTTCCATCAGCCGGCTCACGAAGGCGAAGTCGGTCTCCTGGTACTGCACCGAATAGTCGCGCTGGCGGTAGGTGGCGCTGAGCTTCTTCTCGAACGCGAACCCGTACTCGCCGAGCACTTCGTCCAGGATGTCGACCACCGACTTGTTCTGGAAGATCTTGCAGTCGCTGGTGCGCGTGAGGTACCAGAGCCACGGCCGCACGAGCGCCCGGTACACCACATAGCGCGACGAACTCTCTTCGCGCCCGATCATCGTGAAGCGCGTGATCTGCCCGTTGAGATAGCGCGGCGTCCCGTCGATGGTGACGATCTCGAGCGTGAGCGGCTTGCCGAGCACCGCCTTCATGTCGACGGATGTGTTGGGGCTCAGCAGGTCGACTTCGAACTCGAAGAGCTCCGACAGCGCTTCCTTGCCGTGCATCGAACGGAACAGCAACTGGTCCGGTGGAAGCGGCGTGTGTGCGGTGACGACTCTGGCCATGCGGTGCTCCCTTTCTTCGCTCAGTGTTCGGAAAATTCGTAGTGGAAGTCGTCTCCCGCCGCGCCCAGCCGCACGGCGGCGAGCTTGCGCGCACTGACCGTGGCGCCGATGACTTCCTCGCTCAGCCGCGGGAGGATCGTGTGCGTGAGGATCGCGTCGATCATCCGGCCACCCGACTCAATGGCCGTGCAGCGCCTTGCGACCAGTTCGACCGCGCTGTCGTCGTAGGCCAATGCAATGCCGTGGTTCGCCTGCAGGCGCGCAGCGATGCGATCGAGCTGAAGCCGGATGATGCGATGCAATGCTTCCGCGTGCAACGGGTAATAAGGCACTACAACCAGGCGGCCGAGCAGCGCGGGCGCGAACACCTTCAGCAGCGGCTCGCGCAGCGCGGCGGCCAGCGGCTCGGGGTCGGGCCGCAGGGCGGGGTCTTCGCACAATTGCATGACCAGGTCGGTGCCGACGTTGGAGGTCATGATGATCACGGTGTTGCGAAAGTCGATGTGCCGGCCTTCGCCGTCTTCCATCCATCCCTTGTCGAACACCTGGAAGAAGATCTCGTGCACGTCGGTGTGCGCCTTCTCGATCTCGTCGAGCAGCACCACGCTGTAGGGCCTGCGCCGCACGGCCTCGGTGAGCACGCCGCCTTCGCCGTAGCCCACGTAGCCCGGAGGCGCGCCCTTGAGCGTGGAGACGGTGTGCGACTCCTGGAACTCGCTCATGTTGATGGTGACGAGGTTCTGCTCGCCGCCGTAGAGCGCCTCCGACAATGCCAACGCGGTCTCGGTCTTGCCCACGCCCGAGGGGCCGCACAGCAGGAACACGCCGACGGGCTTGTTGGGGTTGTCCAGCCGCGCGCGCGCCGTGCGGATGCGCCGCGAGATGGTCTCCAGCGCATCGGGCTGCGCGACCACGCGGGCCGAGAGAATCTCGCCGAGCTTGAGCACCGACTGCGCGTCGTCGCGCACCATGCGGCCGATGGGAATGCCGGTCCAGTCGGCCACCACGGTGGCGATGGCCTGGGCATCGACCGCCGCAAGAATGAGCGGCGACTCGCCCTGCAGCTGCACGAGCCTGTCTTGCGCCTGGGCGAGTTCGGCGCGGATCTCCTGCGCGGTCATCGCGGGCTCGGCATCCGACGTCTGCGCATCTTCCTGGGCATCTCCCGGGGCGTCGTCGGCCTGCGCCGGCACCGCCGCGGGCGAGAGTTGCTTGCGCAGCGCCACGATGCGCTCGACCAACGCACTTTCTTCCACGCGCCGCGTCTCCAGCAGCGCAAGCTCGGCCTGTGCCGCCGCCACCTCCGCCGCGATGTCTTCCACGCGCTGGTGCTCGCCCACGCCGATGGCCGCCTCGCGCCCCGCAATGCCCGACTCGATGCCCAGCACCTCGATGCGGCGTTGCAGGTCTTCGATGGCGGCCGGCAGCGCATGCTGGCTCAGCGCCACCCGCGCGCATGCCGTGTCGAGCAGGCTCACCGCCTTGTCGGGCAGCTGGCGCGCCGGGATGTAGCGGTGCGACAGGCTCACGGCCGCCTCGAGCGCGGCGTCGAGGATGAGCACGCCGTGGTGCTTCTCGAGCTCGGCCGAGATGCCGCGCAGCATGACCACCGCCTTCGGCTCGGTCGGCTCGTGCACCTGGATGGTCTGGAAGCGCCGCGTGAGCGCCGGGTCTTTCTCGATGTACTTCTTGTACTCCGACCAGGTGGTCGCGCCGATGGTGCGCAGCCGCCCGCGCGCGAGCGCCGGCTTGAGCAGGTTGGCCGCGTCGCCGGTACCGGCGGTGCCGCCAGCGCCCACCAGCGTGTGCACTTCGTCGACGAACAGCACGATGGGCTTCGGGCTCTTCTCGACCTCGTCGATCACCTGCCGCAGCCGCTGCTCGAACTCGCCCTTCACGCCCGCGCCCGCCTGCAGCAGCGTGGGGTCGAGCACCCACAGCGACACGTCCTTCAGCGAAGGCGGCACGTCGCCGGCCGCGAGGCGAGAGGCCAGCCCCTCGACCACCGCCGTCTTGCCGACGCCGGCTTCGCCGGTCAACAGCGGATTGTTCTGGCGCCGCCGCATGAGGATGTCGATGATCTGGCGGATCTCGTCGTCGCGGCCGTACACCGGATCGAGCTCGCCCGCGCGGGCCTTGGCCGTGAGGTCGCTCGCGTACTTGGCCAGCGCGGAGCCGCCGGCCTGCGCGCCATCGCCCTGGTGCGCATTCGCCGAAGCCACGGCCGGCACGCCTTGCGCGGCGGCCGCGTCGTAGTCGTCTTCGGGCGAACCTTCGGTCCACGCCGCGAGTTGCGCCACCAGCACGTCGGGCACGATCTTGTCGAATTCGCGCGAAATGCCCGAGAGCACCTGCCGCAGCCCCGGCGTCTTGATGATGCCCGCGAGCAGGTAGGCGCCGCGGATGGATGTGGCCTCGAAGCGCAGGCTCGCATACACCCACGCGCGCTCGACCGCGTTGTCGACGTGCTCCGAGATGTCGCTGATCGAGGTGGCGCCGTGCGGCAGCCGGTCGAGCGCGCGCACCAGGTCGTTCTCCACCGCGTCGAGGTTCAGGCCCGCGCGCTTGATGATGCGCAGCATGTCGCTGTCCTGCAGCTGCAGTATCTGGTGCAGCCAGTGCACCAGCTCGACATAGGCGTTGCCGCGCAGCTTGGCGAAGGCGGTGGCGGTTTCCAATGCCTTGTAGAGCATCGGGTTGAGCTTGGAGAAAAGCGAGACGCGTCGGATATCTGTCATGAACTTGAGTCGGTGGGAGCCGCCGATGCGGAACGGGAAAACAATGCCTCGGGCTGGAACACCATGTCGCCCGCGTCGGTGTCCTGGAGGCGCGTGCCGAGCCAGCTGCCCCAGCCGAGCTGCTGCCTGCCGCCGAGCTGCATGCCGCGGGCGTCCTGCTTGCGCAGCAGGAGCCGAAGCTCCCACGCGAATTCGATGCCCACGTACTGGCGTACCCAGTCGACCACCTGCTGCAGGCGCCTGGTGCCGGGCAGAAGCTCCTGGAACTCCTGGTGCGACAGCGGGCCGAGCTCGACGCGGAACTTGCTCTGCGCATCGCGCACCGCGATGCCGACGGTGGCGCCGCCGCCCAGCCTGTGGTTGCGGCCCGAGTGGCCGAGCGTGCTGAGCTGGCGCTCGTCGATGCGCACCCAGTCGCTCACGAATTCCTCGATGCGCACTGGCACGTCGAAGTACAGCCGCAGGATCTGGATCAGGCCCTCGGGGTTGCGCGTCTGGCGCACGAGGTGGCCGGCCATGAACGTGCGCGCATGGTCGGCGATGCGGTCACGCCCCTTGAGGCCCGGCTGCCCCATGTTCATGAGGCTGGCGACGTAGTCGACGAAGCGGTGGCCGTCGGGGCGGTCGAGGCTGTTGACCGACTGCGCGTCGGCCCAGGCCCGGTAGAACAGCAGGATGAGCCGGTGATGGAACAGGTCGGCGAACGCGCTCAGCGTGTCGTCGGCATGGTGGCGCTTGCGCTCGCGCGCGTACTCGGTCATGTGCAGCGGCAGCGGGCCGTTGGGACCGAACAGGCCGAAGCCGTAGATCGAGATGCGCGGCGGACCGTCCTGCGATGCATCGACGCCCGCCACGTTAGACGGCGCGAAAGCCATCGAGGGCTCCTGCCCCAGGCGCAGCGGCTCGTCGACGGGGCGCGGCGCGCGGCCGAGCAGCGGATGGTCGCTGCGCGCATCGAGCCGGCGCAGCAGCATGAACAGGTCGTGCCCGAAAGGCTGGTCTACCAGCTGCGCCCAGAGCTCGGGGTAGGCCTCGGGCAGGCCGCGCGCCACCGGCGTGGCTTGCAGGGGCTGCGGGACGCTGTAGCAGACATCGGCCGAGTCCTGCCCGGCCTCGCCGTCCCGCACCGGCAAGGCCCCCACGTCGTCGGTGAAGCCCTCTTCGCTCATACGGCGGGGCGGCGTCCGATGCGCGGGGTCCAGCGCGCGATTTCTCCGCGCTGCAGGCTGGACAGCGCGAACTCGGTGAATGCATTGAGCGACACGTGGCGGCTGAAGAACTGCTCCAGCACCGCGCCGAACAGGTACGGGCTCGCGCCGGAGAATGCGACCTCGTCGATCTTCAGCGCGATCTCCACGCCGCGCCCGAACACGATCGGCCCCGGTTCGGGCAGGCGGCGGAAGACCGGCGCCAGCGCCATCGAACGCACGCCCTGGATCTGCCGGCGCACGGCCGGATCGGCCAGGTTGCCATAGAGGTCGAGCATCTCGCGCAGCGCGGCTGCGCCCTGCGTCGCGTCGACGTCGGTCAGGCTCAGGTAGTTGAGGCCGAGATGGCTGATGAGCCGCCAGGTGAGCGCGCCCTCGGCCAGCGCCGGATAGGGCCGCGACGGCCCGCGCAGGATGCGTATCGAGCGCACCGGCGCCGACACGCGCAGCGTGAAATCGGACTCCAGCCCGGTCGGCAGCAGCAGCGGCAGGTCGCGGTTGGTGCACAGCGCGTCGAGCGTGATGTGGCGCAGGCTGTGCGGGAACGGCGCGTCGTGCTGGTCGACCAGCGACACGTACACCTCGCTGCCGGTGTAGCTGGTGCGCGTGCCCTGTGCGCGGGCGCGGTCCGACACCAGGCGCGGCTCGCGGCGCAGCGAGAAGTAGGCGCCGAAGTCGCCGTCGTCCGCCGCGAACGAACCCAGGAAGGGCCGGAACTCGCGCTCTTCCGATCCGTTGGCCATGTGGCCGGTCACGCGCTCGACGGTGAAGATCTCGAAGTCGCGCGGCCGCGTGCGGTCGATGACCGCGTGGTGCTCGTGCTGGCCCGGCCCGACCGGAATACGGTCGCTGCGGCGCGGCACGAGGTTGATGATCGGCGTGCAGAACAGCGAGAAGTGCCTGGCATCGACCAGCCGCTCGAGGTCGGCATCGGCGCGATCGAGCAGGATCACGATTTCCATCGTGTTGCCGCCCATGGCCTGTGCCGCCGCGCGCAGCTTGTTGACGCTGAAGAACAGGTAGCGGTCGGGAAACGCGAAGTACTCGTGCAGCAGGCGGTAGCCCTGGAACGAGCGCGCGTCGTAGGGCAGCAGCGCCTGGTCGGGCGCGAAGCCTTCGTGGCGGATGGCATCGTCGCCGAGCGGCACGATGCGCGCGGTGCTGCCCGGGCCGCTGCGGCATACGGTGCCCACGGCATGGTGCGCCACGAGTTCGAGCACGCGCAGCGCATGCAGCTCGGCGCCCGACAGGAAGAACTCGAGCCGCTCCAGCGGCATCTCGGAAAAGCGCGCGCCGCCCACCGCTTCGAGCCGGATGGTGAGCGCGCTCTTCGCCTGCCGCGCAACCGCCGGCATGGCATGAGCGATTTCCGCCGGCACCGGGCCGATGCCGGCCTCGGCCACGCGCACGGGCCACAGCGTGACGGCGTGGCCGGTGCGGAACTCGCACGCCGTCTGTTCGCCCTTGATCATGCGCCCGCGCAGGATGGTGTGGCGCGGCAGCTCGTAGCCGGCCTTCAGCGAGCCTTCGTTGAGGTTGCCGTCGATCTGCACCACGGCCATCGCGGGCAGCGGCGCGAGGAAGTTGGGGTACACCACCTCCAGCAGCCGCTGCGAGAAGCGCGGAAACTCCGCGTCCATCTTGAGCTGGATGCGCGCGGTGAGGAAGCTGAAGCCTTCGAGCAGGCGCTCGACGTACGGATCGCTGACCTCGATGCCGCGCATGCCCAGGCGGCCCGCGATCTTGGGATAGCGCTGCGCGAACTCGGCACCGAGTTCGTGCATGTAGGTGAGCTCGCGGTTGTAATAGTCGAGCAGCCGCGCATCCATCAGTAGCTCACCCCCAGGCTTCGCGCACTTCGTGTCGCTACGCCTCCCCCCTCACCGGGGGCAACACCAGTGGCCCGGCAAAGCCGGTTCCACGGTGTTTCTTGAACAGAAGGCAAGAGCCACTGCATCACAACCCTCCCGTGGGCCGCAGCACCATGTGGCCGCTCTCCAGGTCCAGTTCGGAACGCAGGATGAATTCGATCGGATAGGGCACCGACCACAGCGTGCCGCGGATCTCCAGCGCGAGCAGGTTGTGGTGCTCGAGGTCGGTCGCGTCGGTCACGCAGCGCACGTCGATGCTGTCCTTCATGATGCGCGGCTCGAAGTCGATGATGGCGGCGCGGATGGCGGCCTCGACATCGGCGAAGTCGACTTCCGACATGCGCCCGCCGGCCCAGCCGCGCACGCCGTAGTTCACCACCGAGCGGCGCGCGCGCGGCATGGCGTTGATGTCGTGGTCGGCACCGAAGTTGGTGGTGTTGAGCAGCCACTGCAGGTCGCGCAGAACCGAGTCGCGCAGCAGCTTGCCGCTCATGAGGAACGCGCCGGCGCGCTCCTGCCGGCTCTGCGGCGCCTTGTCGGTCAGGCGGTCCAGCAGCACGGGCTGGAGACGGTCGCGCGCAACGCTTTCCTGCGACTCGCCGTCGATGCTGTTGTCCATCAATGCGCTCATGCGGTGGCGTCCTCGCGCGTGATCTCGATCAGCCGCAGGTCGAGCAGCGAATGGTCGCCGGCCTCGCTGATCAGCGTGCGCTGGCCGACGCCCGCGTATTGTTCTTCGCCGGCCAGCGGCAGCCAGTCGGTGCGGCGGCCCAGCGTGGTCTCGTCGTCGAGCCCTTCGAGGCTGCCCGGGTAGCGCACGGGCACCAGCCCGTTGAGCGCGCGGCCGTCCTGCAGTTCGATCTCGGCCGGCGCCCACAGCAGGTCGACCAGGTGCTGGGGACGCGAGAACTTGATGCGGCGTACCTCGGGAAGCGGCAGCCATGCGTAGCCCGAAGGCGTGAGCAGTTCCAGCACGGGGCCGATGCGGACGTCGCCGTCGCACAGCCATTCGAAATCGCTGCGCTGCACGGGCTCGCCGTCGAGCGCCTGTACGGCGCGGGCGTCGGAGCGGTCGACGCCGGTCAGCGCGCCGCGCAATGCGGGCGCGTCCTGGCGCGCGCTCTCGCGCAGGGCTGCGGCCTCCTCGGCGCGCTCGGCCGGCAGGGCGGCGGCGGCAACGAGCTGCTCCACCCATTCCGCGTTGCCGCCGACGATGGCCGGCGCGCGTCCGCCGGCCCAGAATTCGGCGCGATGCCGTTCCCCCGCGAGCGCCATCGAACATGTGACGCTGGCGGGCGTGAACGTGGGATCGAGCTTGGTGGCGAGCTTGAGCTGGTCTTCGGCCCGCTGCCACTCACCGCGCAGCGCAAGAAAGTGGCACAGGGCGAGCCGCAGGCTGGCGTTCTGGGGATCGGCGCGGATCTGCCGCTGTACCCATTCGGTGTGCTCGGCCACGGAACGTTCGCCAAGCACTGCAAACCCATCGCCCATGAAGTGTCCTCATTGACTGACCGGCACCACGGCGCAGGGCCGTGGCGCGAGAAAGAGGGAAAGGGAAAAAAGGCGGCCGCGCGGGCCGCCGAAGGAAATCAGGCTTCCTTGTTTTCCTTGATGTTCCAGCCCAGCACCGTCTCGGCGCCCTTGCCGCCCTTGTCGGTCTGTTCCCAGTACTGCTGCTTCACCTTCGCGGCCTGGAAGGCGTACTGCACGAACACCGCGTCGGAGCCCTGCTCGGCCGTGTACTGCACCGAGGTGACGAGCACTTCTTCGAGCGTGACGCGCGTGTATTCGATCTGCGAGCCGCCGGCCTTGCACACCGACACCTCGACCTTGCTCAGGTGCTTGCCGCTGGCGCAGTTCTTCATGACCGAAGGCGCCGCCTTGTCGATGCGCGCGAGCACCTGCAGGTCGTTGAAGCTCGCCTTGCCCACGCCACCGCCACCGCCGCTGACCATGTTTCCAGGCTGCGTCGCTCCCCATGCAAACGACTTGATGTCGGTCCAGTCCTTATGGTTCGAATCCTTCGATTCGCCGTTTGCACCTTCGACGCGCATGAACATGTCTACTGCCATGATTAACCCCCAAAGTTATTTGCGCCCGGATTCGGGACGCTGTTGAATTAGCTGCTGTCCTTCTTGTTGGATGGCAGCTTCGAAACCAGCCGCAACGACACCGTCAGCCCTTCGAGCTGATAGTGCGGCCGGAGAAAAAACTTGGCAGCGTAGTAGCCGGGGTTGTCCTCGATGGCTTCCACCTGGACCTCGGCCGCCGCCAGCGGCTTCATTGCCTTCGTGTCCTGCGACGAGGTGCCGGGACTGCCGTCGACGTAGTTCATGATCCAGTCGTTGAGCCAGCGCTCCATGTCCTCGCGCTCGCGGAACGAACCGATCTTGTCGCGCACGATGCACTTCAGGTAGTGCGCGAAGCGGCAGCAAGCGAACAGGTACGGCAGTCGCGCCGCAAGGTTGGCGTTGGCCGTGGCGTCGGCGTCGTAGTACTCGGCCGGCAGCTGCAATGACTGCGCGCCGATGAAGGCCGCGAAGTCGGAGTTCTTGCGGTGCACCAGCGGCATGAAGCCGTTCTTGGCCAGCTCGGCTTCGCGACGGTCGCTGATGGCGATCTCGGTCGGGCACTTCATGTCCACGCCGCCGTCGTCGGTCGGGAAGGTGTGGGTGGGAAGGTTCTCGACCGCGCCACCCGATTCGACGCCGCGGATGGACGTGCACCAGCCGTACTGCTTGAACGAGCGGTTGATGTTCACGCCCATCGCATAGGCCGAGTTGGCCCAGGTGTAGCGGTTGTGCGCGGCGGAGTCGGTCTCTTCCTCGAACTCGAATTCATCGACCGGGTTGGTGCGCGCACCGTACGGCAGGCGCGCCAGGAAGCGCGGCATGGCCAGGCCGATGTAGCGCGCGTCTTCCGAATCGCGCAGCGAGCGCCAGGCCGTGTGCTCGGTGTTCTGGAAGATCTTGGTCAGGTCGCGCGGGTTGGAGAGTTCCTGCCAGGAATCCATCTGCATCACCGTGGGCGATGCGCCCGCGATGAACGGGCAATGCGCGGCGGCGGCAATCTTGGCCATTTCGCCGAGCATCTCGACGTCGGGCGGGCTGTGGTCGAAGTGAAAGTCGCCGATCAGCGCACCGAAGGGCTCGCCGCCGAACTGGCCGTACTCGGCCTCGTAGATCTTCTTGAACAGCGGGCTCTGGTCCCAGCCGATGCCCTTGTGGCGCTTGAGCGAGCGCGCGACTTCCCGCTTGGAGGCGCACATCACGCGGATCTTCAGCTGCTCGTCGGTCTCGGTGTTGTTGACGAGGTAGTGCAGCCCGCGCCATGCGCCTTCGAGCTGCTGGAAGTCTTCGTGGTGCAGGATCTGGTTGATCTGCTCGGAGAGCTTGCGGTCGATCTCGGTGATGATGGCCTGCACCGAGCGGTAGGCGTCGTTGGAGATGGTGACCGTGTTCTCCAGCGCCTGCACGGCGAGCGTCTTGACGGCGTTTTCCACCGCCTCGCGGGCCTGGTCGGTCTTGGGCTTGAACTCGCGCTGCAGCAGGTCGGAGAACTCGTTCGGCTCGAGCGCCTCGACGGTGGCCTGTGCGCGCGCGGCGCCTTGCTTGGGTGCGGTACTCATGGTGGCGATGTCCTTGCTGCGAGCGCTTATTCGGAAGAGTTGCCGGGCGTGGCGGTGCCGACCTTTTCATTGGCAGCTTCCACGGCCTTGGCCACCGCGGGGTTGGGCGCGGAAGCCAGCGACTTCAGCAGCGCCGGGTTCTGCAGCGCCTGCGCGATGAGCTGCTCGGCACCGTTCTTGCCGTCCATGTACGACAGCAGGTTGGACAGCTCCGTGCGTGCTTCGAGCAGTTGCTGCAGCGCGTCCACCTGCCGCGCGATGCGCGCGGGCGAGAAGTCGTCCATGCTGTCGAAGGTGATGTCGACGTTCATCTGGCCCTCGCCGGTGAGCGTGTTGGGCACCTGGAAGGCGACGCGCGGCTTGATGGACTTCATGCGGTCGTCGAAGTTGTCGATGTCCACCGGCATGAACTCGCGCTCAGCGAGATCCGGCATCGGGTCGATCTGCTTGCCCGCGAGATCGGCGATGACGCCCATCACGAACGGCAGCTGGATCTTGCGCTCGCTGCCATAGATCTCGACGTCGTACTCGATCTGCACACGCGGCGCGCGATTGCGCGCGATGAACTTCTGACCACTGTTCCTGACACGGTTGTCTGCCATAAGCGTCCTCTTGAATCTGAAATGCGTGCGGATCTCACCCTGCCGCGCGCCGGCACACAGCCGCGCGGCACCCTTGCCTTTTTCCTCTTACTGCGTGCCGCTCCCGCCGTTGAGCGGACGCCCCGCGAGGCTTTCTATTTTTTGCAGTCCCTCGGGCACGAGTTCTTCGATGATCTGGAAGAAGTTGAGCTCCAGCAGCCGCTGTGCGCGACGTATTAGCATGGGCGACGGATGGCTTGGCTCCGTTCGCTCCAGATACTGGCAGGCTTTCTCCAACAGCACTTGCACATCATCACGGCTGGATATTTCAATATCTTTAATGCGGACGGCGCGTAGTCCTATGCCGACATTTTCGGCAGTACCGTTCGGCATCGGCTGCAACTGCTCATTCGGCTGCGTACCCGCTGTGGAGTGGGACGCAATGGGGTCGGCCTGGTCTGGCTGCGACTGTTCAGGCAACAGCTGGACCACGGTACGCAGCGATCGTTCGAGCCGCGAGAAGTCGGGCGCCCAGCTCTGGCCGAGCGCACGTTCGGATGTCTCCCGAATGCGCTGCAGCAGTTCGAGCGCCTCGCGCAATGCCACCACGGGCGGCGCCGCCTTCTCGTGCGCGCGGCGTGCGGCGTCGCGCAGGCGGCCGATGCCGCCGGGGTAGTCGATCTGATCGGTCTTGCTCGAATCGAGCAGCGCTTCGACCTGCCGCAAGGTCATGGATGCGCCACCGTCGTCGAGCAGCCGTGCATCGCGCACGCTACGCCCGAGCCCTTCGGCCTCGGTCAGCGCGGCCAATGCGTTCATGCGCGGCAGAGGATCTTCGAAGCCATCGTCGATCACGCGCGGATGCACTTCGTCCCAGAATTTCTGCAGTACCGCATCGACGAGCTGCAGGCCTTCGACATAGCCGGGCAGGCCGCGGCTCTCGGTCCAGGCCAGCGTGAGCGGCACCAGCACGCGAAGGTCTCGCGTCCGCGTGCACAGCTGCCTCGCGATGCGCTCCACGCGCGCCCAGTCGGGCGGCTCGGCAGGAATGATGGTCGTGCCGAACTGCTGCTCGCGCTTGCCTGTCGTTGCCTGTTGCAACGCCATGAAGTCGGGGTCGTACTCCAGATCTTCACCGCACGGATGCGGGCCTTCCACAGGCGACTGCAATAGTTCGATCTCGCTTTGCGACAACCTCAACTCCCTGTTCAACCATTCTTAAGGCTCGGTATCTTGAGGGGAAGCCAACGCGTGGTCAACAACAACGGAGTGCAACGTACTGTCTCTGAATCACAAAGGAGTACAACTTCTCGAAAACATCAAACAGAACGCCTACAACTCCGAAGACAGCAACCCACGCGCACCCAGATTGCGCATCAACGCACTGATACCGAAAGTCCACATCGGCGCCTGGTCCGCATGAACCACGCGATTGACCAGTGCACCCAGCTCCGGCGCGGCAATGCGCACACGGTCGCCTACGACATGGGTGAATCCTTGCCCGGGCCCGTGACGATCTTGTGTCGGAGCGAACATGGTTCCCAGAAACAACATGAATCCGTCGGGGTAACCGTGATTTTTTCCCGTTGTTTGCGAGACAAGATCCAGCGGGTCTCGGCTGATCTTCGACAAGGAACTCGATCCCTGGAGCGTGAAGCCTTCGGGCCCCGTCACTTCCAGCGCAACGGTGATGCGCCGCACGTCGTCGATGCCGAAGTGCGCATCGAACAGCCGGATGAAAGGACCGATGGCGCACGACGCGTTGTTGTCCTTCGCCTTGCCGAGCAGCAGCGCGCTGCGGCCTTCGAAGTCGCGCAGGTTGACGTCGTTGCCCAGTGCGGCACCGAGCGTTTCGCCGCGGCTGTTCACCGCGAGCACGACCTCGGGCTCGGGGTTGTTCCACACCGAGCCCGAATGGATGCCGACGTCGGCGCCGGTGCCCACGGCCGCAAGCACCGGCGCCTTGGTGAAGATCTCCGCATCGGGGCCGATACCGACCTCGAGGTACTGCGACCACACGCCCTGCGCGATCAGTACTTCCTTGACCTTCATCGCTTCGGGCGAACCGGGCACGATGTCGGCAAGGTTGTCGCCGAGCACGCCGCCGATGGCCGCGCGCGTGGCCTCGGCCTTCGACGCATCGCCGCGCGCCTGTTCCTCGATCACGCGTTCCAGAAGGCTGGCAACAAAGGTCACGCCGCTGGCCTTGATGGCCTGCAGGTCGCAGGGCGCGAGCAGCCAGGGCTTGGCCGCGTCGCGCACGCTCTCGTCGCTGTTGGCAATGGCTTCGTCGAGCGATGCGATGCGCGGCGCGCCCTGCAACGCACGGCGAACGGCCTCTGCAGGCGATCCCTTGGCTTCGAGCAGGTCGCTCATGGTCGGCGCGAGCTTCGACAGGTCGTACAGGCTGCCGTCGTGCACGCCCACGAGCACGGGGCCGACGCCCGGTTGCCACAGGCGCCCGACGAGGGTGGCGCGCTCGGCGTCGCTGGGGAGGCTGGAAGAAGCGGAGAGGTTCAGTGGCATGGCGTGATGTCTCTTTGGATGGTGCTACGTGGCATCGTAGCGGCGCATCCGGGAAACGGCAGCCAAAGCCCCTGTCAGTGCCCCGCGCGGTGTGCCGGGGCGGCGCGCACGCGTGCCACCTGCGCTGGCAGGTCGGTCCACGCGGGCTCCTGCGGCGCGAAGCGCGCGCGCATGTAGCCGGCCAGCTCGGCGATCTGCCGGTCGTCGAGCGCTTCGCGGAACGCCGGCATGAAGCCGATGTCGCGCGTGGCGGGCTCGCGCACGCCGTCGAGGATGGTGCGCAGCAGGTTGTCGGGCCGCACGCTCGTGAGGTTGCTGTTGAGCGCGAGCGGCGTGTTCACGCCGAGCAGCGTGGGGCCGTTGCCGTCGTGGTGGCATGAAGCGCAGGCGCTGTCGAACATGCGCTGCGCGGGGCCGAGCAGCTGGCCCTGCGTGCGCGCCGCGTTGTCGACCATCTGTTGCGCCACGGCCTTGGGATCAGCGGCGGGCTCCGGGTTGAAGGAGCCGAGGTAGGTGGCCATCGCGCGCACGTCTTCGTCGGGAAGCTGCTGCATCTCGCGCACCACCTCGGCCATCGGGCCGCCGGCGATGCCGTGGCGCTGTGTGTGGCCGTGGCGCAGGTAGCGATAGAGCTCGTCGGCATCCCACGGCACGGCGGATTTCGACAGATGCGTGAGCGCCGGCGCTTCCCAGCCGTCGACCATCGCGCCCGAGAGGAATGCGCTGCCGCCCTGCTCCGCGCCCAGCGCGTTGCGCGGCGTGTGGCAGGCGCCGCAATGGCCCAGGCCGTTGACGAGATAGGCGCCGCGGTTCCACTCGGCGCTCTGCGTGGCCACGGGCTGCATGGGCGTGGGGTCGTGGAAGAGCGCGTTCCAGCCGGCCATCAGCGGCCGCATGCTGAACGGGAACCTGAGCTCGGACTTCGGCGTTTCCGCGCGCACCGCGGGCATGGACATGAAGTACGCATAGAGCGCCTGCAGGTCGTCGTCGCTGGTCTTGGCGAAGGCTGTGTAGGGGAAGGCGGGGTACAGGTAGTGCCCGTCGCGCGAGACGCCTTCGCGGATCGCGCGCTGGAAGGCGCTGAACGACCAGCGGCCCAGGCCGGTGTCGGCATCGGGCGTGAGGTTGGTGGTGTAGAGCGTGCCGAACGGTGTGTCCATGGCGCGGCCGCCCGCGTTGGGCACGCCGCCGGGCGCGGTGTGGCACACGGCGCAGTCGCCGGCTGCGGCGAGCACCCGGCCGCGCTCGATGGTGGCCTGGCTGTAGACCGGCGCGGTGAGCGACACGGGCGCGATGGCCGAACGCCAGCCGAGCAGGCCCGCAATGACGCCGATGCCGCCGACGACGAGGGCTGCGCCAGTCGCCCACACGCCCTTGCGGTGCGGCCAGGCTGCATTGCTCCTTGCCTCTCTGGGGGAAGGCCGGGATGGGGGTACGGCAGCGTCACCATCGGAGCGCCGCATGCCCCCACCCCCGCCCTCACCCGGAGGGGCAGCGAGCAGACCCCGGTTCAATTCAGCCAGCACCGTCTCCGGCGTGAACGGCGGCGAGCGGAACCGCACCCCCGTCGCATCGAAGATCGCATTCGCGATCGCCGCCGTGCCCGGCACCGACGACGACTCGCCCGCACCCAGCGAAGGCTCGCCCGGCCGCGGCATGTGCATCACCTCGATCACCGGCACTTCGCGGAAGTTGATGATCGGGTAGCTGCCCCACTCGCGGCTCGCGACCACGCCCGAAGGCAGCACGCCCGGCAGCTGCGCACCGGGCTGCCCTTGGTGGTGCTGCTGCTGTTGCTGCTGCGGCGCGAACTGCACCCGCTCCTTCAGCGCCCGGCTGGTGGTCTGGATCACGTTGCCGTGCACCTGGTGTTCCACGCCCGCCGGGTTGATCATCAAGCCCGCGTCATGCCCCACCACCACGCGGCGCACATGCACCTCGCCGGTCTTGCGGTTGACCTCCACGTCGGCCACCCATGCGGCCCACGCCGCGCCGAAGCCCGGCCACTTGCTGTGGATGTAGCGCGCATAGGCAAAGCCCTGGCCGAACAGGATGTCGCCGCCCTCGCCCAGCCCGCCGTCGGCGTTCTCCTGCGGGCCGGTGCGCATGC
The DNA here is from genome assembly GCF_030208835.1 of Variovorax sp. efr-133-TYG-130. Taxonomy (NCBI): domain Bacteria; kingdom Pseudomonadati; phylum Pseudomonadota; class Betaproteobacteria; order Burkholderiales; family Comamonadaceae; genus Variovorax; species Variovorax sp. efr-133-TYG-130. The sequence goes on along the minus strand of NZ_JARVTD010000008.1, from coordinate 55,259 downwards.
GCCAGCCGGCCTTCTGCGCGGTGGCCTGCACCAGCTCGGCCGCGCGCGGGTCCTGCAGGTAGCGCAGGCGGAACTGCACGGGGTCGACACCCGCCGCCGTGGCAAGCTCGTCGATGTACGACTCGTGCGCGAACGAGCTCGGCAATGCCGACACGCCGCGCAGCCATGAGGCGCGCACGATCGGCGCCATGTCGTTCACCTTCACGCGCAGGTTGTCGTAGCTGTACGGCGGGCGCGCGGTGCGGTCGCCCATCTCGTAGGCCTGCGCCACCGGCTCGATGGTGCGCGTGAGCAGCAGCGCCAGCGTGGGCGCGCCGTTCGACGGATACGAGGTCTCGAAGTCGTAGGCGGCGACGCGCCCGTCGGCCATGAGGCCGCCGTCGATCTCCATCAGCTGCGCGGCGCCCTTGGGCTCCCACGCATGCTCCTGCTCGCGCGTGAGCTGCACCCGCACGGGCGCACCCACGGCGCGCGCGAGCAGCGCGGCATCGGCGGCCACGTCGTCGGCGCCGTTGCGTCCGTAGCAGCCGGCCGCCTCCATGCGGACCACGTCGACCTGGACGTCTTCCACGCCCATGAGCTTCGCGAGGTCGGCGCGCAGCACGTGCGGGTTCTGCGAACCGGCCCAGCAGCGCAGCTGCATGCCGCTGCCGTCGGCCGGCTGCCACTCGGCCAGCGCGCACGACGGGCCGATGGACGCGTGCATCTGGTACGGCCACACGTAGGTGCGGTGCATCGGCTGCGCGGCGGCGGCGATGGCGCCATCGACATCGCCTTCGTCGACCAGCAGGCGCTGCGTCGAGGGGTTGTCGCGCAGCGCCTGCGCCACGTCGCCCAGGTCCGGCATGCCGGGCCACGGCTTCCAGGTGACGCGCAGCTCGCGCAGTGCCTGTTCGGCATGCTCTTCGCGCTCGGCCACGATGCCGACGAAGTCGCGAATGACCACCACCGCGCGGATGCCGGGAATGTGCCCGATTGACGACTCGTCGACCGCCTCCAGCGTGTTGCCGATGAACTCGCCGTGGTCCGCGCCCGCGTAGGGCGGGCGCACCACGCGGCCGTGCAGCATGCCCGGCACGCGCATGTCGTGCACGAACACCAGCTCGCCGGCAAGCTTGGCCGGAATGTCGACGCGCGCCTGCCGGGTGCCGACCACGCGATAGTCGGCGGGGTCCTTGGGCTGTGCCTTGGCATCGAGCCGCAACACGGTGCGCTGGCCCGCGACGAGATCGGCGTAGCCGACGTGGCGGTCAGGCGCTTCGGCGACACGCACGATGCCGTTGCGCACCTGCAGCGCATCGGCAGGCACGCCGAGCCGTTCGGCGGCGCGCGCCAGCAGCCATGCGCGCGCCTGCGCGGCCGCAAGGCGCAACGGCTGCGCATGGATCTGGATCGACGCGCTGGCGATGGTCGCGCCCTGGTTGGGGGCGCGCGCGGTGTCGCCGAGCATCATGCGCACGCAGGGCATGCCGAGGTCGAGCTCCTCGGCCACGATCTGCGCGAGCGCGGTCTGGATGCCGGTGCCCAGGTCGACGTGGCCGTTGAGCGCCGAGGCGCTGCCGTCGTCCCACACGGCGAGCAGCACCTCGTCGCCTTCGACGGGGTTGCTGGCGATGAAGGCGGGCTGGCCCTTGGCCGGTGGCGGCGGTGGTGGCGTCTCGCGCAGCACCAGCAGCACGCCGCTGGCAGCGAGGAACTCGGCGCGCGTCCGAGGCAGGTCGGCGCGGCGCGTCATGGCGCTTGCCCGACGCGCATGCGCAGCGCCGCGCGCTGCACGGCATCGAGGATCTCGATGTGCGTGCCGCAGCGGCACAGGTTGCCCGACAGCTCGCCGCGGATGCGCGCCTCGCTTGCGTGCGGATCGCGCGCCAGCAGGGCCGCGGCCTGCATGACCATGCCGTTGAGGCAGTAGCCGCACTGCGCGGCCTGCGCATCTTCGAAGGCGGCCTGCACCGGATGCCAGGCGCCGCGCGAGCCCAGCCCTTCGAGCGTGGTGACGGCGCGGCCCGCCACGCCGTGGGCGGGAATCACGCAAGAACGCGCGGCCACGCCGTCGACGTGCACGGTGCAGGCACCGCACTGCCCCAGTCCGCAGCCGTACTTGGGGCCGTTCAGCCCCAGGTCGTTGCGCAGCAGGTGCAGCAGCGTCGCCTCGCGCGGCAAGCCTTCGATCGACTGCGCCTGGCCGTTGACCAGCAGGTGCAGCGGCTCAGCGCCGCAACTGGCCGTCACGGGTGTACATCTCCAGGTCCACGAAGGTCGAGCCGTTGTGGTTCTTCGCGCTGTATTCGACGGGGAAGTCGCCGAAGCGCGTGCTGCCGATGCTCTCGAGCCCGGCGATGAAGCCGTCGCGCGTGAGCGCCTTGCCCGCGCGGCGCAGGCCCTCGACCATCACGCGCGCGGCGATGTAGCCTTCCAGCGCGGTGTAGCTGTCGATCTTCTCGCCGAACTCGGCGCGGTCGCGCTGGTAGTCGGCCACGATGGGCACGCGCAGCGCCTGCGGCGGCGGCACGATGCTGGCCGTGACCAGCCCCGCGAGCTTGCCGTCGAGCCGCTTGGCCGAGCCTGCCGCGTCGGTGATGCCGACCGACAGCGTGTACAGCGGAGCGCCCGCGCCGCTGGCACGGTAGTCGCGCATGAACACCTCGACCATGCGACCGGCCATGATCATCAGCACGGCGCCCGGCTTCGCATCCGCCAGGCCCGCGACGACCGGCTTCGCGTCTTCGGCGGCGATGGCCAGCGGGAAGGTCTTCACCACCTTCACCTTGTGGTCGGCCGCCAGCTCCTCGCAGGTCGCGAGGTTCGACTTGCCGAAGGCGCTGTCCTGGTAGACCACGGCGATCGACTGGATGCCGATGGTCGACAGGTGGCTGATGATCTTGCGCAGCTCGAGGTCGTAGCCCGCGCGCACGTGGAACAGGTAGCGGTTGGTCTTGGTGCGGAACGACGTGGTGCCCACCAGCGGCGCGAACATCGGCACGCCGGCCTTCTCGGCGAGCGGCATCGCCGCGGCCAGGTTGCCGGTGGCCACGTAGCCGGCGAGCGCGAAGACCTTGTCCTCGTCGATCAGCTTCGCGGTGTTGACGGCGGTCTTCGCGGGGTCGTATGCGTCGTCGTAGGTGACGAGTTCGATCTTGCGGCCGTTCACGCCGCCCGACTTGTTGACGCGGTCGAAGTACAGCTTGATGCCCGCGCGGTAGTCGACGCCGAAGTCCTTGGCCGGCCCGCTGAACACGGCCGACTGGCCGATGCGGATGGCGGTGTCGCTCACACCGTTCGTGCCGTTTTCCGCGCGTGCCGGCCGCAACAGGCCGGGGCCGAGGGCCATGGCAGCGCCGCCCGCCACCATGGCGCGCCTTGAAATGGAAAGCTTCATGCGTCGTGGGTCTCGTGCTTTTGTTGTTGTTCCCGGTGCGGGCTCAGGCGGCGTGGATGTCCGCGGACTGGATGCGCTTCACGCCCTTGGCCGTCATCTGCTTCCACGCGGCGGCCAGCGAGCCGTTGAGGTCGATGCCGCGCGTGGCGTCCTCGATCACGTAGGCCTCGAAGCCGGCCTTGCGCGCGTCCATGGCGGTCCAGGCCACGCAGAAGTCGGTGGCCAGGCCGGTGACGAACACGGTCTTGATGCCGCGCGCCTTCAGGTAGCCGGCCAGGCCGGTGGCCGTCTTGTGGTCGGCTTCCTCGAAGGCGGAGTAGCTGTCCATGTCCTTGTGGAAGCCCTTGCGGATGATGAGCTGCGCGGTGGGCACCTTCAGGTCCTTGCCGAGCGCGGCGTCGTCGGTGCCCTGCACGCAGTGGTCGGGCCACAGTACCTGCGTGCCGTAGCTGAGCTTGGTGGTCTCGAAGGGCTTCTTGCCGCTGTAGGTGCTGGCGAAGGAGGCATGGCCCGCCGTGTGCCAGTCCTGCGTGACGACGATGTTCTGGAACGCGGGCGCCAGCGCGTTGATGACCGGAATGACCTCGTTGCCGCCCTTCACCGCCAGCGTGCCGCCGTCGAGGAAGCAGTTCTGCACGTCCACCACGATCAGCGCGGCCTTGTCGCCGGGCTTGATCTTGCCCGCCGCGAAGGCGTTGAAACCGACACTGCCGAGGCCGCCTGCCAGCCCGAGGGCGGCGGCGGATTTCACGAGGGTTCTGCGATGCATGGCGTGGACTCCGGGGGTTGAAGAAAAATCAGACGCTGAGGTAGGCGCGGCGAACCTCGTCGTTTGCGGCAAGCTCGGTCATCGTGGCGTGATAGCGGATCTGGCCCTTCTCGAGCACATAGGCGCGGTCGGACACCAGTTCGGCGAAGTGCATGTTCTGCTCCGACAGCAGGATGCTCACGCCCTGCGCCTTAAGCTCCAGGATCATGTTGGCCATCTGCTCGACGATCACCGGCGCCACGCCTTCGGAGGGCTCGTCCAGCAGCACGAGGTAGGGGTTGCCCATGAGCGTGCGCGCCACGGTGAGCATCTGCTGCTCGCCGCCGCTCATGCGCCCGCCGGGACGGTTGGGCATTTCGCCGAGATTGGGGAACAGCTTGAACAGGCGCTCGGGCGTCCACAGCGGCGCGTCGGTGCCGTCGGCCCAGCGGCGCGCGGGCTGCTTGCCGACCTCGAGGTTCTCCATCACCGTGAGGTCGGTGAACACGCGCCGGTCTTCGGGCACGAAGCCCAGGCCCAGGCGCGCCGCGTGGTGCGGCTCGCTCTTCGAGATGTCGTGGCCCAGGAAACGCACCGCGCCGCGGCGCTTGGCGAGCATGCCGATCAGCGCCTTCAGCGTGGTCGACTTGCCCGCGCCGTTGCGGCCCATGAGCGCGACCACTTCGCCGCGCCGCACTTCGAGGTCGACGTCATAAAGAATCTGCGCGGCGCCGTACCAGGCGCACAGGGCCTTGGCCTGCAGGAGGGGTTCACGGTCGCTCATGCAGCTTCTCCAACGGCCGCAGCCTTCTTCTCGAATGTCTTGCCCGTGCCGAAGTACACCTCCTGCACCTTGGGATGGTCGCGGATCTCCAGCGGCTTGCCCTGCGCGATGAGCCGGCCGCGCGCCAGCACGATCATGCGGTCGGCATACGCGAACACCACGTCCATGCTGTGCTCGGTGAAGAGCACGGCCATGCCGCGCTGGATGACCAGTTCCTTGGTCAGCGCCATGAGCGAGTTGCGCTCCTTGGGCGCCATGCCGGCGGTGGGCTCATCCATCAGCAGCAGCTTGGGGCTGTTGGCCATGGCAATGGCGAGTTCGACGCGCTTCACGTCGCCGTACGCCAGCACGCTGCAGGGCCGGTCGGCCTGCGACTTCATGCCGACCTGGTCGAGCAGCGCCAATGCCTCGTCGCGCTTGTGGTCGGCCGCGCGGCGCCACATCGAGAACAGCTTGCGGTCATGCGAAAGCAGCGCCATCTGCACGTTCTCGACCACGGTGAGCGAAGCGAAGGTCTCGGCGATCTGGAAGGTGCGGCCCACGCCCATGCGCCAGATCTCGCGCGGCTTGCGCCCCACGAGTTCCTGGCCGTCGAGCGTGATGGAGCCCTGGTCGGCCTTGAGCTGCCCGTTCACCATGTTGAAGGTGGTGGACTTGCCCGCGCCGTTGGGGCCGATGAGCGCGAGCAGTTCTCCCGGCGGCAGCTCGAAGCTGATGCCGTCCACGGCTTTGACGCCGCCGAAAGACTTGCCGAGATTGTCGACTTTGAGGAGGCTCATGCCTTCACCTCCTCGAGCTTGGCTTTGTCGGCATCCGCGTCGTGCCGGGGCGAGCGCCAGCGTTCGGCCAGCTGCTTGATGGAACCCGCGATGCCCTGCGGGAACAGCAGCACCAGGATGAGGATGATGGCGCCGAGCATCGCGCGCCAGTAGTCGGTGTTGCGCGCCACGGTGTCGTGCAGCCACGTGAAGGTGACGGCGCCGACCACCGGACCCGCCAGCGTCTGGATGCCGCCCAGCAGCACCATCACGAGGCCGTCGACCGACTTGCCGACCGACAGGCTCTCGGGCGAGATGCTGCCCTTGGAGAATGCATACAGCGCGCCGGCCAGGCCCGCCACCGTGCCCGCGATGACGAACGCCGCCCACTGCATGCGCTTGACGTCGATGCCGATGGCGTCGGCGCGCAGCACCGAGTCGCGGCCCGCGCGCAGCGCATAGCCGAAGGGCGAGAACAGCACGCGCCGCAGCCACCACACGCCGGCGCCCACGAGCACCAGCGTGAGCCAGTAGTACGCCTGCTTGTTCGACAGCCACTCCGAGGGCCACACGCCCGTGAGGCCATTGCTGCCGCCGGTGAAGCTGTCCCACTGGTAGGTGATGGCCCAGGTGATCTGCGCGAAGGCCAGCGTGAGCATGGCCAGGTACACGCCCGAAAGCCGCACCGCGAACCAGCCGTAGACCAGCGCGCCGAGCGCCGCGACGACCGGCGCAACCAGCAGCGCCACTTCCATCGGCAGGTGCAGCGAACGCACCAGCAGCGCCGCGCCGTAGGCGCCGAGGCCGAAGTACGCGGCATGGCCGAACGAGTGCATGCCCGCCGGCCCCATGATGAAGTGCAGGCTGGTGGCGAACAGCGCGGCGATCAGCAGGTCGATCATCAGCACCATCGTGTAGGGCGAGTTGACGGTAAGCAGCGGCAGCGCGGCGAGCATCAGCGCGAGCACCGCGGCGGCCACGAGGTAGGCATTGCCGGGCCGGCGCAGCGGCTCTTCCTGCATGCCCACGTAGCGGCTCGGCGCCTGCGGCCGGCCGAACAGGCCCCAGGGGCGCCACACCAGCACGATGGCCATGACGAGGAAGTCGACCATCAGCGTGAGCTTGGAGAACGACACGTCGATGCCGAAGATCTGCACCACGCCGAGCCAGATGCACACCGCCTTGATCTCGGCAATGAGCAGCGCGGCCACGTAGGCGCCGGGCAGCGAGCCCATGCCGCCGACCACCACCACCACGAAGGCGGCGCCGATGGTGTTCAGGTCCATTTCGAGCGTGGCGGGTTCGCGCGGCAGCTGCAGCGCGCCGCCCAGGCCCGCGAGCAAGGCGCCGAGCGCGAACACGGCGGTGAAAAGCCAGGCCTGGTTGACGCCCAGCGCGCTGACCATTTCGCGGTCTTGCGTGGCGGCGCGCACCAGCGTGCCGAAGCGCGTGCGGGTGAGCAGCAGCCACACCAGCCCCAGCACCAGCGGGCCGACGACGATCAGGAACAGGTCGTAGGAAGGAAACTGCCGCCCGAGGATTTCGACCGAGCCCTTGAGGCCGGGCGCGCGCGGGCCGAGCAATTCGTCGGGCCCCCAGAGCCACAGCACGGCGTCCTTGATGACGAGCACCAGCGCGAAGGTCGCGAGCAGCTGGAACAGCTCGGGCGCCTTGTAGATGCGGCGCAGCAGCACCACCTCGATCAGCGCGCCGAGCACGCCCACCGCCACCGCCGCGATCAGCAGCGCGGGCCAGAAGCCCAGGCTCGAACCCAGCTTGTCGACGAGCGTGTACGCGACATAGATGCCCACCATGAAGAACGAACCATGGGCGAAGTTGACGATGCGCGTCACGCCGAAGATCAACGACAGACCGGCCGCCACGAAGAAGAGCGAGGACGCGCCGGCCAACCCGTTGAGCAACTGAACAACGAAGCCTGAGAAACTCATAAGGACCCTGAGGAAACTGGAGACATCCGCATCCGCGCCTTGGTGCAAGGGCTGCGGATGCGGTGCAGGAGCCGCGCGATCAGTCGGCGGGGCGCATCTTCTTCACTTCTTCGTCCGAAGGCTGGAACTTGGCGCCGTCGAGGTAGACATAGTCGACCATCACGCCCTTGCCGCCGTCGTTCTTGGTCTTGCCCACGTACGCGCCCATGGTGGACTGGTTGTCCTGCGCGCGATAGTTGATCTTGCCGAAGGGCGTTTCGACCTGCAGGCCCTTGAAGGCGGCCACCAGCTTCTCGGTGTCGGTGCCGCCGGCCTTCTGGATGCCGGCCACGATCGAGTGGATGGCGCTGTAGCCCACCACCGAGCCCAGGCGCGGGTAGTCCTTGAACTTGGCCTGGTAGGCGTCGAGGAAGGCCTTGTGCTCGGGCGTCTTCACGCCGTTCCACGGGTACCCGGTCACGATCCAGCCGTTGGGCGCCTCGTCCTTCAGCGGGTCGAGGTACTCGGGCTCGCCGGTCAGCACGCTGACGACTTCACGGTCCTTGAACAGGCCGCGCGTGTTGCCTTCGCGAACGAACTTGGAGAGGTCGGCGCCGAACAGCACGTTGAAGATGGCGTCGGGCTTGGCGTCGGCCAGCGCCTGCACCACGCTGCCGGAGTCCACCTTGCCCAGCGGCGGTGCCTGCTCGGCGACGAACTCGACGTCGGGCTGCGCGGCCTTCAGCAGCGTCTTGAAGGTGGCGACCGACGACTGGCCGTATTCGTAGTTGGGGTACACGACGGCCCAGCGCTTCTTCTTGAGCTTGGCGGCCTCGGGCACCAGCATCGCGACCTGCATGTACGTGGAGGGGCGCAGCCGGTAGGTGTACTTGTTGCCGTTGCTCCAGACGATCTTGTCGGTCAGCGGTTCGGCCGCCAGGTAGAAGAACTTCTTCTGCTTGGCGAAGTCGGCCAGCGCCAGGCCGGTGTTCGACAGGAAGGCGCCGGCCAGCACGTCGATCTTCTCGCGCGAGATGAGTTCTTCGGCCACGCGCACGGCGTCGCCGGGGTTGGCGTTGTCGTCGCGGCTGATGAGCTCGATCTTCCTGCCGTTGATGCCGCCCTTGGCGTTGACCTCGTCGACCGCGAGCTCCATGCCCTTCTTGTAGGGCTCCAGGAAGGCGGGCTGCGCCTTGTAGCTGTTGATTTCACCGATCTTGATCACGCCCTGCGCGTGCGCGGGGACGAGGGCCGTGGCCAGCGTGACGACGGAGGCGGCGCAGAAAACATGGCGCAATGGATTCATCGAGAAGCTCCTGGAAGGGACAAGAAAAACGGGGTCTTTGCGGGAAACACCGCGGAACCGGCTTTGCCGGGCCGCTGGTGTTGGCCCCGGCGAGGGGGTTGGCGAAGCGACACGCAGTGCGCGAAGACTGGGGGTGTACTCATCTGAGACCGTCTTCGCCCTTGATCTCGCTGGCCTGCAGGCCGCCGATGCGCGGCAGCGGTCGGCCGCTGTCGGTGACGGCAACCGCCACCACGATCTCGTTGGCGCGCGGCGCGTCGCTCACGCGGGCTTCCACCGCGTCGAAATGGCTGCGCACGAAGGCCGCGTCCTTGTGGCCCAGCGGCACGTCGATGGCGGTGCCCAGCGAGCCGCGCTTCTTGGCCGAAGGCACCAGCGCCGCGCCCTTCTCGACCGCCACGCGCAGCGGCGCGCCGAGCTTGGGATGCAGGATGGCGGCGGCATGCTCGAGCTCGCCGTTCTCGCCGACGATCGCGGCCTTGCCGTAGCTCTGTGCCTGGCCGGGCTCGATGCCCAGCGCCTTCACGGCCTTCTGGCCCAGCAGCGCGCCGAGCTCCTCGCCGATGGCGATCAGGTCGTCGAGGTTCTCGCTGTAGCGGCCAGCGTAGGGGTTCTCGATCACGGCGATGGCGACGGCGCGGCGCGTGGGCGGCGTGATGTCCTTGCCCATTTCGCGGCGGGTTTCATCGACCTGGACGACGAGCTTGCGGATGTTGGCGGTCATGTTCTGTGTTCCTTGTCTTGTCTCTGTATGGATGCCGCGGCTCAGCGCAGGCCGTCCCACTTGCTGATGTCCTTGGCGAGCAGGCCACCGACGCGTGCGTGGATGCGATACCCGGTGCTCATCGCGAGGATGAAGACGATCTCGTCGGCCGCCGGCGCGCCGGGCACGCGCACCTCGATGGCGTCGAACTGGCCGCGCACGTAGCTGGCGTTGATGTTGGTGAGCGGCACGTCGAGCGCGGCGCCGGGCGGGCCGACCTTCTTGGTCGAGGGCACGATCGACAGCGCGTTGCCGGGCTGGCCCGTCTTTTCCTCGGGCTTGCCCGCGGTGTAGGCCGCGCGGTCGCCCTTCCAGCCGAGCAGTTCGCGCATGGCATAGCCGCCGGGCACATGCCACAGCGCGCCGTGCTCCAGCTCGCCGTCGGCGCCGACGATGGCGCCCTTGCCGTAGGTGGCGATCTGCTCGAGCGGCACGTCCATGGCGTCGTGCAGGCGGTGCGCCATGTCGACGCCCACGGGGTCGAGCAGCGCCATCATCGGCAGGATGTCGGGCTCGTAGCGGCCCGCGAAGGGATTGGCCAGCACCGCGCCGATGGCACCGCGCACCAGCGGGGTGTCGGCGCGCGGTCCGAACTCGTGGTGGATGTGCTCGACATGGGTGAAGACGCGGCGGATTTCGATCATGAAAAAGAACCTTGCTTTTCGTTAAGCAAATACTGAACCAACTGTTCTGGGCAGCTCTGTCTCGAGCGCCTTCGAGCATAAGGGTTCGACAAGACGCCACTGCCCCTGGCAAACGAGTAGAGCGGCCCATACGAGCCCGCCTTTTTGCAGGACTTTGGCGCACACCGCGCCCGTATCGAGTGCGCTGCGCACCTGCGCGGGGGGCAGCGCGGGCACGTCGACAGTGACAAGGGTGTCGCCAAGGTCGCTGTCGTCCTTGCATTGGCTGGCGGGGCGGCGCGCGATGGCGGCGTCGTCGACATCGACCGCGTTGGCGATCACCGTGGCGGCGGCGTCGGCCTGCGCCGCGGTGGCGGCCAGCACCGTCACGCTGTCGGCGATACCCAGCGAGAAGCTACGCCCGCGCCAGCCGCTGGTGGCGACGCCGCGCACCGGCTGCTCGGCGCGCAGTTCGAACCGGCCGTCGGTGGTGAGCAGGCCGCCCTCGCCGGCCATGTGACTGCGCAAGTCGAAGCGCGCGAGGTCGGCGTACACGCCCACGCGCGCCGACTGTCCGGGCGCGAGATGCAGCGCGATGTCGCCGCCGTTGTTGATCCATGCGCGCTCGATGCCGGGGCGCTCGTAGAACGCGATGAGCTCCTGCGCAACGGAGCCGGCCACGGCGGCCATCGGCGTGATGAACATCGGCGAGAAGGCGGCGCACGCGTCCCACATGCGGCGCGCGACCACGTTGCGCGGCCGCATCCTGTCGGTCACGGGCAGGCGCAGCAGCGGCAGTTCGCGCACCAGTTCGTCGAGCACGTGGACAAAGCGCGCCCACGCCGCGTCGTGCGCGGCGGCCACGGCGTACGGGTCGCCATGCGCCTCGGCCACGATGTCGATCGGGCCGTGGTTGAAGTGCCAGCGCCCTTCGCCGAGCGCGCTGCGTTGGGCGGTCATGGCTGGCCTCAGCCGAGCATCGGTGCGTGGCCCAGGGGCCACGGGTTGGCGTCGTCCATGGCGAGCCATTGGCGCGCGAGCGGCGCGCCGTCTTCCTGCCAAGCACCGCGCGCGAGCGCCTGCTCGAGCGAGAAGATGTGTTCCATGTGGCCGCCGAGCGCCTCGTAGTCGTCGCGCCGCATGCTGAATTCGATGGGCGCGACGATGGCCGGCGTGGGCACGGTGCCGAAGCTGTTGTCGGGCATGCGCATGACGTCGGCCATCACCGTGATGCCGCCGCCGGGCCACACATAGGCCGGCGCGCCGCCGCAGGTGACGTTGACCAGCGCGCGCTTGATGGCGCGCGTGAGCAGCACCGGGTTCTCGGTGACGCCGGCGCGCAGGCTTCCGCCCGCACCGCCGAGGAACAGCACGGTGCACAGGGAAGGCTCGCAGTTCTCGCCGATGCGCTCGACGATGCGGCGCACCTCGGGCGGCATCGGCTGCTCGACGGGCTGGAGCGCGTCGTCGAGCACGTACCACTGCGCGTGCTCGCCGGTGGTCGAGGTCATGAGCAGACGCAGGCCGGGCCGGGCCACGCCCTCTTCCCAGCCTTCGATGATCGCGAGCGGATCGGCGATGTCGGTGCCGCCCCAGCCGTTGCCCGGGTTCGCCACCTGGAAGTAGCGCCCCGGCGTCGACTTGCGCCCCAGCATCTGGATGCCCGAGGGCGCCATGTCGAGGCAGCGGCCGGCCTGGTGCTCGGTGAGCACGCCGGTGATGTGGTCGTCGACCACCACCACCTCGTCGGCCACGCCGGCGAACTGCCGCGCGAAGATGCCCACCGCCGCGGAGCCGCAGCCCACGCGCATGCGCTGCTCTTCCACACCGTTGACGATGGGCGCCTTGCCGGCCTGGATGACGAGCGTGGAGCCGCCGTCGATGGTGCACTCCACCGCCTTCTTGTTGCCCAGCAGCTGCATCAGCTCGGCAGTCATGCGGCCTTCCTTCTTGCTGCCGCCGGTGAGGTGATGCACGCCGCCCAGCGACAGCATCTGCGAGCCGTACTCGGCCGTGGTGACGTGGCCGACCACCTCGCCGCGGTAGCGCACGTTGGCCTGCTCCGAGCCGAGGAAGCGGTCGGTGTCGATCTTCACCTTGAAGCTGCAGTAGCTGAAGATGCCTTCGGTGACGACGGTGACCATGTCGACGCCCTTGGCCTTGGACGCCACGATGAAGGGCGCGGGCTTGTAGTCGGGGTAGGTGGTGGAGGAACCCACGCCGGTGACGAAGACTTCGTCGGCGTGCAGCAGGTCGCCGTTCCAGTCGGGCTCGGCCGGGGCCTCGGCGGGCGTTGCCCCGGGGCGGTCGAAGGGCACCAGCACCGGAGCCTCGCTTTCGACCGCGCGGCGCAGCAGCACCACGGGGTCGACGCGCACCAGCACGCCTTCGCGGTTGGCGTAGCGGTCGCAGGCGCCGGTGCGACCGTCGGAAATCTGGCACAGCACGGGGCAGGCGTTGCACTCGACCTTGGCCGTGCTCATGCGTTCGTTGCGCGGAGGCGCCTTGCCGAAGGCGCCGCTGCCGGCGTCGGCCACCACGGGCATGTCGATGCCGGGCAGTCCGTCTGTCTTGGTGTGTTCTGTCATCGGGGCGATCTCGTGGGCGTGTCGGTCGTGTGCGAAGGTGCAAACCAGGAAGCCGGTCTTTGCAACAAACGTGCCGTCCGCCCGCTTGTGCGCCGAGTTCCGTTTGTGTAGCATTCCCTACACTTTCATGTTGCGTTCACTACATTCGAGGGCAATGTAGCAAACAGGCCCGATGCTTGCAATGGTGTTTTCTCGCGATGTTCATCGGGGTTTTTCCGACCAACGACAATGGAGGGTTCGAAGCCGGCCGACGGCCGCATGCCCCTCAGGCGTGCATTTCGGCTCAGCCACCTTCCTCCGTCCCAACCAACTCTTGAGTTTCGTATGAGTGCATTCAGCGAAGAACGCGTCCTGAGCGTCCACCACTGGACCGACCGCCTGTTCACCTTCACCACCACGCGCGACCCGTCGCTGCGCTTCTCGAACGGTCATTTCACGATGATCGGCCTGAAGGTCAACAACAAGCCCCTGCTGCGTGCCTACAGCATCGTGAGCGCGAACTACGAGGAGCATCTCGAGTTCCTGAGCATCAAGGTGGAAGACGGCCCGCTCACCTCGAAGCTGCAGCACATCCAGGTGGGCGACACCATCATCGTGGGCCGCAAGCCCACCGGCACGCTGCTGATCGACTACACGCTGCCGGGCAAGCGCCTGTACCTGTTCGGCACCGGCACCGGCCTTGCACCGTTCATGAGCATCATCCGCGACCCGGAGACCTACGAGAAGTTCGAGCAGGTCATTCTGGTGCACGGCGTGCGCCAGGTCGACGAACTGGCCTACCACGACCTGGTGACCGACCACCTGCCCAAGCACGAGATCCTGGGCGAGATGATCGCCAACCAGCTGCTGTACTACCCCACCGTCACGCGCGAGGAGTTCCGCAACCAGGGCCGCATCACCGACCTGATCGAGAGCAACAAGCTCACCGACGACCTCGGCCTGCCGCCGCTCAACGTCGAGGAAGACCGCGTCATGCTGTGCGGCAGCCCCGGCCTGCTGGTCGACCTGAAGCACATCCTGGAGAAGCGCGGCTTCAAGGAAGGCAACACCAGCACGCCGGGCGACTTCGTCGTCGAACGCGCCTTCGCCGAAAAGTAGGCAGGACGTCGCGCGCACGATGGCCGACAGCCGCTCCACCGCCAAGCCCAAGCCGCAGCGCCGCACGGGCGTGCGCGAGGCGGCCGCACAGGCCACGCGCGACAGCATCCTGAAGTCGGCGACCAAGGTGTTCGCCAAGTACGGCTACGACGGCGGCAGCGTGGAGAAGATCTCCAAGGCCGCCAAGTCGTACGACCGCATGATCTATTACTACTTCGGCAGCAAGGAAGGTCTCTTCATCGCGGTGCTCGAAGGCATCTACCAGCGGATGGACGACGCCGAGGCCGCCATTGCGCTCGACGCTTCGCGGCCGGTGGAGGCGCTCACCGAAGTCATCCGTTTCGTGCTGGGCTACTACCGCAAGAACCCCGAGTTCGTCACGCTGCTGAACACCGAGAACCTGCACAAGGGCCGGCACATCTCCAAGTCGCTGCGCGCTCGCGAGTATTCGTCGCGCGCGGTGGCGATCATTGCGGAAATCCTGGCCAGCGGCGCCGCGCAGGGCCTGTTCCGCAAGGACCTTGTGGCGCGCGACATCTATCTGCTGATCGCGTCCACCGGCTATTTCTACACCTCCAACAGGCACACGCTCACCGCCTTCCTCGGCGAGCCGCTGGAGTCGCAGGAGGCGATCACGCACTGGGAAGACTTCGTGATCGAGACCGTGCTGCGCACCGTGCGCGCGGACGACGTACAAGACAATACCCCACCCCACGAGGAAAACACGAAATGGCAGAAATCGCAGCCGGCGGCAAGTCGGGCAAGGTCGTCATAAAGAACATCGGGCTGCTGCTCTCGGGCGACATCGACAAGCCCATCCTCGATGCCGACACCATCGTGGTGAACGACGGCCTGATCGTCGCGGTCGGCAAGGAGAAAGACTGCGACCTCGAAGGCGCGAAGACCGTCATCGACGCGAAGAAGACCTGCGTGGCGCCCGGCCTGATCGACAGCCACGTGCACCCGGTGTTCGGCGACTGGACGCCGCGCCAGGGCCAGATCGGCTGGATCGACTCGACCATGCACGGCGGCGTGACCACCATGATTTCCGCCGGCGAAGTGCACCTGCCCGGCCGCCCGAAAGACATCGTCGGCCTGAAGGCCCTGGCCATCACGGCGCAGCGCGCGTTCGACAACTTCCGCCCCGGCGGCGTGAAGGTACTGGCCGGCGCGCC
Source organism: Variovorax sp. efr-133-TYG-130 (assembly GCF_030208835.1). Taxonomy (NCBI): domain Bacteria; kingdom Pseudomonadati; phylum Pseudomonadota; class Betaproteobacteria; order Burkholderiales; family Comamonadaceae; genus Variovorax; species Variovorax sp. efr-133-TYG-130. The sequence goes on along the minus strand of NZ_JARVTD010000008.1, from coordinate 40,109 downwards.
GGTCATCGAGAAGGGCATGGTCGAGAGCGACTTCAAGGAACTCGCCGAAGCCGGCGTGGGCCTGCTCGGCGAAGTGGGCCTGGGCTCGGTCAAGGCCGGCTATGAAGCGAAGGAAATGGTGGCCTGGGCACGCAAGTACGGCATCCAGAGCACCATCCACACCGGCGGCCCGTCGATTCCCGGCTCGGGCCTGATCGACAAGGACGTGGTGCTCGAAGCCGACGCCGACATCATCGGCCACATCAACGGCGGCCACACCTCGCTGCCCGAGGCGCACGTGTGCGAGCTTTGCGAGAAGAGCTCGCGCGCCATCGAGATCGTGCACAACGGCAACGAGAAGGTCGCCATCGCCGCGGCCAAGGCAGCACTGGAGCTCAAGTGCCCGCACCGCGTGATCCTCGGCACCGACGGGCCCGCGGGCTCCGGCGTGCAGCCGCTGGGCATCCTGCGCATGGTGGCGATGCTGTCGTCCATCGCGAACATCCCGGCCGAACTGGTGTTCTGCTTCGCCACCGGCAACACCGCGAAGATCCGCAAGCTCAACTGCGGGCTGGTCGAGGTGGGCCGCGACGCCGACTTCGTGTTCATGGACCGCGCGCAGCATTCGCCCGCGCCGGGCCTGCTCGAAAGTGTGCAGCTCGGCGACATTCCGGGCGTGGGCATGGTGATGATCGACGGCATCGTGCGCTGCGGCCGCAGCCGCAACACGCCGCCTGCGACCGAGATTCCGGTGGTGGTTTCAGGCGCGCACTGACCGGCGGCCTCAGCCGCCGCGGTGCGAGCGAAACACCAGGTAGCGCGCCGACAGGAAATTGGCGCTCATCCCGGCAAGGCTGCCCATGGCCACGCCGAGCGCGGCGGCCCAGCGGCCTTCGACCCAGTGCAGGGTCAGCACGTAGGCGCCGTAGTTCAGCACCGCGCCGGCGGTCATGGTGGCGAGATAGCCGAAGTACTCACGCCAGATGGAACGGCTGGCCGCCGCGCCGGCCGCGAAGGTGTAGCGGCGGTTGAAGGCCCAGGTGGTGGTCGCCGCCGCCAGGAACGACACCACGCGCGCGACGTACCAGCCCAGCAGCGGCGCCAGCAGGTACAGCACCACCACGTCGACGACGAGCCCGATCACGCCGATCAAGGCGAACGACAGGAACTCCCGGCCGATCTTCATCGGTGCACAGCCGCGCGCACGCCCGGTATCGCGAGGTAGCGCAGCCGCTTGGCCTCCCGCCGCCCGAGCGTGATGGCGTGCATCACGATGCCGCAGACGAAGGACAGCATCGCGGCCAGCATGGCGCCCGTCACCAGCACCGCCGTGGGAAGGCGCGGCACGAGGCCGGTGTGCATGTAGGTCATGAAGAGCGGCACCGACAGCACGACCGACAGGGCCACCAGGAAGGCCCCGATGATCGAGAAGAACTGCAGCGGCCGTTCGCTCACGAACAGCTTGCAGATGGTCTTGAGGATGCGCCAGCCGTCGCGGTAGGTCGAGAGCTTGCTCTCGGAGCCTTCGGGCCGCGTGCTGTAGGCGGTGCTTTCCTCCGCGTAGGGCATGCGCAGCTCGAGCGCGTGCACGGTGAGTTCGGTCTCGATCTCGAAGCCGCGCGACAGCGCCGGGAACGACTTGGCGTAGCGCCGCGAGAACACGCGGTAGCCCGAGAGCATGTCGGTCAGGCCGCCGCCGAAGAGCTGCACCACGGCGCCGGTCAGCAGCCGGTTGCCGAAGCGGTGGCCCGCACGGTAGGTGAGCGCGTTCCGGCCGTCGTCGACGCGGTTGCCGACCACCATGTCGAGGTTGCCCTCCACCAGCCGGTCGATCAGCCGGCGCGCGGCGGCGGCGTCGTAGGTGGCGTCGCCGTCGGCCATGACGTACACGTCGGCCTCGACGTCGGCGAACATGCGCCGCACCACGTTGCCCTTGCCGCGCGCGGCCACGTGCGTGACGACGGCGCCGGCCGCGCGCGCGACGGCGGCAGTGCCGTCGCTGGAGTTGTTGTCGAAGACGTGGACCTCGGCCTCGGGCAGCGCCGCGCGAAAGCCCTCGACCACCTGCGCGATGGCCAGCGCCTCGTTGTAGCAGGGGATGACGACTGCGATGCGCAAGGGATGGCGGGCGTGGGCGTGGGGGTCGGCGTCGGTCATGGTGCGACGGGGAGGATACGGTAGACGCGGCTGCCGTCCTGTTCGAACTGCACGGCGAAGTACTTGTCGAAGTCGACCCGGGCGCTGAACACGGGGACGACGGAGTCCGGCAGCACCACGGCGACGAAGCCCAGGCCCGCGAGCTTGCGCGCGAGGTCGCCGCCCGACAGCTTGCCGAAGTCGGTGTAGCGCCAAGGGCCGAGGGTGTCGCCCCAGATCGGGTTGGGGCCGTAGTAGATCGCCTCGTTCAGCGCGACCTGGTAGACCCGGCCGGTGGCGTTGCGGCGTAGGTAGTCCATGGCGGCATAGCCCGGCACGTGCTTGCGCAGGAAGGCTTCGCGCGTCTCGGGCGTGACCGAGATCATGCCGACCTTGACCGCGGTCTGGCGCACCGCCACGGCGGCCAGCACGGCCAGCAGCAGCACGGCCACCCAGTCGCCCATGCGGGCGCCGGCGCGGGCGGTGTCGCGGCTCATGGCGCCTGTCGCGACCGCAGCACCGGCCTCGCGCTCGTCCTTGCGGCCGAACAAGCGGCGCAGGCCCGACGAGATCCAGCCGAACAGCACCTGCCAGCCGACGGCCGAGACCAGGGCCAGCAGCGGGAACGACGCCATCAGGTAGCGCGGGTAGCGCGAGGTCACGACCCACACCGCCACCGAGTAGAAGCAGAACCAGCCCGCCGCGCGCACGGCGGCGGAGCGCTTCCACAGCACGCCGAAGGGCGCGAGGAAGAACGACCAGATCAGCGCATTGGGCATTTCGGCGTGCACGCGCACGTCGGCCACCTGCTGCACGTAGTCGGCCGGCGTCCATTCGGTGAAGCCGAACACACGCGCGCCGATGGGATTGAAGGGATCGCCCGTCATGACGAAGTTGCGCGCGTACCAGTAGATGCACGGCAGCAGGAAGCACACCAGCGCCAGCCCCCAGGCCTTGAGGCTGCGCTCCTGACGCACCACGAACAGCGCCACCAGCGGCATGAAGACCAGCGCCTGGTACTTGGAGCCGGCCGCCACCCCCAGGAAGAAGGCCGCGAGCCCCAGCCAGCGCATGCCGCCGTGCACCGGCCTGCCGGGCTGCGACTCGCGCCACCACCACAGCGCCACGCAGGCCGACAGCACGAACAGCGCGACGCCCATGTCGATGAGCGCGTTGGAGTAGTCGCCGAGCCCCAGCCAGATGGCCGCGCCGATGCAGGCGGTGAGCCGGTTGGCATGCTGCATGCCGAGGCGGTAGAGCATCACCACCGACAGCGCACCCGCCAGCGCGTTGAGGAAGTGCGGCAGCACGTCGTCGCCCAGTTGCAGCGCGGCGGCATACAGCAGGTTGTAGTTGTACGGGAACCAGGGGTAGCGCAGCCAGTCGTGGATGCCCAGCGTGCCCTGCTGCGCGACCTGCCGCGCATAGGGCAGGTGGTACATCAGCTCGTCGAAGGCGAAGGGCGGCGCGAGCGGCGCCACCAGGGCGGGCAGCGCGACCAGCGCCAGCGCGATGGCGGCGATGCGCTCGTAACGGGTCCAGGGCGCCGCGGCCTCGCCGGAGCGCAGGGCACGCCGCTCGCGCAGCCAGCCGGGCAGCTGGATCGCGGCGGCCGCCACGCCCGCCAGCACCAGTGCCAGCGTGGCCCCGGGCCGGAAGGCACCGAAGATGGCCAGCGCCTGGAACGCGCAGATGAAGAGCCCCATGCCCAGGGCCACGGCCATCGCGGCCTCCAGCCAGGCGTCACGCCGGGGCGGCGGAGCCAGGCGGCCGAGCAATGCGCGGCCGAAACCCCAGCTGCTGGTGATGAAGACCGCCAGTGCCGCGTAGTGCGCGGCCGCGAATATCAATTTCTGAATAGCAACTCCCGGTGCCGGTCGGCTGGGGACCGGCCGGCGGGTTCAAAGATTGGGTGCCAGCAGGCGCTCCAGGTCGGCCTCGCTCTCCTTGCGCCGCGCGGCCTGGTCCTGCAACTGGTCATGCCCGATCTTGCCGACGTTGAAGTAGGTGGAATCGGGGTGACTTAAGTAAAAACCACTCACGCTGGCGGCGGGCATCATAGCGAGGCTTTCCGTCAGGGTCATTCCAATGTCCGCGCAGCCCAGAAGGTCGAACATCGGCCGCTTCACGCTGTGGTCGGGGCAGGCGGGATAGCCGGGCGCGGGGCGGATGCCGCGGTATTTCTCGGCAATCATGTCGTCGTTGCTCAGGCTTTCGTCGCTCGCGTAGCCCCAGAGGTCGGTGCGCGCGCGGTGGTGCAGCGACTCGGCGAAGGCCTCGGCCAACCGGTCGGCCAGGGCCTTGAGCATGATGGCGGAGTAGTCGTCGAGGTCGTCGATGAAGTACTTCTCTTTTTTCTCCACGCCCAGGCCGGCCGTCACGGCGAACACGCCCACGTAGTCCTTCAGGCCGCTCGCCTTGGGCGCGACGAAGTCGGCCAGGCAGCGGCTCGGGCGCATCACGCCGTCGATCACCTGCTTCTCGGTCTGCTGGCGCATGCCGTACCAGGTGAGCGCGACCTCGCTGCGCGTCTCGTCGGTGTAGAGCTCGATGTCGTCGTCGTTCACCGTGTTGGCGGGCCAGAAGCCGACGATGCCGCTCGCGCTGAGCCAGCGGCCTTCGATCAGGCGCTTGAGCATGCGTTGGCCGTCGGCGTACACGCGCACGGCCTCGGTGCCGACGATCTCGTCCTTCAGGATGGCCGGGAACGGGCCGGCCAGGTCCCAGGTCTGGAAGAACGGGCCCCAGTCGATGTACTTGGCAAGCTCGGTCAGGTCGAAGTTCCTGAACACGCGCCGGCCGATGAACTTGGGCACCGGCGGCGTATAGCTCGACCAGTCGATCGGCGTCTTGTTGGCGCGCACCTTGGCCAGCGGCCACAGCGGCACCTGCTTCTTGTTGGCGTGCTGCTGGCGCACCTTCTCGTAGTCGGCGTTGATCTCGTCGATGTACGCGGTCGCCTGGTCGCTCAGCAGGCTTTGCGCCACGCTCACGCTGCGCGAGGCGTCGGGCACGTAGACCACCGGGCCTTCGTAGTGCGGCGCGATCTTCACCGCCGTGTGCACGCGGCTGGTGGTGGCGCCGCCGATGAGCAGCGGGATCTTCCTGATGCGGAAGTGGTCGTCCTTCTGCATCTCGCCGGCCACGTACTGCATCTCTTCGAGGCTGGGCGTGATCAGGCCCGACAGGCCCACGATGTCCGCGCCCTCGACCTTCGCCTTGGCCAGGATCTCGTGGCACGGGACCATCACGCCCATGTTCACCACTTCGAAGTTGTTGCACTGGAGCACGACGGTGACGATGTTCTTGCCGATGTCATGCACGTCGCCCTTCACGGTGGCGATGATGATCTTGCCCTTGGTGCGCACGTCGCGGCCCGCGGCCTCGTCCTGGCGCTTTTCTTCCTCGATGTAGGGAATGAGGTGGGCCACGGCCGACTTCATGACGCGCGCCGACTTCACCACCTGCGGCAGGAACATCTTGCCCTGGCCGAACAGGTCGCCCACGATGTTCATGCCGTCCATCAGCGGGCCTTCGATCACGTGCAGCGGGCGGCCGCCCTTGGCGAGGATCTGCTGGTAGGCCTCTTCGGTGTCCTCGACGATGAAGTCGGTGATGCCATGCACCATGGCATGCGACAGGCGCTGGTTGACGTGCACCGGGTTCTCGGGCGTGCCGCGCCATTCGAGCTTCTTGCTGTCGTCCTTGGCACCGCTCTTGGCGGTTTCGGCCACCTCGACGAGGCGCTCGCCGGCGTCGGGGCGGCGGTTGAGCACCACGTCTTCCACGCGCTCGCGCAGGGTCGGCTCCAGGTCGTCGTACACGCCCACCATGCCGGCGTTGACGATGCCCATGTCCATGCCGGCCTTGATGGCGTGGTACAGGAACACGGTGTGGATCGCCTCGCGCACCGGGTCGTTGCCGCGGAAGCTGAAGCTCACGTTGCTCACGCCGCCCGACACCTTGGCGCCCGGCAGGTTCTCCTTGATCCAGCGCACGGCGTTGATGAAGTCGACCGCGTAGTTGTCGTGCTCCTCGATGCCGGTGGCAATGGCGAAGATGTTTGGGTCGAAGATGATGTCTTCGGGCGGGAAGCCCACCTCGTCGACCAGGATGCGGTAGGCGCGCTCGCAGATCTCGATCTTGCGCGCGTAGGTGTCGGCCTGGCCCTTCTCGTCGAAGGCCATGACCACGGCGGCGGCGCCGTAGCGCTTGACCAGCTTGGCCTCGTGCTTGAACTTGTCGACGCCCTCCTTCATGGAGATGGAGTTGACGATGCCCTTGCCCTGGATGCAGCGCAGGCCGGCCTCGATGACCTCCCACTTCGAGCTGTCGACCATCACCGGCACGCGCGCGATGTCGGGCTCGCTGGCAATGAGGTTCAGGAAGCGCACCATGGCGGCCTTGCTGTCGAGCATGGCCTCGTCCATGTTGATGTCGATCACCTGCGCGCCGTTCTCGACCTGCTGGCGCGCCACGGCCAGCGCCTCTTCGAACTGGCCGTTCAGGATCATCCGCGCAAAGGCCTTGGAGCCGGTGACGTTGGTGCGCTCGCCGATATTGACGAACAGCGTGCCTTCGCCGATGGCGACTGGCTCGAGGCCGGACAGCTTCATGGGCGGGGGTGCCAGGGGGGCGGAATCGGGGGTAGCTGGAGCGGGAATCTGGGACATGGCCTCACCTGCGGAAGAGTCGAACAGGCGAGCGTCGTTGTCGCCCCAAGCCTGACGGCCGGCCGCTGTGGCCCGCCGCTGCAACGCTCCTTGGGAAGGCGAGCATTTTAGGGCGATTCAACCCGCCACGGGGAAAACCCCAGTTTCCATTCCCGCCCGCATCCACAGAATGCGGCCACCGTTTCCGAACGAACGTTCGTTTTTTCAACCGACGTCAGGGAGTGCCGGATGGCCATGAAGTGGAATGTGGTTCTTTGCTGCGGGCTTGCCGCGGCGACGATGGCGATGACCCCCATGGCCCGCGCGGCCGCCAGCGGCGGCTCGACGCTGGTGACGGCCCGGGCGGCCTCCGACGAGGCCAGGACCAGATACCCCATCGTGCTGGTCCACGGCCTGCTGGGCTTCGACAACCTGCTGGGCGTCGACTACTTCTACGGCATCCCCGACAAGCTGGCCGGCGCCGGCGCGCGGGTCTACGTGGCGCAGGTCTCGGGTACCAACACCTCGGAGATCCGCGGCGAGCAGCTGCTGCAGGAGCTCAAGACCATCCGCGCGCTGGAAAAGAACCCGACGCTCAAGTTCAACCTGATCGGCCATTCCCAAGGCGCGCCCACGGTGCGCTATGTGGCGGCGGTGGCGCCCGACCTGGTGGCGTCGGTCACCTCGGTGGGCGGCGCGAACGGCGGCTCCAAGGTGGCCGACCTGCTCGCCAGGCTGCCCGAGGGCGGCATCGCGCAAGGCGTGGTCGTCAAGGCCGTGGGGCTGCTGACCAGCGTGATCGGCTTCCTCTCGGGCAAGGACCCGAGCCAGCTGCCGGAAGTCCCGCTGAACGCGCTGGCCTCGCTGACCACGACCGGTGGCGCGGCCTTCGACGCCAAGTTCCTGCAGGGACGGCCCGCGCAGGGCTCGTCGTGCAGCGTGAAGAGCGGCGCGGCGGTGGTGAACGGCGTGCGCTACTACTCGTGGTCGGGCGTGTCGACCGGCTTCAGCCTGTTCGACCCGAGCGACGCGCCGCTGTCGGCGCTGGGCACCCTCGCCTTCTTCGGCGAGGACAACGACGGCCTGCTCGCGACCTGCACCACGCGGCTCGGCACCCACCTGGGCGACTACCGCCAGAACCACCTCGACGAGGTCAACCAGGTGCTGGGCAACACCTACGGCAGCCAGTTCCCGTACTACGAGAAGAAGGTGCCGGAGCTCTTCAAGGACCAGGCCGCGCGGCTGAAGAGCGCGGGACTCTGAGGCGCCGGCCGTGGGAATGCGGTGGGTGCCTTGGGCGGCGGGCGGGGCGGTGCTGATCGCGGTCGGCGGCGGCTGGCTCGCGAGCCTTCCCGACGAAGACGGCCCCTTCACCGCCGAACGCGGGCCTGCCGCGGCGACCACCGCCACGGCCAGCCCCGAGCCACGACCGGCGCAGACCGCAACGGCAGCCGCCATGCCCGACGCCCTGCTGAACAGCTCGCTCATCTCCGTCTTCGACCAGGTGCTGTCCGAGGCGCAGGCCGACAACAAGGCCGCCTTCATGGCCAAGGCCCCCGCCCTGCTGGCCAAGTACCTGCGCGAGGACTGGCGCGTGCGCGCGCTCGGACTGCTCGAACGCTATGTCGACATGCAGGAGGCCCTGACGTCGATGCCGCCGCCCGCGCCCGGCGACCCCGCGCAACTGCGCCGCGCCCTGCAGGCGCGCGAGGCGATGCGCCGGCGCTACTTCGCGCCCGAGGAAATCGAAGGCCTGTTCGGCGACCAGATCCGCCAGGACAACTTCATGGCCGACAAGCTGGAATTGCTCGCCAACACCGCCCTGACGCCCGAGCAGCGCACCGCTGCCTTGAAGCAAAGCGAGCAGGCATGGCTGTCGCCGGAACAGCGCGAAGTGCGCCGGGAAGCCGTCGCCCATGCCGACGTGATGCAGCAGACCGCCGCGCTCGAGGCGCGAGGCGCGAGCCCGCAGGAGCGCTTTGCCGCGCGCAGCGAGGCCTACGGCTACGAAGTGGCCCGCAACCTCGCGGCGCTCGACCAGGAAAACCAGGACTGGAATGCGCGCCTCGACCGCTACGCGGCGGCGTCCGAAGCCGAACAGGCCCGGTTGCGCGAAACGCTCTTCAACGAAACCGAGCGCCTGCGCCTGAGCGGCGCGCTGGCGATGCGCTCGGCCGCGGCGCGCAAACCCGTCGCGCCGCCGGGCGGGCAGTAGGCACCTGGCGCCTCAGGCCGGCTGCGCCTTGCCCATCGCCGAGGCCGGCAGGCCGAAGATGCGGTCGAAGGCCCAGTTGAAGACGAAGGTGTAGACCAGGAAGAACACCACCAGCCCCAGGTCCATCACCAGCGCCTGCCAGAGCGACACGCCCAGGCCCCAGGCGAACATCGGCACCAGGAACGCGACCAGCCCGCCCTCGAAGCCGATGGCATGGGCGATGCGGCGGCGCACGCTGCGCCCGCGAACCGCCTGGCGCGACTCCCAGCGCTCGAACAAGGCGTTGAAAGCCAGGTTCCAGAGCACCGCGATCACCGATGCAGCCACCGCCAGCGCGCCGGAATGGCCCAGGCCGGCGTCGGTCATCAATGCCAGGCCGGCGCTTGCGGCGACGATGGCGATCCCTTCGTAAAGGGAGATGTAGACAACACGACGGCGAAGCCCCTGCATGATTTTTCCTCTTGCGTTCTGGATGAATGAAATGCGATGGGTGGACTTTATGTGTCTCTTGCTGATATAAAAAGTTAACTTATTTCAGTTTTATTGATAGATCGACCCGAAAGCGCAAGCCAATGGCCTTCACCAGCGAGAACGTCGAAGTCTTCCTGGCCGTGATCGACCACGGCTCCTTTTCGGCCGCGGCCCGGGCGCTGCGCCGGGTGCCTTCGGCCGTGAGCATGGCCATCGCCAACCTCGAGGCCGAGCTCGATCTGCCGCTGTTCGACCGCAAGGGCCGCGAGCCCCAGCCCACCGCCGCCGCGCGCTCGCTGGAGCCGCAGGCGCGCATGCTGGCGACCCAGCTCAAGCAGTTGCAGGTGCAGGCCCTCGCGCTGACCCAGGGCCTGGAAGACCGGCTCACGCTGGCCATCGCACCCGAGCTGCTGGCCGCGCCGTGGAGCGGCCCGCTGGCCACGCTGGCGCAGGAATACCCGCTGCTGCAGGTCGAGGTGCTGGCCGCTCCGCAGGCCGATGCGCTCGAACTGCTGCACAGCGGCCGCGCGCAACTGGCGCTGGTGTTCGAGCGCCCCAGCCTCGACGGCCGGGAAGGCTTCCAGGAAGTCGGCAGCGACCTCATGGTGGCGGTGATGGCGCCCGACCACCCGGTGCTGCTCGCCGCCCCCGGCGGCAAGCTGCGCGAGGACCACCTGACGAACACACGGCAGATCGTCGTCGCCGGGCGCGACCTTGCCACCAGCGACCCACGCTTCGTGTTCGCCCGCCATGTCTGGCGCACCGACAACGCGCTGGCCGCGCTGAGCCTGATCACCGCCGGGCTGGGCTGGGGCTGGCTGCAGCGCAACTTCGCGCGGCCTCACGTGGCGGCAGGCGCGCTGGTGGAAATTCCGTTCGAAAACCTCAGCAACGGGCTCGACCTGTGGGTCGACGTGGTGTGGTCACGCGAGCGCCCGCTCGGCCTGGGGGCGCAGCGCTTCGTGTCGCTGATCGGGCGGGATCGCCGACCGCCCGGCGAATGCGGGCCCAAGACCGGCGGCGAAGGCTGACGGCCGGTCAGGGCCGGTGGCCACCGCCACCGTGGTGTCCGCCACCGCCGTGGTGCCAACCGCCGCCACCGCCTGGATGCGGCATGCCGGGAGGCGGCCCGGGCCGGAACCCCGGATGCGGCCGCGGCGGCCGGAAGCCGGGGTCGACCGGAGGACGGATGCCGGGCGGGGGCGGTGGACGCACGCCAGGCCCCGGCGGCCGGAAGCCCGGTCCCGGCCAGGGACGCGGCTGCCATCCCGGCCGGATCGGCGGCGGTGGCTGCCAGCCGGCCACCGGCGGCGGCGGCCTGCCGCCCCACCAGCGCCGGTCGCCGTACCACGGCCGGTCGCGGTAATAGTTGCCCCAGTAGCTGCCGATCGCGAAGCCGACGATCGGCACGCCGATCACCGCGCCGTAGGTGGCCAGCGGCACGCGCTGCTCCTGGTATGCGTAGTCGAGGTTGCGCGCCCAGACCCAGCCGCGCCCGCCGTCTGGCAGCAGCACGTCGCACCAGCCGTAGCCGCTGGTGCAGCCCACCACATCGAGCGGCTGCCCGGGCGCCAGGCGCGCCACCAGTGGATAGTCGCCCGACGGGCCGGCCCGCAGGTTCACGGCGCCGCGCGTGAAGGCCTGCTGCGCCGCCGCCGAAAGCGGCAGCACCAGGGCGACCGCGGCGATGCCGGCCCAGCGTCGTGGGAATGAGTTCATGGCAAGGCTCCTTGCGCCCAGCCTATGCCGGGACCCCCAGCCCGTCAATCGGCGCGGGGCCGGTTCAGTGAACACCGAGGAACCGGCTCAGCCGGGCCTCAGGTGTTGCCCCCGGCAGGGGGAAGGCGCAGCGACACGAAGTGCGCGAAGCCTGGGGGCGAGCCTCTTTATGCCGCTTCGCGGTAGAAGCCCGCGCTGTGGGCGCCCAGCGCACGCCCCGGCATCGGTGCCACGGCCTGGCCGATGGCGGCGATGTGGTCCGGCGTGGTGCCGCAGCAGCCGCCCACGATGTTCACCAGCCCCTCGGCCGCGAACTCGTGCAGCAGGCGCGAGGTGACGTCGGGCGTCTCGTCGAAACCCGTGTCGCTCATCGGGTTGGGCAGGCCGGCGTTCGGGTAGCAGCTGATGAAGGTGTCGCCGGCCACGCGCGCCAGCTCCTGGATGTACGGGCGCATCAGCGCCGCGCCCAGCGCGCAGTTCAGGCCGATGGCCAGCGGCTGCGCATGGCGCACGCTGTGCCAGAAGGCGGTGACGGTCTGGCCGCTCAGGATGCGACCCGAAGCGTCGGTCACCGTGCCGCTGATGATCAGCGGCAGCCGGTTGCCGCTGTTGTCGAAATACTCGTCCACCGCGAACAGCGCGGCCTTGGCGTTGAGCGTGTCGAAGATGGTCTCGACCAGGATCACGTCGGCGCCGCCCTCGACCAGCGCTTCGGTCTGCTCGTAGTAGGCCGCGCGCAGCTCCTCGAAATTGACGTTGCGCGCGCCCGGGTCGTTCACGTCGGGGCTGATGCTCGCCGTCTTGGGCGTCGGGCCGAGGGCGCCGGCCACGAAGCGCGGCTTGTCCGGCGTACTGAACTTGTCGCAGGCCGCGCGCGCCAGCCGGGCGGATTCGAGGTTCATCTCGCGCGCCAGGTGGGCCATCTTGTAGTCCTCCTGCGCGATGGTGGTCGCGCCGAAGGTGTTGGTCTCGATCAGGTCGGCGCCGGCCGCGAGGTAACCCTCGTGGATGTCGCGGATCACGTCGGGCCGCGTGAGCGACAGCAGTTCGTTGTTGCCCTTGACGTCGCGATCGAAGTCCTTGAAGCGCTCGCCGCGATACTGCTCCTCGGTGAGCTTGAAGCGCTGGATCATCGTGCCCATGGCACCGTCGAGGATGGCGATGCGCTTGGCGAGGATGCCGGGCAGGGCCTGGCCGTGGGTGTAGATGACGGGCTTCATAGCCTCCGATTGTAGAAAGCGGGCCCGCCCCTGGCGGGCGTCAGCCCTTTCGGCGGCTCTCCACGAACGCCAGCACCGCCTCGATCATGCGCCGCACATGCGGCTGCACGCCTGCCGCCACCTCGGGCAGGTAGTCGAACGGCAGCTTCTCCTGCATGTAGCTCGACTGCGTCATCTCCAGCTGCACCGCGTGCACGTTCTGCGCCGGGTTGCCGTAGTTGCGCGTGATGTAGCCGCCGGTGAAGCGGCCGTTGAGCACGCCCGTGTAGCCGGTGGCGCTTTCGGCGATGCCCAGCAGCGTCTGCGCCAGCGCCGGATCGCAGCTGACGCCCTTGCCGGTGCCCAGGTTCAGGTCGGGCAGCTTGCCTTCGAAGAAACGCGGCAGCACCGAGCGGATCGAGTGGGCGTCCCACAGCGCGGCCACGCCGTGCTGCGCGCGGATGCGGGCGAGTTCTTCGGCCAGCTTGGCGTGGTAGGGCTGCCAGATGGCGTCGCGGCGCTCGGCGGTTTCCTCATCGCCCGGCAGGTCGCCGGGGTCGGCATACACCGGCGTGTCGTCGAAGGTGTCGACCGGGCACAGGCCGGTGACGCTCTGGCCGGGATACAGGCTCGCGCCGTCCGGCGGACGGTTCAGGTCGATCACGTAGCGCGAGTGCGTGGCCACGAGCACCGAGGCGCCGAGTTCGTCGGCAAAGTCGTAGAGCCGTTCGAGGTGCCAGTCGGTGTCGGGCACGTGGCGCGCTTCTTCCGTGAAGCGCTCTGCAAGCGCCGGCGGCACGTGCGTGCCGACGTGCGGCATCGAAATGAGCAGCGCTCGCGTGCCCTGGCGAAAACGGAATGGCGGTTCGGCGGTGGTGAAGGCCATGGTGGGGTCAGTCCTTGAGTAGTTGGGTGCGCGCGGCCACGAAGGCGGCCGCGGCTTCGTCGTGCAGCGCGTGGCGGCCGGCCGACACGCGCGGGCGGCCCGCCACCCAGACGCTGTCGATGGCCGAGGTGCGGTGGCTCGCGAAGACGTGGGCCGAGAGCATATCGGGCGCCGGCAGCCCCTGCAGCGCGAGGTGCGACGCGTCGAGCACGGCGAAGTCGGCCTGCTGCCCCGCCGCAAGTCCGCCGACCGCGCGGCCCGCGGCCTGCGCGCCGCCCTGCACCGCCTCGAGCGTGAGCGCGCTCGCCACATGCGGCTGCGCCGCGCTGGCGCCGACGTTGCGCTGGCGCCTGGCCAGGCGCTGGCTGTATTCGAGCATCAGCAGTTCTTCGGCCGCGTTCACGCTGGCGTGGCTGTCCGAGCCCACGCCCCATGCGCCGCCGTGGCCGCGCCATTTGGCGAAGTCGAAGATGCCGTCGCCCAGGTTGGCTTCGGTCGTCGGGCACAGGCCCGCGACCGCGCCGCTGCGGGCCGCGTATTCGTACTCCGCGTCGTTCATGTGCGTGGCGTGCACCAGGCACCAGCGCGCATCGACCGGCGCGTGGTCGAGCAGCCACTCCACGGGGCGCAGCCCGCTCCAGGCCACGCAGTCGTCCACTTCCTTCGTCTGCTCGGCGATGTGGATGTGGATGGGCGCGGTGCGGTCGATGGCTTCGAGCCCCGCGATCGCATCGCGCAGGCCTTCGGGCGGCACGGCGCGCAGCGAGTGCGGCGCGAGGCCGAGGCGCGCGCCCTGCGCGTCGCAAACCGGCTTGAGCGCTTCGAGCAGGCGCAGCATCGATTCGGTCGAGCGGATGAAGCGGCGCTGCCCCTCGGTGGGCGGCAGGTCGCCGAAGCCGCCGGTCTGGTAGAGCACGGGCAGCAGCGTGAAGCCGATGCCGGCCTTCTTCGCCGCGCGCAGCAGGGCCAGGCTCAGCGTGGCCTCGTCGGCATAGGGGCGGCCGTCCACGTCGTGGTGCACGTACTGGAACTCGCACACGCTGGTGTATCCCGCTTCGAGCATCTCTGCGTAGAGCCAGGTGGCGATGGCTTCCATGTGCTGCGGGCCGAGGCGCGCGGCAAAGCGGTACATCAGCGTGCGCCAGCTCCAGAAGCTGTCCTGCTGCTCGGCGCGGTGCTCGGTGAGGCCGGCAAAGGCGCGCTGGAAGGCGTGCGAATGCAGGTTGGGCATGCCGGGAATCACGGGGCCGGTGGCGGCTTGCGTGTCCGCCGGATGTTGCGCACCGGCTTGCACCTGCGTGAGCTGGCCCGCATCGTTCCACGCCAGCAGGACGTTCCTGGCCCAGCCTTCCGGCAGCAGCGCGTCGGCCGCGAAAAGAGTGTTTGTCATGCGTTGGCTCCGATGGCGATGCGGCCCTGGCGCACCACGGTGCGCACGGGCTGCTGGCCGAACCAGTAGGCCAGTTCGGCCGCTTCGCGCACGTTCCACAGCACGAAGTTGGCGGGCATGCCGGGCGCGATGGCGCCGTGCGTGTCTTGCAGGCCCAGGGCGCGCGCGGCGTGCGCGGTGACGCCGTCCAGCGCCTCGGGCACCGTCAGGCGGAACAGCGTGCAGGCCATGTTCACCATCAGCAGCAGGCTCAGCGCCGGCGAGGTGCCGGGGTTGTGATCTGTAGAAACCGCCATCGGCACGCCCGCGGCGCGCAGCGCGTCGATGGGCGGCAGGTGCGTGTCGCGCAGCGTGTAGTAGGCGCCGGGCAGCAGCACAGCCACGGTGCCCGAGCGGCGCATCGCCTCGATGCCCTCGGCCGACAGGTGCTCGATGTGGTCGCACGAGAGCGCGCCGTAGCGCGCGGCCAGCGCGGCGCCGCCCATGTCCGACAGCTGCTCCGCATGCAGCTTGACCGGCAGGCCCAGCGCCTTGGCGGCCTTGAAGACCTGCTCGGTCTCCCCGAGCGTGAAGGCGATGCGCTCGCAGAACACGTCGACCGCGTCGACCAGCCCTTCGGCCGCCAGCGCGGGCAGCATTCCGTTGCAGACGAGGTCGATGTAGTCGCCGCTGCGGCCCGCGTATTCAGGAGGCAGCGCGTGCGCGCCGAGGAATGTGGTGCGCACCGTCACGCCATAGGCCTCGCCCAGACGCCGCGCCACGCGCAGTTGCTTGCGCTCGTGTTCCAGCGAAAGGCCGTAGCCCGACTTGATCTCGATGGCGCACACGCCGTCTGCCAGCAACTGTTCGAGCCGCGACGCGGCCTGCGCGAACAGCGTGTCTTCGTCGGCCTCGCGCGTGGCGCGCACCGAAGAGACGATGCCGCCGCCGGCCTTCGCCACTTCTTCGTAGCTCGCGCCGGCGAGGCGCATCGCGAATTCATTGGCACGCTGGCCGCCGTAGACCAGGTGCGTGTGGCAATCGACCAGCCCCGGCGTGACCAGCGCGCCGCCGCCGTCGTGCTGCTTGAGCCCGGCGAATTCCGCCGGCAGTGTGCTGCGTGCGCCGACCCAGCGGACAGCGCCCTGCGCCACGACGATGGCGCCCTCCACCGCGGCATCGGTGGCGAGGCGAAGACCGGCCCAGAGGCCGTCGGCGGAAGGAAATTCGTTGGCGGGTTTCATCGTCTTTCTTCTCGTTGGCTTTGCGGGTCAGGCAGGCAGGATGCGCACCGCGAGCAGCCGTGCGTCGGCGCCCTCCGGCAGCGCCTGCCAGGCCTGCGTGGCGTCGGCCCACTGCAGGCCCTCGCCTTCGCGGCACGCTTCATCATTCAGGCGCCACGCGCCGCGCAACGCGAGCAGCACGCCGTGCGGCGCGGTTTCGATGGCCGATGCGCTGTCGAGAACCCGCACCTCGGCGCGCCACTGTCCGCGTCGCGTCATCACGTTGAAGTCGTTGGATGCACCGCCGAGCAGCGTGCAGTCGATGGCCTCGTCGCCGCTGAAGGCGAAGGGCCGGTGCGGCACGTCGAGGCGATGGTCGATGCGCCCGTCGTGCGTGAAGAGGCGCACGCCGTCGCCTTCCAGCAGCGTGATGCTGCGGTCGACGCCTGCGAATACCGAGAACGGCCCCGCCGCCGCGATGCTCGCGATGCTCACGCGCCAGCCGAAGCTGTCGAGCCCCGCGCCCTGCGGCCAGCTCATGATTTGCTGCGTGGTGCCGCCGCCGTTTTTCCAGGGCGCGACGGGAAGCGAGGTGCGCGAGAAGCGCTGCGCGCCGCTCATTGCCGAGCCTCTTGCTCCTTCCCCCTCTGGGGGAAGGCGGGGATGGGGGCGGCGCCCGATGAGCGTTGCGACTGGGTCGAGGCCGTCGTGCCCCCACCCCAACCCTCCCCCGGAAGGGGAGGGAGAAAGACAAATGCAGTCGCGCCGCTCATCGCATCAACCCGCCCTGGCGCAGCTTCTGCTCGAAGTGCCTCAGGATCAGCGTCATCGTGCCCGTGAGCACGAAGTACACGACCGCGATCGCCAGGTACACCTCCAGCGAACGGTAAGACACGCTGATGATCTTCTGCCCCTCGTGCATCACGTCGTGGATGGTCAGCAGCGACACCAGCGCCGAGTTCTTGATGAGCGCGATGAACTCGTTGCCAAGCGGCGGGATCATGCGCACCACCGCCTGCGGCAGCACGATCTGGCGCATGGCCACCCCGGGCGTCATGCCCAGCGACTGCGCCGCCAGCGTCTGGCCCTTGTCGATCGACTGGATCGCGCCGCGCACGATCTCCGACACGTATGCGCCCGAATACACGCCGAGCCCCAGCACGCCGCACACGAAGGCCGGCAGCAGGATGCCGAAATGCGGCAACCCGAAGAACAGGATGAACAGCTGCACCAGCAGCGGCGTGCCGCGGATGGCCGCCACGTAAGCGGTGCACGCGCCGTAGATCCAGCGCCGCTTCGGGTTCAGCCGGCCGATGCCGACCAGCAGGCCCAGCACGCAGCCCAGGGCCAGCGCGCAGGCGGTGATCTCCACCGTGACCAGCGCGCCGCGCAGCAGGTCGGGCCAGCCCTGCCAGACTGGCGAGAAATCGAGATCCATGGCCTGCTTACTTGGCGTTGGCGCTGAACCACTTCTTCACGATCTGGTCGTAGGTGCCGTCCGCTTTCAGCTTCTCGATGGCGCCGTTCACCGCTTTGGTCAGCTCGGGCGTGTCCTTGCGAATGGCCATGCCGTATTCCTCGGTCGTGATCTGCTCGGGCAGCACCTTCAGGCCACCGCGCGTGCGCACGTACTGGTAGGCGGCGGGCTTGCCGGTCACGGCGGCGTCGGCGCGGCCGATGTCGACGAGGTTGAACATCTCCTGGTTCTTCTCGACCTCCATCAGCTGCACCTGCGGGAATTTCTCCTTGGTGTAGCTCACCGACTTGGTGCCCACCTGCACGCTGACTTTCTTGCCGTTGATGTCGGCCGGCGTCTTGATGGCGGTGTTGCCGTCCTTCACCATCACCACCAGGCCGCCCGCGTAGTACGGCACGGTGAAGTCGACGACCTTCTTGCGTTCTTCGGTGATGTAGATGCCCGAGACGGCCATGTCGAAGCGCTTGGAAATGAGGCCCGGCACGAGGCCCTTGAAGTCGATGTCGATCCACTCGATCTTGCGGCCCAGCGTCTTGCCGATGGCCTCGACCAGCTCCACGTCGAAGCCGGTGCGCTTGCCGTTCTCCACGAATTCCATCGGCGGGAAGGTGGCGTCGGTGGCCACGCGCAGCGGCTCGCCCTGCGCCTGGGCGGCGCCGGCGAAGCCGAAGAGAGCAAGGCCGGAGAGCGCGGCGGCGGCAACGGAAATGAGGGAGCGGCGGGTGTTCATGGTGAAAGGCTTCCGAGGGAATGAAAAAGAAAAAGCAGCGCGCGACTACTGCAGGGCGCGAGAGATGCGGGCCGCCGTGACGACGGTCATGTGGAGCAATGCAGCTTCCATGCCCTCGACCCGCGTGAGCGGCGCCATGAGCGTGATCGCGCCGCGCAGCCGGCGGCCCGAGGCCAGCACCGGCGCGCTCGCGCCCCACACGCCGGCATCGACCTCGCCGTGGGTCACGGCATGGCCGGCTTCGCGGATGGCATCGAGTTCGGCGGCGCGTTCGGCGCGGCGTTCGGGGCTCTCGCCGAGCCCGTCGAGCAGCGCGTCGCGCTGGTCCGGCGGCATGTGGGCCAGCAGGCACTTGGCGCTGGCGCCGTCGCGCGCGGGCACGCTGCGGCCGCGGTCGAAGGAGCAGCGCAGCGACTGCTCGCTGTCGATCATCTCCAGGCAGACCACGCGGTCGTTCACCGCCGTGACCAGCGCCACGCTTTCATGCGTCTGCCGGGCCAGCTCGCGCATGTCGGTGCGCGCCGCCATCACGAGGTCGGAGTTGCCGTCGAAGCCGGTGGCGAGCTGCACGCTCACCGGGCCCGGCGAGTAGCGGCCTTCCGACTCCATCACGAAGCCCCAGCGGCGCAACGTGGCGATCTGCCGGTACAGCGTGCTCTGCGACAGGCCGGTGGCCTGCACCAACTCGGCCGCCGTCATCGCCGACTTGCTCTGCGCCAGCACCGACAGCACGAACAGGGCGCGGTCGTTGTGGGCGGGAGCGTCGGTCGGAGACGTCATCGGAGGCAGTCGCTGGCGGTCGAAAGTGGATGAAGCGGCGTGCAGTATCTTGCTCGCCGTTCTCACTTCCAAGCCTTGATTCCCATTCGATGGGAATGAGCGCGTTTTTTCTTTCTACCTTCGTCTTACCGTCACTTCACCATCGGCAGCTTCAGGCCCTGCTTCTTCGCGGTGGCCACGGCAATGTCGTAGCCGGCGTCGGCATGGCGCATGACGCCGGTGGCCGGGTCGTTCCACAGCACGCGCTCGATGCGCTTGGCCGCGGCGTCGGTGCCGTCGCACACGATCACCACACCCGAGTGCTGCGAGTAGCCCATGCCCACGCCGCCGCCGTGGTGCAGGCTGACCCAGGTAGCGCCGCCGGCCGTGTTGAGCAGCGCGTTGAGCAGCGGCCAGTCGGACACGGCATCGGTGCCGTCCTTCATGGCCTCGGTCTCGCGGTTGGGGCTGGCGACCGAGCCGGTGTCCAGATGGTCTCGGCCGATGACGATGGGCGCCTTCAGCTCGCCGTTCTTCACCATCTCGTTGAAGGCCAGGCCCGCGATGTGGCGCTCGCCCAGGCCCAGCCAGCAGATGCGCGCCGGCAGGCCCTGGAAGCTGATGCGCTCGCGCGCCATGTCGAGCCAGCGATGGGTGTGCTTGTTCTCGGGGAACAGCTCCTTGATCTTGGCGTCGGTCTTGTAGATGTCTTCCGGGTCGCCCGAAAGCGCCACCCAGCGGAACGGGCCCTTGCCTTCGCAGAACAGCGGGCGGATGTAGGCGGGCACGAAGCCGGGGAAGTCGAAGGCGTTCTTCACGCCTTCGTCGAAGGCCACCTGGCGGATGTTGTTGCCGTAGTCGACCGTGGGGATGCCCATGGCCTGGAAGTCGAGCATGGCCTGCACGTGCACGGCGCACGACCTGGCGGCGGCCTTCTTGAGCGCGTCGTGCTGCGAGGCGTCCTTCATGGCGGCCTGCCATTGCGGCACGCTCCAGCCCGAAGGCAGGTAGCCGTTGATCAGGTCGTGCGCGGAGGTCTGGTCGGTCACGAGGTCGGGCTTCAGTCCACCGGCCTTCGCGCGCTTGACCAGCTCGGGGAGGATGTCCGCCGCATTGCCCAGCAGCGCGATCGACACGGCTTCCTTCGCGTCGCAGTGCTGCTTGATCAGCTCGAAGGCATGGTCGATGTCGCGCGCCTGCTTGTCGACGTAGCGCGTGCGCAGGCGGAAGTCGATGCTCGACTGCTGGCACTCGATGTTGAGCGACACCGCACCGGCCAGCGTGGCCGCCAGCGGCTGCGCGCCGCCCATGCCGCCCAGGCCGGCCGTGAGGATCCACCTGCCCGCGAGGCTGTTGTCGTAGTGCTGGCGGCCGGCTTCGACGAAGGTCTCGAAGGTGCCCTGCACGATGCCCTGGCTTCCGATGTAGATCCAGCTGCCGGCCGTCATCTGGCCGTACATGAACAGGCCCTGGCGGTCGAGCTCGTTGAAGTGCTCCCAGTTGGCCCACTTCGGCACGAGGTTCGAGTTGGCGAGCAGCACCCGCGGTGCGTTCTCATGCGTCTTGAAAACGCCGACCGGCTTGCCAGACTGGATGAGCAGCGTCTCGTCGTCGTTCAGTTCCTTCAGCGACGCGAGGATCTGGTCGTAGCAGGCCCAGTTGCGCGCGGCTCGGCCGATGCCGCCGTACACCACCAGGTCTTGCGGGCGCTCGGCCACCTCGGCGTCGAGGTTGTTCTGCAGCATGCGGAACGGGGCTTCGGTGAGCCAGCTCTTGCAGTTGAGCTCGCTGCCGCGCGGGGCGCGGATCACGCGCGTCGGGTCATGGCGCGGGTCGGTTGCGTCGGGGTTGTTCAGGGCGAATTTCTCGGGAGCGTTCATGGCGTGTTTCTCCTATCTGTCATGTGTTTCAAGAGTGGCTGGGCAGGATGTCGAGCAGCGCGGCCGGCAGCTCGGCCTTCAGCGCCCACTGGCGCATGGCTTCGATGTCGGGGGCGAGGTAGCGGTCGCGTTCGAGGAAGGCGACCTTCTGGCGGATGGCAGCGAATTCGGCTTCCACCAGCGGCGAGCTCTTGAGCTTGCGCTTGAGCTCGATGCCTTGCGCGGCGGCCATGGCTTCGATGCCGACGACCACGGCCGTGTTGTCGACCATGTCGGCCAGGCGGCGGCCCGCGAAGGTGGCCATCGACACGTGGTCTTCCTGGTTGGCCGAGGTGGGCAGGCTGTCGACGCTGGCGGGGTGCGCGAGCGACTTGTTCTCCGAGGCCAGCGCCGCGGCCGTGACCTGCGCGATCATGAAACCCGAGTTGAGGCCGCCGTCGCGCACCAGGAACGGCGGCAGGCCCGACAAGCCGCTGTCGAGCAGCAGCGCAAGCCGGCGCTCGGCGATCGCGCCGACTTCGCTCACGGCCAGCGCAATGATGTCGGCCGCGAAGGCGACGGGCTCGGCGTGGAAGTTGCCGCCCGAGATGACCTCGCCCGTGTCGGTGAAGACCAGCGGGTTGTCCGATGCGGCGTTGGCTTCGATCACCAGCACGCGCGCGGCATGCGCGAGGTTGTCGAGGCACGCGCCCATGACCTGCGGAATGCAGCGCACGGAATACGGGTCTTGCACGCGGCCGCAGTCGGCGTGCGACGGCACGATCTCGCTGCCCTCGAGCAGCGTGCGCACCGCAGCAGCTACAGCGATCTGGCCCGGCTGGCCGCGCGCGGCGTGGATGCGCGCATCGAAGGGCTTGATCGAACCCTGGATGGCCTCGAGCGACAGCGCGCCCGACATCAGCGCCGAGGCGAACACGTCTTCCGCGCCGAACAGGCCGGCCAGCGCCAGCGCGGTCGACACCTGCGTGCCGTTGAGCAGCGCCAGTCCTTCTTTGGGGCCGAGCACGAAGGGTTCGAGGCCGATGCTGCGCATCGCCTCGGCACCGCCGACGAGCTTGCCGTCTGCCAGCGTCGCCTGGCCTTCGCCGATCAGCACGCAGGCCATGTGCGCGAGCGGCGCGAGGTCGCCGGACGCGCCGACCGAGCCCTTGCACGGAATGCTCGGCGTGACGCCCGCGTTGAACAGGGCCAGCAGCGCATCGACCAGCGCGGGCCGCACGCCCGAATGACCGCGCGCCAGGCTCACCGCCTTGGTCGCGAGGATCATGCGCACGACGGGCGCAGCCAGCGGCTCGCCCGTGCCCACGCTGTGCGACAGCACCAGGTTGCGCTGCAGTTCGGCCAGGTGGTCATTGCCGATGCGCGTGCTCGCGAGCTTGCCGAAGCCGGTGTTGATGCCGTAGACGACCTGGTCGTTCTCGACGATGTGGCGCACGGCGGCCTCTGCACGCAGCATGCCGTCGCGCACCGACGGGTCGAGCGCAAGCCGCACGCCGCCGGCCTGGATGCGACGCAGCGTCGCAAGGTCGACCTTGCCGGGCGTGAGGGTCAAGGTGGCATCTGGATGGGCGGTGTGTTTGCTTGGCATGTGAACCTGTCTATACAAGTGGTTGCGAGAGAAAACGTAGGTCTTCGAGGACGAAAAAAACTAGCCGAAGCTCGGGTTGCCGTCGGCCTTGAAGCGGCTGCCCAGGCTGTAGCGCGAGGCGGGATGCAGGCAGCGCACCCAGGTCACGGGCGTGTTGCGTATCCAGGTGCGGCGCGTCAGCAGCAGGCAGGGGTCGGTGGGCGCCATCGCGAGCCGGCCGGCCTGTTCGGCGTTGGGCAATACAGCATCGACGACGTGTTCGATCTGGTCGAAGGGCACGTTGCGCACCAGGTACTCGCTGGGCGGCATGGCGCTGAAGTCCTGCTCGAGGTAGTCGGGCACGACCTGCGGATTGACGTAGCGCTCTTCGAGCTGCACCGGCGTTTCGTTCTCCAGGTGCAGGCAGGCGCTGTGGAACACCGAGTCCCCCGCGCGCAGGTCGAGCCATGCGGCCACGTCGGGCGAAGCGGCGATGCGTTCGACCTCGATCATTTCGCAGCGGTAGTCGTGCCCGCGCTGGCGGATCTCGCTGGCGATGTTGGCGATCTGCAGCAGCGTGGACTGCGGCTTGTTCTCGGCCACGAAGCTGCCGACGCCCGCCACGCGCACGATGCGGCCCTGCTCCACCAGTTCGCGCAGCGCGCGGTTCACCGTCATGCGCGCCATGCCGAACTGCGCGACCAGTTCATGCTCCGAAGGCAGGCGGTGGCCGGGCGGCCAGGTGCCGTCCTGGATCTTGCGGGAGATGTGATCCTTGACTTGCGCGTAGAGCGCGAGGGTTGGGAGGTCGCGCTTCATCTTTGCGCTTTCGGCTGCTGTTCGGGGCGTGTGCACAGGGCGCGGCTCTGGTGCCGGCCGATCAACGACGGCTCTGAACGATCACGACGATGGGGTGCCTTGCGCAGCGAAATAAAGGAGGAGGCCGAAGGCCGGGGGACATTCGCGGAGCAAGGCACCCCGTCGGCGTGAGCGCGCCCCGAACAGCGCCTCCCACACACAACGCGAAGAACAGAAAAGCCAAGGTTCATGTCAGTGCTCGGCCGCAGCCATCGACTCGGCGCGGATCTCTTCCGTCAGCCGCGCCTTGATTTCCATGAACTCCGGCGACGTCTTGATCGTGTAGCTGCGCGGATGCGGGAAGTCGACCGCGATCTCCGTCTTGATGCGCCCCGGCCGCGCGCTGAACACCGCCACGCGGTTGGCCATGAAGATGGCTTCGTCGATGTCGTGCGTGACGAACAGCACCGTCTTCTGCGCCGACTCCCAGATGCCCAGCAGCAACTCCTGCATCAGCACGCGCGTCTGGTTGTCGAGCGCGCCGAAAGGCTCGTCGAGCAGCAGCATCTTGGGGTCGTTGGCCAGCGCGCGCGCAATCGCCGTGCGCTGCTGCATGCCGCCCGAAAGCTGCTTCGGAAAATGGTGCTCGAAGCCGCGCAGCCCGACCTTGGCGATGAAGAACTCGCTGCGCTCCTTCTGCTCGGCCTCGCTCATGCCGCGCTCGCGCAGGCCGAAGCGGATGTTCTGCGCCACCGTGAGCCACGGGAACAGCGTGTAGCTCTGGAACACCACGCCGCGATCGGCGCCCGGGCCTTCGATGCGCTGGCCGTCGAGCAGCACCTGGCCGGTGGTCGGGAAGTCGAGCCCCGCGACGATGCGCAGCAGCGTCGACTTGCCGCAACCCGATGGGCCGAGGATGGTGACGAAGTCGTTCTCCTTCACCTCGAAGTCGATCGGCTGCAGCGCCTGCGTGCGCTGGCCCTTGCTGCCGGTGAAGACGCGCGAGACGCCCTGGATGGAAAGTTGGTTCTTCACAGTGCGGCCCATGCGAACAGACGGCGGTTCAATGCCTTGAAGGCGAAGTCGGACAACAGGCCGATGACGCCGATCACGATGATCCCGAAGATGATCTGGCCGGTGTTCAGCAGCGCCTGGCTGTCGGTGATCATGTGGCCGATGCCCGACGAGGAGCCGATCAGCTCCGCCACGATCACGTAGGTCCACGCCCAGCCCAGCACCAGGCGCAGAGTTTCCGCGATGCCCGGCGCGGCGCCCGGAATGAGCACGCGCGCCACGATGCCGCGGCTGTTGGCGCCCAGCGTGTAGGCCGCTTCGACGAGGTCGCGCCGCGCGCCGCCCACGGTGACGGCCACCATCAGCACGATCTGGAAGAACGAGCCGATGAAGATCACCAGCAGCTTCTGCATTTCGCCCAGGCCCGCCCACAGGATGAGCAGCGGAATGAAGGCCGAGGCCGGCAGGTAGCGGCAGAACGAGACGAAGGGCTCGAAGAAGGCTTCCACCGTTTTCCATGTGCCCATGGCAATGCCCAGCGGCACCGCGAACACGGCCGCCAGCAGGAAGCCGCCGAACACGCGCCACACGGTCATGCCGATGTCGCCGATGAAGCCGTACTCGGTGAAGAGCAGCCAGCCTTCCTTGACCATGGTCGGCGGGCTCGCCAGGAAGGTCGGCGGCACGAAGCCGCCGAGCGTGGCCACGGCCCACACCAGCACGAAGACGACGAAGAACGCGAGCCCCAGCAGCACGCGCGCACGCGTGCCGATGGGTTCGAGCGGCGCGAGCGCGCGGCGGCGCGCGGGCACCGGCACGGCAGCGGACGGCGCCTGCGCCATCTGCGGCATGGCCTTACTTGACGAAGCTTGCATCGAAGGTCACGGACAGATCTTCAGGCGCCTTGCGGATCACGCCGGCTTCCAGAAGGATGGGCGTGGCCTCCTTCATGAAGCTGGTGAGCTCGCCCGCAAAGAACTTCTGGTTGGCCGCCTTGTCCTGCCAGCGCAGGAAGGCCGACGACTTGGCGAACTGCTCGCCGCTCTGCTTCACGGCGGAGCCCATGAGTTCGTTCGACTTCTCGGGCTCTGCCTTGATCATGTCCAGCGCGTCGAAGTACGACTTGGTGAGCGCGGCGGCAGCCTTGGCATTGGCCTTGAGCCAGGTGGGCGCGCAGCCGACGGTGTCCATCACCATCGGGTAGTCGAGCGTGGTGGCCAGGATCTTGCCGGCGGCGGGGTTGGCGCGCACGGTCGAGAGGTACGGCTCGTAGGTCATGGCGGCGTCGTTCTGGCCGGCCACGAAAGCCTGGGCCGAAGCCTGCGGCGACAGCGTGGTGGTCTTCACGTCCTTCAGCGTCATGCCGTTCTTGCTGAGCATCCAGGCCAGGCCGAAGTAGGGCGCGGTGCCGGGTGCGTCCACGCCGATGGTCTTGCCCTTGAGGTCGGAGAACTTGCTGACGTCGCCGCGCACCGCAAGGCCGTCGGCGCCATAGGACTTGTCCATCTGGAAGATCTGCACGATGGGCACGCCGTTGGCGTTCCAGGCCACGTGCGTTTCCACCGTGGTGGCCGCGCACTGGATGGCGCCGGAGGCCAGCGCCAGGTGGCGGTCCTTCTGCGGGATCATCTTGAGTTCGACGTCGAGCCCGTTCTTCTTGAAGATGCCGGCCTTGTCGGCCAGCGAGAGCGGCGCGAAGCCGGTCCAGCCCGACATGCCGAGCGCAATCTTCGTTTCCTGGGCGGCGGCCGTTCCGGCCATGCCCGCTGCACATGCACCTGCTGCCAGCAGCGAAGCGACTTTCACAACTACCGTCTTCTTGACCATGGGTACTCCTGGGTCTGTTCTTTGGAAAAAGGCTCGGCGGCGGGCCGGATGACCGGGCTGCGCGCGCCTCGCATTGTTGCCAAGCGCCCCAACTTGTATATACAGGATAACCCGGAAGGTCATTTTTGGTGCACTCCCTTGGGAAATGCACCGATTTGCTGTCTAGACAAGAAAGAGCGCGGGACGGGGGCGACCATTGCAAACCTCGTGCCACGGCCACTCGGGTGCCACTGGGGGACAATCGACGGCCCGCGCCCCTCAGCCACTTTCCGCCCCTCACTCCCCCGCCTGTGTCCTCTCTCGCTCCCCGCCCCATCGACGCCTCCGGCAGCAGCGCTCCCGCCGACATCCTCCACGAGGTCTTCGGCTATTCGCAGTTCCGGGGGGCCCAGCAGGACATCGTCGACCACGTGGTGGGCGGCGGCGACGCGCTGGTGCTGATGCCCACCGGCGGCGGCAAGTCGCTGTGCTACCAGATTCCCGCCATCGCCAGGCAGCGCGCGGGGCAAGGCGTGGCGATCGTGGTGTCGCCGCTGATCGCGCTCATGCACGACCAGGTGGGCGCGCTGCACGAGGCCGGCGTGAGCGCGGCCTTTCTCAATTCCACGCTCGACTGGGAAGAAACGCAGGACGTGGAGCGCCGCATGCTGCGCGGCGAAATCACGCTGCTGTACGCGGCGCCCGAGCGGGTGAACACGCCGCGCTTCCTGTCGCAGCTCGATTCGCTCAAGGAGCGCGGCAAGCTGTCGCTCTTCGCCATCGACGAGGCGCATTGCGTGAGCCAGTGGGGCCACGACTTCCGCCCCGAGTACCGCGCGCTCACCGTGCTGCACGAGCGCTATGCGGGCGTGCCGCGCATCGCGCTCACGGCCACGGCCGACGCGCTCACGCGGGCCGACATCGTCGAGCGGCTGCAGCTGGAAGAGGCGCGCCAGTTCGTCTCCAGCTTCGACCGGCCGAACATCCGCTACACCATCGTCGAGAAGAAAGACGCCACCACGCAGCTGCTGCGCTTCATCGAGCGCGAGCACGAAGGCGACGCCGGCGTGGTCTATTGCCAGTCGCGCAAGCGGGTGGAAGACGTGGCGGTGACGCTGCGCGACGCGGGCATCAACGCCCTGCCCTATCACGCGGGCCTGGACGCGGCGGTGCGCCAGAAGCACCAGGACCGCTTCCTGCGCGAGGAAGGCATCGTGATGGTCGCGACCATCGCCTTCGGCATGGGCATCGACAAGCCCGACGTGCGCTTCGTCGGCCACCTCGACATGCCGAAGAACATCGAGGGCTACTACCAGGAAACCGGCCGCGCCGGCCGCGACGGCGGCCCGGCCGACGCCTGGATGGCCTACGGCCTGCAGGACGTGGTGAACCAGCGCCGCATGATCGACGAGAGCCCCGCCGGCGAAGAGTTCAAGCAGGTGATGCGCGGCAAGCTCGACGCGCTGCTCTCGCTGGCCGAGGCCAGCGACTGCCGCCGCGTGCGCCTGCTGGGCTACTTCGGCGAGAAGAGCACGCCCTGCGGCAACTGCGACAACTGCCTGAACCCGCCGCAGGTGTGGGACGGCACCGATGCCGCGCGCAAGCTGCTGAGCACCATCTACCGCGTGCAGCAGCTGAGCGGCATCAGCTTCGGCGCGGGGCACATCATGGACATCCTGCGCGGCAAGGCCACCGAGAAGGTCAAGCAGTTCGGGCACGAGCGGGTCAGTACCTTCGGCATCGGCGCGGAGTTCAGCGAGGTGCAGCTGCGCGGCGTGCTGCGCCAGCTGATCGCCACCGGCGCGCTGGCGGTGGACGCGGAGGCGTTCAACACGCTGAAGCTCACCGAAGGCTCGCGCGCCGTGCTCAAGGGCGAGGCGCAGGTGACGCTGCGCGAATCGGTGTCGTCGCCGGCGGAGCGCAAGTCCCGGCGCGAGAAGACCGTCAAGGGCGCGCCCTCGCCCGCCGCCGCCAAGCTCGACGACACCGGCAAGAAGCGCTTCGAGGCGCTCAAGGCCTGGCGTGCCGAGGTGGCGAAGGAACACAACCTGCCGGCCTACGTGATCTTCCACGACGCCACGCTGGCGGCCATTGCCGAGCGCGCGCCGGCGACGCTCGAAGACCTGCAGGGCATCAGCGGGATCGGCACCAAGAAGCTCGAGGCCTACGGGTCCGAAGTGCTGCGGGTCTGCGAAGCGTTCTGACGCAAAAGAGAGCGCCGCCTTGGACACCCGGCAGATGCGCTGCGTCGTCGCGATTGCCGAAGCCGGCAGTCTCACCAAGGCGGCCGAGCGGCTGGGCCTGGCACAGCCGGCACTCACGCAGACGCTGAACCGGCTGGAGCAGGAACTCGGCACGCGGCTGTTCACGCGCTCGCGCCGCGGCGCCGCGCTGACCGACGCGGGCCTGGCCGTCATCGACGACATGCGCGCCAGCCTGGCCTACGGCGACACGGCCGCCGAGCGCGCACGCGCAATGGGCGCCGGGCGCGCGGGCCGGCTCACGATCGGCTTCGTGACGCACGCGGTCTACGAGGTGCTGCCGAACGCGCTGCGCCGGCTGCGCGCCGGGCATCCGCAACTCGACGTGGTGCTGCGCGAGATGAGCAATGCCGAGCAGGTGGCGGCGCTGGAGGGCGGGCGCATCGACATCGCGCTGCTGCATCCGCCGGTGTCGGTGTCGGCCCGGGTGCACGAGCTGCGGCTGGGCGAGGAGTCGCTGATCGCCGCGCTGCCGGCCGCATGGCCGCTGGACGCGGACGGCTGCGTGTCGCTCGCCGACATCGCGCGGCACGGGCTGGTGTGGTTCCCGGAGCAGCAGATTCCCGCCCTGCGCGCGCAGCTGCTGGGTGCGCTGCGCCGCGCCGGCCACGAGACGCGGGTGGTGCAGGACGCCAACCGCACGCTGACGGTGCTGTCATGCGTGGCGGCGGGGCTGGGCTGGTCGCTGCTGCCGCGCTCGGTGCGCGCGCTGCGGCACGAGGGCGTGCGCTATGCCGAGGTGCGCGACGGCGCGGGCTTGCCGCCCTTCGAACTGTCGGCGCTGTGGCTGGCGCGCTCGCGGCCGACCTTTGCCGATGCATTCGCGGCGATGCTGCGCGGCTGACGTCAATCCATCTGGATCCTGTTGTCCTTCGCGAGCTTGGTCCACTTGGCGATCTCGGCGCGGCGGAAGCCGTCGAGTTCGGCGGGGCTGGAGCCGATCACCTCGGCGCCCAGCGCTTCGAGCCGGCTGCGCACCTCGGGGTCCTTGAGCGTGGCCGCGAACTCCTTCGAGAGCCGTTCGGCCACAGGCGCGGGCGTGCCCGCCGGCACGAACACCGCGTTCCATTCGTAGACCTCGTAGCCGGGCAGGCCGGCCTCGGCCACGGTGGGCAGCTGCGGCAGGGCCGGCGCGCGCGCCTTGCCGGTCACGGCCAGCGGGCGCAGCTTGCCGTCCTTGATGAAGGGCAGGCTCGAAGCCAGGCTGGCGAAGAACACCGGCACATGCCCCGACATCACGTCGGTGAGCGCGGGACCGCCGCCCTTGTAGGCCACGTGCGTCATCTGCACGCCGGCCATCGAGGCGAACAGCTCGCCCGCCAGATGCTGCGCCGAGCCGTTGCCCGACGAGGCGTAGTTGATGGCGCCCGGCTTCGCCCTGGCCTGCGCGATCAGGTCGGCCACGCTCTTGATCGGCGCCGACGGGTTCACCACCAGCACGTTGGGCACCCTCACCAGCAGCGACACCGGCGCCAGTTCGCGCAGGGTGTCGAAGGGCATCTTGCGCAGCGCCGGGTTCTGCGCATGGTTGGAGGCGTCGAGCAGCACGGTGTAGCCGTCGGGCGCGCTCTTGGCGACGAGGTCGCCGCCGATGGCGCCACCGGCACCGCCGCGGTTGTCGATCGCCACCGGCTGGCCCAGCTTCACCGACAGCTTGGGCGCGACGATGCGCGCCACCGCTTCGACCGTGCCGCCCGGCGGATAGCTGACGACCAGCCGCACCGGCTTGGAAGGCCATGTCTCGGCATGGGCGCAGATGCCGCTCAGCAACAGGGCCGCGCCCGCGAGGGCGAGGGGAATGGCGCGCAGCAGTCGCGCGCGCGGAATTTCGTTGGTCATTTGTCGATGTCTCCTGTCTTGAACTTGAACAACCTGGCGGGCGTCTCGACCAGGATGCGGCGCCGCGCGGCGGCGTCGGGCACCCAGTCGGCCAGCGCCGCATGGGCGGCGGCGTAGTCGGCAATCTCGCGGTGCTGGGTGTGCGGCCAGTCGCTGCCCCACACCAGGCGATCGGGGCCGAAGGCCTTCAGCAGCGCCTGGGCGGCATCGCGGGCGGCGGCGGCTTCGGAGGCCACGGGCCAGTTGCGATAGGCGGCCGAGAGCTTCACCCAGACGCGCCCGCAGGCCGCGGCATCGAGCAGCCAGGCAAAGCCTTCGTCGGAAGATGCAGGCGCCGATGCGGGCCGGCCGAAGTGGTCCACCACCAGCGCGCAGCCGGCGTCGAGCACGGCTTGCGCGGCCAGAGGCAGGTCGCGCGATTCGCGGTGCAGCTCCACATGCCAGTCCAATGCGCGCACGCGGGCGAAGAGCCGCCGCCAGCCGGGCTGCGAGAAATCGGGCAGCGGCATGCCCACGAGGTTGAGGCGGATGCCGCAGACACCGGCGGCGGCCATCGCCTGCAGCGTGGCGTCATCCACCCCCGGGTCGACCACGGCAACGCCGCGCAGGCGCTCCGGGCACGCATGCAGCGCGTCGATCAGGAAGCGGTTGTCGGTGCCGAGAAAGCTGGGCTGCACCAGCACGCCGTGCGAGACGCCGTGCGCATCGAGAAACCCGAGATATTCATCCAGCGTGGCGTCGTAGTCGGGCGCATGCCGGCGCGTCGCCGCCAGGGGCAGGCCGCGCACGAACACATGGGCATGGCTGTCGACGGCGGTGATGGCGGCGGAGGGCACGGCGTTGTCTCTGGTGGAATCGTTGTGCGTCCGCGAGGTTGCGGACGTGGGCGAGTATCCGAAGGACGGCGCCTGCCTGGAAGGTATCTCCCGGTTGTGTTTGGATAAGTGTGGCTTATGGAACCGTTCAGTTCGCCGCCGGCAGCGTGATGGGTACCGGCCGCGTCAGCAGGTCGACATAGAGCTCGAAGAAGCGCGCGTTGTCGAACTTCTTCACCACCGTCATCTTCTGCAGCGTGGGGCCTGAAGGCTGCGAGGAATAGCCGATGGAGCGGCCGTTGTCGGGCGCGCCGGGCCTGGCGATCACGTCGACGTAGCGGTCGACCGTCTGGGTGGCGTAGCTCGGGTCGATCAGGTAGGCCAGCGTGAGGGTGTCCCAGATGTTCTGGGTGTAGTTCGGATTGGTCTCGAAGCCGTTCTTGCCGTCGAAGCCATAGCCGTTGAGCTTCTGGAACACGTCGGTCACGGCCGTGGGCTTGGCCGGGTGCGCGATGCGGTCGTAGATGGGCTTGGTGAGGAACACGGTGTCGGTCACGTCCAGCGGCACCACCACCTGCGGGATCGGCAGGCGCACCACGAACTGCGCGGCGTCGGGGTCGAACCACCAGTTGAATTCCGCCGCCTTGGTGGTGTTGCCCGGCACGTCGATGGCGCCGCCCATGTAGATGATCTGCTTGATGAGCGGCACGATCTCCGGGTTCTGCTTGACCGCGAGCGCGATGTTGGTGAGCGGGCCGATGGCCAGGATGGTGATCTCGCCGGGGTTGGCCTTCACCGTGTCGACGATGAAATCGACCGCGCCCTTGCGCTGCGCCACGGTGTGGGTGGCAAAGCCGTCGGGCGAGGGCTTGAGGTCGGCGTCGGTCCTGGGCTCCGGTCCGCCCCAGGCGCCCAGGTAGCCGTCGCCGCCGGCACCCGCGGCCAGCTCGGCCTGCACGTCGGCATAGGTGTGGTTGAGCGCGTAGTTGGCTCCCACGTAGACGCCGATGCGCTCGCCCACGCCGAGCCGCTCGACCGACTTCAGCGCATCGGCCACGCCCTGCCTGAGCCACTGGTTGCCCGAAACCACGCTGATGCCCATGACCTGCACCTTGCCCTGCGCCTGCAGCTGCGCGGCCATGACGCCGAGCTGGCCGTCGTCGCTCATGGTGTTGTAGTCGCTGTCGATGATGATCTTCTGCGCGGTGGGCGCGGGCATGCCACCGAAGCCCGGGCCGAGGCCGATGCCTCCGCCTCCCCCGCCGCCACCACCGCAACCAGCCAGCACCGCGATGACGACGATGAACATCGTCCCGATCCATTTGCGCATCTGCTTCTCCTAAGCGTTTGGTTTTCAGTCGAGAAAATCTGAAATA
Source organism: Variovorax sp. efr-133-TYG-130 (assembly GCF_030208835.1). Lineage (NCBI taxonomy): Bacteria > Pseudomonadati > Pseudomonadota > Betaproteobacteria > Burkholderiales > Comamonadaceae > Variovorax > Variovorax sp. efr-133-TYG-130. The sequence goes on along the minus strand of NZ_JARVTD010000008.1, from coordinate 7,938 downwards.
CAAACGTTTCGCAAAGGTTTGCGCAAACGTTTGCCAAACTTTAGGGCGCAAGCCGGCAGCGTGGCAAGCGCTCCGGCTCAGGGTTTTCCGCGAGGCGGGGTGGAAGGTCAGCCCGGGCTGGGGGCGAAGTCGAGCAGGCGGTTGCGGCGCAGCGGCGACTGGTCGATCAGGAAAGGCGTCTCGGCTTCGGCCGGCTCGGCCTTCTCCATGCCGCGCGCCATGGCCTTGGCCATCGGCACGGGGCAGGAGCCTCCGCTGCGCAGCGCGAGGGCCGCGGCCAGCCGGGCTTCGTTCGGGTCGCCGAGCTGGTGGTCGTAGTCGTCGGCCACGGCGCAGTTGGGCGCGAAGCCGTCGCCGTAGTCGCCGAAGCCCTGCTGGTTCACGCCCTTGACCTGGATCGCGAAGTAGGTGGTGCCGCAGTTGTCCTGCGGGTAGAAGCCGTAGGGCTTGCCGCAGGTGGTGCCGCCGACGAGGTTGACCGTCACACCCACGCCGCGCAGGCTGTTGATGACCGACTCGCTGGCCGAGCAGGTGTCGGGGCTGGTCAGCACGGTCACCCGCGACAGGCCGAGCGACGGCAGCGCCGCGCCGATGCGGCTGGTGCTGTAGAACGGCATCAGGCTCTGCGCCACCGAGAGGCGGAACGGGTTCTTGTCGTTGAAGGTCAGCAGCTCGAAGGTCTTGCCCGCCGTGGCCGACGGCGCGGCGATCATGTAGGCCAGCCGGCTGGCAATGGCGAGCTGGCCGCCGCCGTTGTAGCGCATGTCGAGCACGAGGTCCTGGATGCCCGGCCCGGTCTTGAGAAAGTTCACCGCGTCGATGAGCTGCTGCTCGGACGTCGTGATGTGGTCGTTGAACAGCATGTAGCCCACGTGGTTGCCGCCGCCCACGTCGATGGACTTGACGTTCTGCACCGGCGTGCTCGTGACGTTGGCCGCTTTCAGGTTGTAGGAAACGGCAGGATCGCTGCCCAGCTTGAACGTGAAGTTGTGCGACTCGCCCACGGTCTTCGGCGAGAGCGCGTTGTTGATCGTGGCGGCGTTGGCGGCTCCGGTCGCATTGACGAAATCGACGCCGTCCACGCTCAGCAGCCTGGCGCCGCGCTTAAGCCCGGCGAGGTCGGCAGGCGAGCCGGGCTCGACGAGGACCACGCGCAGTTCGCGCGGCGGGCTGGTGGCGATGGAAACGAACTCCGCGCCGTAGCTGACCGACACGCCGCCCTGCGAGAGCTGGCGGTATGCCTCGGTGTCGTACACGAAGTGGAAGCGGTCCTTGGGCCTGCCCGACGACGTGGTGAGTGGCGTCTTGAGCACGTTGAACCATGCGACGGGCGTGGCGTAGTCGGAAGCCTTGAGCGTGGCCGGCACTTCGCTGTACCAGAGGTAGGTCTCGTCGATCCAGGCGCGCACCCAGCTCTTCTCGTTGTCCAGGGAGCCGGCGCTGTCGGGATAGGCCCGGCCGGTCTCCGGATTGGTGCCGGTGCGCGGCGCGGCGCAGAGGCCGGCGACCGATGACGATGGCACGATGCCCGTGCTGTTGCTGGCGGGCGGCGTGGTGACGGGGGGCGTGGCAACGGGCACGAGACCGATCGGCAAGCCGCCGCCGCCGCCGCCACCTCCTCCGCCTCCCCCGCCGCAGGCTGCCACGAGGCAAGCCGCCGCAAGCGCCGCACATGCCGCCCACGCCCCTGACCGCGGCGAGCGCCGCACGTCGACCTTGCGAAATTCCATCTGCTGCTCCTCCTCGTGTCCGCGCCGGCGGACGGGTGTTCCGCTTGGAGGGCGAAGGCTCGCCTTCCAAGCGCTCCTGCGGGTTTCGAACCCGGTTCTTCTATCCGCCGTCCGCGGCTACTGCAGGAAGCCCATGCCGCGGGACTCGCGCACTTCGGGCTTGATGCGGTGCTCGGCCTCGAGCTGGTCGAGGAATTCGTCCGCGGAGAACTCGGTCGCGAGAATATCGGTCTGCCGTTTCACCGCCGCGAAATCCCCTGGGCACAGCTGTGTCAATTGCGCGAGCCGCGCCTGCATGGCGCCCGTGATGCGCCCGGCATCGCCCGCCAGCGCCTCGGTCACGAACATGCGTTCGCGCTGCGCGGAGGTAAGCGGCATGAACTTGATCTTGAAGGTGAAGCGCCGCAGCGCCGCCTGGTCGAGCCGCTCGAGCAGGTTGGTGGTGCAGACGAAGACGCCGTTGAAGCGCTCCATTCCCTGCAGCATCTCGTTGACCTCGGTGACCTCGTAGGTGCGCTGCGCGCCTCGGCGGTCCTGCAGGAAGCTGTCGGCCTCGTCGAGCAGCAGCACGGCCTTTTCGTTCTCGGCCTCGCGGAACATGGCGGCCATGTTCTGCTCGGTCTCGCCGACGTACTTGCTCATGAGGTCGCTGGCCTGCTTGATGATGAGCGGCCGGGCCAGGGCCTTGGCGATGTGTTCGGCCAGCGCGGTCTTGCCGGTGCCGGGCGCGCCGTAGAAGCACAGCGTGCCGTGGCCGCGCGCCTTCAGCGCCTGGACGATGCGCGGTATCTCGAAGCGGGTTTCGACATTGAGCATGTCGAGGTCGTAGGTGGTGACGCTGCGGCGCTCGCCGCGGCCGGTGTCGAGCGTGCCGAGCGCGAGGTCGGCATTGCGCAGCTGGCGCTCGATGAGCGCCTCGACGGAGGCGTCGTCGGTCTTCGCGAGCCCTGCGAAGCGCACGGCGGTGCGGATCTGCGCGGGCGTGAGGCCCTTGCGCTCGGCCAGCTTGGCGGTGAAGGCCTCGGACACGACCACGCCTTCGAGCGTCTTCTTCACGAGCTGCTCGCGCGCGCCGGGCGGCGGCGACTTGAGTTCTAGGTGGTAGGCAAAGCGGCGACGGAAAGCCGGATCGATCTGCTCGATGCGGTTGGTGACCCACAGCGTGGGCACGGGGTTGGCCTCGAGGATCTGGTTGACCCAGGCCTTGCCGCTGACGCTGCCGCTGGTGGGCGCGGGAATCTGCTCCGCGCGCGCCATGAACTGCGCAGCCTCCGTGCTGATGGGCGGGAAGACGTCCTCGACCTCGTCGAACAGCAAGGCCGCCTGCGCGCTGCCCTTGAGGAACACCTGCGCGATCTGCAGCGAGCGGTAGCGGTCGCGCCCGCTGAGCGAGTTGCCGTCGCGGTCGGCGTATTCGACTTCGAAGAGCTCCAGCCCCGCCGCTTGTGCGACGACCTTGGCCAGCTCGGTCTTGCCGGTGCCCGGGGGGCCGTAGAGCAGCACGTTGACGCCGGGCTCCTTGCGCGCGACGGCGGCGCGCAGCAGCGTGACGAGCATCTGCGCGTCTTCCTGCACGAACGAGAAGTCGTGCGGCGTCAGCGCGCTCTTGGCCGAGGGCCGCGTGAACACGGCCATCAGCTCGTTGTGGTCGCGGTACTCGCGCATGAGCACCGGCGGCAGCTTCTCGCTGACCTTCATGAGGTCGGCGAGGTCGGTGATGTTGTGCTCGGAGATGAGGTTTTCGACGAGGCCGATGCGTTCGAGCCGCGAACCCGCGCGCAGCGCCTCGCCGACTTCGCTCGCATTCACGCCCGCGATGTCGGCGATGGCGGCATAGGCCTCGGGGGCGTTGTTGACCTTGAACTCGACCAGCAGCGAACGCAGGTCGCGCTGGTAGCGCGCGAGCGTGCCGTACAGCAGCAGCGCACGCTCGGCCTTGTTGAGCTGAAGCAGGCCCGCGAGCGCGTCGATGTTCTTCTCGACCAATGTCGACTGCTTGCGCAGTGCATGCGTGAGCCAGTCGCGCGTGACGGCCAGCACCGAGAGCAGGTCCTTGGGCTGGTCCTTGGCGTATTCATCGAGGTAGAAGAACAACGTGCCCTCTTCGTACGGACCGCGCCACACGCCGTGGCGTTCCAGCAGCGTGCGGCCGTCGAAGTCTTCGACGCCCTTCCATGCCTCGTTGCCGGCGCAGCGCCGCCCGAGGAATTCGCGCAGCCGCTGCAGCACTGCCGCGGGCCACACCAGGTGCCGGCCCGTGAGCGACAGCAGGCCGTTGATGTCGCGCCGCACGTTGAAGCGCGGCCCCTGCTTGGCAGCGAGCGTCAGCACGAAGTGCGAGCACATGAGCTCGAGCACCGGCGCCTCCTTTAGGCCGGGCGACGGCAATGCCTGCCCGCGCACCGCAGCAGCCACCACATCGACACCCGCACGCTTCGCCATCAGGCAACCTCCAACGAGGAAAATCTCGGAGAGACCATAACGCAGACTTTTGGCTTCGGGAAGACCAGCAAACGGTAAAAACCCTCATGGTGCGATTCCAGCCACAATGCGCGCCATGGTCGGAATCGAAGAAATCCAGCGCGCCGCGGCGCGCCTGCAAGGCCAGGTGCTCGATACGCCCTGCGTCGAATCGCGCACGCTGTCGGAGATCGTCGGCGCCCAGGTGTTCCTGAAGTTCGAGAACCTGCAGTTCACATCGTCGTTCAAGGAACGTGGTGCGTGCAACAAGCTGGTCGATCTGTCCGAGAACGGTACACGGGGAGTGATCGCCATGTCTGCCGGCAACCATGCGCAGGGTGTGGCCTATCACGCGCAGCGGCTCGGCCTGCGCGCGCTCATCGTGATGCCGCGCTTCACCCCCGGCGTGAAGATCGAGCGCACGCGCGGCTTCGGCGCGGAGGTGGTTCTTCACGGCGACACCCTCGATGCGGCCCGCGCCCATGCCCTGGAGCTTGCGGCGCGCGAAGGACTGACCTTCGTCCATCCCTACGACGACGAGGCGATCATCGCGGGACAGGGCACCGTGGCGCTCGAGATGCTCGACGCGGTGCCCGATCTCGACACCCTGGTGGTGGCCGTCGGCGGCGGCGGGCTGATCGCCGGCATGGCGGTGGCGGCACGCGAGCGCGAGCCCGGCATCGAGATCGTCGGCGTGCAGACCACGCGTTTTCCGGCTATGGTCAACGCGGTCAAGGGTACGCATCATGCGCAGGGCAAGAGCACGATCGCCGAGGGCATCGCGGTCGGCACGCCGGGTGTGCTGACCCGGGAAATCATCGCGAGCAAGGTCGACGACCTGCTGCTGGTGGACGAGGGCGACATCGAGCAGGGCGTCCTGATGCTGCTGGAGATCGAAAAGACGCTGGTCGAGGGGGCCGGCGCGGCGGGGCTGGCGGCGCTGATCCGGCATCCGGAGCGCTTCAAGGGCAAGCGCGTGGGGCTGGTCCTGTCCGGCGGCAACATCGATCCGCTGCTGCTCGCGGCCATCATCGAACGAGGCATGGTCCGGGCCGGGCGGCTGGCGCGCGTGCGCGTGAGTGCGCGCGATGTGCCCGGCTCGCTGGCCCAGATCACAGCCACTGTGGCGGAAGCGGGCGCTAACGTCGACGAGGTTCATCACCAGCGCGCGTTCACGATGCTGGCGGCCCAGAACGTCGACATCGAGCTGGTGCTGCAGACCCGTGGACGCGCGCACCTGGCAAGCGTGCTCACAGCGCTGAGGGATGCGGGCTTCGAGGCGGAGGAGCAGCATTGACCCTCCCCCGGCAAGAACTGCGGTGGGGGCTCGGAAGCCCCTAGAGCCGTTCAGGGCGACCCGCCGGTAAAATGGCCCTCAGTCTGTCAATTCGAGTCTTCGAGGTACTTCCCGATGTCCAACCCAACTCCCGTCGAGCCCAGCCACAGCGCTGCCGTCGAAAAGGACGCCGTCGAATCGGTCGTTCACCTGATGCCGCTGGTGCTTCCGCTGGCCGGCGGCGTGCTGATGCTGCTGCTGGCGTCTATCGCGGTGTACATGGCCTGACGCTGACAGTCATTGCCGCTTTTGTCCGCGGGCGGTGCGGCCCGCGTTGACGCAGTCTCCCGAAGCGAAACGTTTTCTCAAACGGACCTCCGTGCCTGAGCAGGTACGGCGCCCCGTTCGGAAAGACGATTTTTCAACTTAGGAGATTTTCCGATGAACGCACCCACGATGAAGGGCCTCACCATTCAGGCGCCCTCATACGTCAAGAACGCCAAGCTGATCGCCTGGGTGGCCGATATGGCCGCGCTGTGCAAACCCGAAGCCATCCATTGGTGCGACGGCAGCAAGGAAGAATACGACCGCCTCTGCCAGCAGCTGGTCGATGCAGGCACGTTCAAGAAGCTCAATCCGGTCAAGCGCCCCAACTCGTTCCTCGCGATCTCGGATCCGAGCGACGTGGCGCGCGTCGAAGATCGGACCTACATCTGCTCCGCGCAGAAAGAGAATGCCGGCCCGACCAACAACTGGATGGCGCCCGCCGAGATGCGCGCGACTCTTCAACCGCTGTTCGACGGCTGCATGAAGGGCCGCACGATGTATGTCGTGCCGTTCAGCATGGGTCCGCTGGGCTCGCCCATTGCGCACATCGGCATCGAGCTGTCCGACTCGCCCTATGTGGCGGTCAACATGCGCATCATGACCCGCATGGGCAAGGCCGTTTACGACGTGCTGGGCACCGACGGTGAATTCGTGCCTTGCGTGCACACCGTCGGCGCACCGCTCGAAGCTGGCCAGAAGGATGTCTCCTGGCCCTGCAACAAGACCAAGTACATCGTCCACTATCCCGAGACGCGCGAGATCTGGAGCTACGGCTCCGGCTACGGCGGCAACGCACTTCTGGGCAAGAAGTGCTTCGCGCTGCGCATCGCCTCGAACATGGGCCGCGACGAAGGCTGGCTGGCCGAACACATGCTGATCCTGGGCGTGACCAATCCCGAGGGCAAGAAATACCACGTGGCGGCCGCATTCCCTAGCGCGTGCGGCAAGACGAATTTCTCGATGCTCGTGCCCCCGGCCGGTTTCGAAGGCTGGAAGGTCACGACCATCGGCGACGACATCGCCTGGATCAAGCCGCAAGCCGATGGCTCGCTGCGTGCCATCAATCCGGAAGCTGGCTATTTCGGCGTTGCCCCCGGCACCAACATGCTGACGAACCCGAACTGCATGCGCAGCCTCGACGACGGCGTGATCTTCACCAACGTCGCGCTGACGGACGACGGCGACGTGTGGTGGGAAGGCATGGAGCAGGACGCACCGGGCAAGGCGCTGCCGGCGCACCTGATCGACTGGCAGGGCAAGGACTGGACGCCGCAGATCGCCAAGGAAACCGGCGCCAAGGCCGCTCATCCGAACGCCCGCTTCACCGTGGCGGCCACCAATAATCCCGCACTCGACGAGGCTTGGGACGATCCGAAGGGCGTGACCATCGACGCCTTCATCTTCGGCGGCCGCCGCTCGACCACCGTGCCTCTGGTCACCGAGGCCCGCAACTGGGTCGAGGGCGTGTACATGGCAGCGACCATGGGCTCGGAAACGACCGCCGCCGCCGCCGGCCAGCAAGGCGTCGTGCGCCGCGACCCCTTCGCGATGCTGCCGTTCATGGGCTACAACATGAGCGACTACTTCCAGCACTGGCTCGACTTGGGCAAGAAGCTGGAAGCCTCTGGCGCCAAGCTGCCCAAGATCTACACGACCAACTGGTTCCGCAAGGGCGCGGACGGCAAGTTCGTGTGGCCCGGTTATGGCGAGAACATGCGCGTCCTGAAGTGGATGATCGATCGCGTCGAAGGCAACAAGCAGGACGGCGTCGAGCACATCACCGGCGTGAGCCCGCGCTATGAAGATCTGAACTGGACGGGCCTGGACTTCAGCGCCGAGCAGTTTGCGACGGTGACCAGCATCGACAAGGCAGCTTGGGAAGCCGAATTGAAGCTGCATTCAGAGCTGTTCAAGCAGCTGGAGCATCATCTGCCCAAGGAATTGCCGCAGACGAAGGCTGCGATCGAGCAGCGCCTGGCTGCCTGATTAGCATCAGCGCTTAAATAAAAAAGCCCGGTGGACGCGAGTCCATCAGGCTTTTTTTGTTTCTGCTTATTTTTTAGAACAACGCTGTTTGCAATCAGGTTCATTCGCCCCAAAGCAAAAAACCCCAGTCAATTGCTTGACTGGGGTTTTCTGGGCTGT
>NZ_JARVTD010000040.1:0-102481 GCF_030208835.1 Variovorax sp. efr-133-TYG-130 | reverse complement strand
GCGAGGCGATCGTCACCACGCTGGTGGGGCACCTGAACGCCACCATCATGGGCGAACTGGACAAGTTCATCGATGGGGCGATCGCCAAGCTCGACGGCATCCTCAAGAGCTGCGCGGACCTGGCCGACAAGATCATCGACAACCTGGTGGACGTGATGCGCCGGGTGCTGGGCCAGAAGGACCTGTTCACGGTGGGCACGCCGGCGTCGCCGGAGACCAAGGTGCACGACCCGAAGACGCAGAGCACGTGGAACCGGATGTGGGGCACGGCGGTGCGCTACACCAAGCAGTCGGCGAACTACGTGGCGAAGGCGGCGGCGAGCCAGTTGCCCGATGGCGTCGCGAGCAGGGTCAACGGCGTGATCGGGCAGATGCTGGACTTCAAGCAGCAGCTGCGTGGGCAGCTCTCGAGGCTGGCGGACAAGGAGTCGCAGGCCAGCATCATGTGGCTGCTGCACAAGCTGCGGGACGCGCTGCTGAAGAGGAAAGGCCAGCGCGCGGCGATCGTGGCTCCGCAGGCGGGAGCCAAGGCAGAAAAAGAAAATCCCGGGACGCAGCTCGGTCACATCAACAAGCAAGCCGGTGCACAAGGGACCGCAGGCTGCAAGAACTGCCCCGCGCCGGCACGCAAAGGGGCTTCCATCAGCCTTGCCACAGGCAACGAGAGCTTCACCCACACCGACTTCGTGCTCGCAGCACCGCTGCCGATCGAATGGGCGCGCACCTACGCCAGCGACCTCGATGCCTTCGACCATGGCAGCCTCGGTGCTCGCTGGATCACCCCCTACAGCATGCGCGTGGACATCACCACGCCCGCGCGAGGCACACGCCAGGGCCAGCCCAGCCTGCTCCACCACGCCGCCGACGGCCGCAGCCATGCGTATCCGGTTCTGGCAGTTGGCCAGAGCTACTTCGACGCGATCGAGGAAGTCCGCGTCTCGCGCCTGAGCGAGAGCCTGCTGGAGCTGGACTTCGGCAAGCCCTTGCCCGAAGGCGAGCAGAGCGATTGGCGCGAGATCTACGAGTACGTCGACGGCAAGCAGCCCCACTTCCGCCTTGTCGCCCAGCAGGCGAAGGACGGCATGGCCATCGGCCTGCGCTACGACCACGTCATTGCAGAGACGGGCGAGCGCGTGCTCAGCGACATCATCAGCAAGCACGGCGAGGCCGTCATGGCGCACGTGGGCACCAAGCCCGATGCGCAGACCGGACTCATCCAGTCGCTGTGGGAGCTCAAGGACGGCCAGGTCGTGCGTCAATTGGCCGCCTACACGCACGACGCGCAGCGCGACCTCGTCGCCGCGCAGGACGAGGACGGCGCGAGCTGGCGCTACACCTACAGCCACCACCTCGTGTCCCGCTACACCGACCGCACCGGCCGGGGCATGAACCTGGAGTACGACGGCACCGGCCCCGACGCCAAGGCCGTGCGCGAGTGGTCCGACGACGGCAGCTTCGCGCTGAAACTGGAGTGGGACAGGAACATCCGGCTGACCTATGTGACCGATGCGCTGGGCGGGGAGACCTGGCACTACTACGACATCCAGGGCTACACCTACCGCATCATCCACCCGGACGGGCTGCAGGAGTGGTTCTTCCGCGATGACGCGAAGAACGTCACGCGCCACGTGCATACCGACGGCACGACCGACGACTACACGTACGACGCCGACGGCAACCTGCAGACGCACACGCGCGCGGACGGCAGCCGGGTGCACTACGAGTACGACGGGCTGCACCGCCTGACGGGCATCCGCGATGCGGAGGGCGGCGTGTGGAAGCGCGACTACGACGCGCAGGGCCATCTCACCGAAGAGATCGATCCGCTGGGGCACAAGACCGAGTACGCCTATGACAAGGCCGGCAGGCCCGTGCGCATCACCGATGCGAAGGGCGGCGTGAAGACGCTCGCCTACTCCGCATCGGGCCAACTGCTCAGCTACACCGACTGCTCCGCAAAGACCAGCCGCTGGGAGTACGACGAACGAGGCCGGCTCACCAAGGCTGCCGACGCCGCCGGCAACGCGACCGGATATCGCTACGCTGCCGGCCAGCTCGAAGAAATCGTGCTGCCCGACCAGACGAGCGAGCAGTTCGAGCACGATGCCGAAGGCCGGCTGCTGAAGCACACCGACGCGCTGGGGCGCGCCACGCGCTACAGCTACACGCGCGCCGGCCTGATCGCCGGCCGCACCGACGCCGCGGGCCGCTCGCTCAAATACCACTGGGACCTTCTGGGCCGCCTGACAGAACTGCAAAACGAGAACGGCAGCCGATACGACTTTCGCTACGACCCGGTGGGCCGCCTGCTGGAAGAAACCGGCTTCGACCGCAAGGCCACGCAGTACGTGCACGAAGAGACCACGGGCGTGCTCGCCGAAGTGATCGAGGCGGGCCACCGCACCGAACTCGAATTCGATCCACTAGGCCGCTTGAGCGAACGCCGCGCCGGTGGCCAATCCGAACGCTTCGCCTACGACCGCAACGGCCGACTGCTGGAGGCGACCAACAGCGACGCGCGCCTGCAATGGTTCTACGACCCGGCCGGCAACCTGACGCGCGAGCATCACCACTACCTGCAGCGCAAGCGCACGGCTGTCTGGCAGCACCGCTACGACGAACTCAACCAGCGCATCGCCACCGTGCGGCCCGACGGGCACGTAATCCAATGGCTGACATACGGCTCAGGCCACGTGCACGGCCTGATGATCGACGGCCAGGACGTCCTGGGCTTCGAGCGCGACGACCTGCACCGCGAGGTCGCACGCGAGCAGGGCAACGGCCTGAGCCAGCGGCAGAAGTACGACCCGGCAGGTCGGCTTCTCGAGCAGCAGATCTCGCGCACCAGCCCCGGCGCCATCGAATCGACCACAGGCATTCAGCGCCGCTACAGCTACGACAAGGCCGGCCAGCTGATTGGCATCGGCGACAGCCGCCGAGGCAACCTGAGCTACCGCTACGACCCGGTGGGCCGTCTGCTGGAGGCCAACAGCCGAGTGGGGCGCGAGACATTTGCATTCGACCCGGCAGGCAACATCGTCGACCCGCCGGCGACCAACGACCCGCTCAGGCACCCTGCCAACAAGTTGCTGGACAACCTGCTGAAGAACTACGCCGGCACCAGCTACCGCTACGACGAACGCGGCAACATGACCGAGCGGGTGCGCCACGGCTGGCGCACCGTCTTCGCATGGGACGGCTTCAACCGCATGACGGCGGCGACCGACCAGCGCGGCATCACCACCTCCTTCAGCTACGACGCGCTGGGTCGTCGGCTCTCCAAGAGTTCTGGCGAGACCACGACACTGTTCGGCTGGGACGGCGACGTGCTCGCGTTCGAGAGTACTCAGAGCAAGTCAGCGATGGAGGAAGGTGGCGAGCACGGCTGGAGCGTGCACTACATCCACGAGGCGAACTCGTTCGTGCCGCTGGTGCAGGTGCGCCAGGCGCGCGCGATGGCGCTGAGCGAGACGACGGATGCGAAGGCGTTGATGGAAGCCAATGGCGGCGTCTACGACATCGAGCAGGATCCGTTGTGGAACGGCGAGCAGAGGCAGGTGCCGCGAGCGTTCGACAGAAGGGAGATGGCGTTCTATCAGTGCGACCATCTGGGCACGCCGCAGGAACTGACGGACCATGAGGGAAGCATTGCCTGGTCGGCGCAGTACAAGGCGTGGGGGGAGGCGCGGGAGGCGATCAGCGAGGCTGGGAGAAGAGCGGGGTTCAGGAATCCGATTCGGTTTCAGGGGCAGTATTGGGATGAAGAGACGGGGCTGCATTACAACAGGTATCGGTACTACGAGCCAAGCCTCGGACGGTTTTTGTCTCGTGACCTGATGGGATTGCTAGGAGGGATCAACACACACGCATATAGCCTCAATCCGACGGAGTGGGTCGACCCCCTGGGGCTGAGCGCAAAGAAACCCCAGTGCCCGATCAATGGCGCTGCAATCTATGCGGAAAAACGCGCCCGGATCGAAGCACTCATCGCTCAGCATGACTATGCTGATGCAGGGCACACGAACTCCAATCCTCAAATCCCTGGCGGTGTGTCGGGCGCAATAGTGAATGAAAGAACAACGGGGTTGCCGACTGGAGGGAAATGGCATACCCAAAAGGGAAGCGATATATTGGGGCGTTTGAAAAAAGAACTTAGAAGCGTAGATAACTCTTATGATATGTCGGATTGCGACAAAAGGAAATTGCATGACCTTGCCGATCCATATGTCGGACGCTTGCAGCATGCCCTGAGCACTCCTATGAAGACGCCATGAAATGACGAGTGAATACGGTTTTCTTGTTTCGGCTATTTCGGTTCCGATTTCCATCGATGAATTGATATCGAGGGATGAGGGTGCTGGGCCATTTGTGTGGGTACGGCCTCAAAACATCTCAGGCATAGATGCTTCTGTAATTTTGGAAAAAAATTTGAAGCTAAGAGAACGCGCTGGCTCGATTTCCGATGATGAATACATATTGCCAGAGGCATCTGTTTGCAGTTATCTTGAGTCCTGCATAAGGCACAGATCGGATCGGTCGAAAATCGAGGTTGATGATGTTATCGATGCTTGTGTTCACATCATGGTGCGCTGGGGGAGCTCTCTTCCCGCGCATGGGTTCTATGGTGATGTGGACCTGCTTTCTCCTGATAATGCCTCCAGAATTTTGAAAATTATTCAAAATATTTACCAGGAATTAGACAATGAAGTCCTGCGGCAAAATATTCGTTATTTTGTGGGTGAACATTATCGAGTAAGCGGAGTTTGGGCGTCGAATGGAAAGTCTAGATTTTTCGGTGCATTGGACTCGAAGGATTTAATGTTTTTATCGGAATTGAGTTTCGATGAGGCTAATTCGAAATTGAACTTATCTGGTGGCCGGGTCGAAAAATAAAGTCGGCTTGTTTGAGATTTCGATTCTGCCGGCCTCTGACTCTTGCTGATTTTAGGGGCAATTTCTGATGGCGGTCGACAGGCCGCGAGTTGATTTTTGGACGAGGAGATTTTTTCTGATCTGTCGACTTTTGAAGGGTAGATTTATGCGGTAAATTATCTTAAAATTTTGTGCTGCAATTTTGGGTTGAGTATGGTTGAATAGAAATTCTGCTGGCTCATTTGAAAAGAGTTGGTGAATTGGGTTTTGGAGTGCGGGAGAGGGCAGGGGCGCTTTTGCCGTTGAATGGGCGAAGAGATGCCAAGCCTTTGGAGGCGGAGACGAAAATGCCGGTGGAAATTCGATCGGATTTTTAAGGTTGCTATTGCTGATTCATATGGGGAAGACTTAATCCTATCGTTTGGATTTTTGAGTGATGCTGTCAGATTTTACGGACTCACGGAGTGCTTTCTCCAAGACGTGGCTCTTGGTCTTATTGAAAAAATTTTGAAATATTCTGTCAAGCGTTGCCTCAATCACCAACCCCGAAACGGAAGATAAAGTGACAGGCCCATTCAGCGATCACGAACTAGAGTCTCTTGATGTCATCGAGCTTCAATTGATAGAGAGTCAAGTGTCCTCTGCCCGTATGAAATCGGCGTGCGCGAGTTTTTTGCTCTTTATAATTTCTCGCGAGTGGAGTAAGAGATTTTTGGATTCGGATGGGATAGAACTACTGCTCAATGAAAATCTCAAATTAGTGGCTTTCAATTTTTATGCGATCGACAGCGATGAGGAAATAAAAAATGCGCGAATCAAACTTTTGGGTATTTTTGATCATCTGCAGCGAGAAGATCCTTCCCAGGCTGCTTTAATCCGCTGTGCCATATTTTGCTTGCACGATGAGGAGTGGGATCCTGACACTCAAGAAGATCCAACTCCAATTCCGTTCTATCTTTTCCTTTTGAAGAAATTCGATCTAAGTATCGGTATGGATTTCCTCGCCCACGTGCGGACCCATCTGCTTTGCCCTTGTTAGTCCAGCGCGTGCACATCCGAGCGCGGCATCGCATAGGCATCTCCGGGTTTCCGATAACTAAATCGCCTTGATTTAGTCGCCCCTCTGCCCGATAGTCCCCTTGCGCCCGGACGCCCGCCTTCAAGGCCAGCGATCCGGATCCAAAACCGCAGGGCGCATCGCCCAGCGCCCGCTCAAGGAGACACACCATGCCCAGCAGCAGCCCCCGCACCATCCTGGCCATCGCGGCCATGTCCCTCGTTGCCGCCAGCGGCGCCTTCGCCGCCGACCAGCCGGTCATCGGCCTCGTCACCAAGACCGAAACCAACCCCTTCTTCGTCAAGATGAAGGAAGGCGCGCAGGAAGAAGCCAAGAAGCTCGGTGCCAAGCTGCTCTCCGGCGCGGGCAAGGCCGACGGCGACAACGCGGGCCAGATCACGGCGATGGAAAACATGATCGCGGCCGGCGCCAAGACCATCCTGATCACGCCGAGCGATGCCAAGGCGATCGTGCCGGCGATCAAGAAGGCGCGCGACAAGGGCGTGATGGTGATCGCGCTCGACAGCCCGGCGGATCCGCCGGATGCCACCGACGCACTGTTCGCCACCAACAACTACACGGCCGGCGTGCTGATCGGCGAATACGCCAAGGCCGCGATGGCGGGCAAGCCGGCGAAGATCGTCGCGCTCGACCTGCTGCCGGGCCACCCTGTGGGCGCGCAGCGCCACAACGGTTTCATGAAGGGCTTCGGCCTGCCGGCCAACGACGCCAAGTCGAACGAACTGTCGAAGTCGCCCGAGATCGTCTGCATGGCCGACAGCTACGGCGACCAGGCCAAGGCGCAGACGGTGATGGAAAACTGCCTGCAGAAGGCGCCCGAGGTGAACCTCGTCTACACGATCAACGAGCCCGCCGCCGCCGGTGCCTACAACGCGCTCAAGCGCGCCGGCAAGGAGAAGGGCGTGATGATCGTGTCGGTCGATGGGGGCTGCCAGGGCATCAAGGACACGGCCGCCGGCATCATCGCCGCGACCTCGCAGCAATACCCGCTGAAGATGGCTGCCATGGGCGTGGCCGCGGGCGTGGAATTCGCCAAGACGGGCAAGAAGGCATCGGGCTACGTCGACACCGGCGTGACGCTGATCGCCGGCAAGAGCGTGGCGGGCGTCGACAGCAAGGACACCAAGACCGGCACCGAGCTGTGCTGGGGCAAGAAGTAAACGGCGGAACCTCTAGATGGCGAAGTCTTCAACGCACCACATTCCGTGGGGCGCCCTCGGGCCGTGGCTGGCCCTGCTTGGCGCATGCATCTTCTTTGCGACCCAGTCCGACCGCTTTCTGACGGGCGGCAATCTCTCGCTGATCCTGCAGCAGGTGATGGTGGTCGGCGTCATCGCCATCGGCCAGACGCTGATCATCCTCACGGCGGGCATCGACCTGTCGTGCGGCATGGTGATGGCGCTGGGCGGGATCATCATGAGCAAGTTCGCCACCGAACTGGGCATGCCGGCGCCGCTGGCCATCCTGTGCGGCATCGGCGTGACGACGCTGTTCGGCCTGCTCAACGGCCTGCTGGTAACGCGCATCAAGCTGCCGCCTTTCATCGTGACGCTGGGCACGCTGAACATCGCCTTCGCGATCACGCAGCTGTATTCGTCGTCGCAGACCATCACCGACCTGCCCGGCGGCCTCACCGGCCTGGGCACCACCTTCAACATCGGCAATGCCGAGGTCGCGTGGGGCTCGGTGCTGATGGTGGCGCTCTATGCGCTCGCCTGGTTCGTGCTGCGCGAGACGGCGGCGGGGCGGCACATCTATGCGGTGGGCAACAACGCCGAGGCCACGCGGCTGGTCGGCATTCCGACGCAGCGCGTGCTGCTGGGCGTGTACGTGGCGGCGGGCGTGCTCTACGGCATCGCATCGCTGCTGTCGGTGGCGCGCACCGGCGTGGGTGACCCGAACGCGGGCCAGACCGAGAACCTCGACGCCATCACGGCGGTGGTGCTCGGCGGTACCAGCCTGTTCGGCGGGCGCGGCATCGTGCTGGGTTCGCTGATCGGCGTGCTGATTGTGGGCGTGTTCCGCAACGGCCTCACGCTGATGGGCGTGTCGTCGATCTACCAGGTGCTGGTGACGGGCGTGCTGGTGATTTTGGCGGTGGCTGCCGACCAACTCTCGCGCCGGGGAGCCCGTTGATGAACGCCGTTGCAAACCCCAAGATCGTGATGCAGGCCAAGGGCCTGGTAAAGCGCTACGGCCAGGTCACGGCGCTCGACGGTGTCGACTTCGAGCTGCGCGAAGGAGAAATCCTCGCGGTGATCGGCGACAACGGCGCGGGCAAGTCGTCGCTCATCAAGGCGCTGTCGGGCGCGGTGGTGCCCGACGAAGGGCAGATCCTGCTCGACGGCAAGCCGGTGAACTTCCGCAACCCGCTGGACGCGCGCCGCGCCGGCATCGAGACGGTCTATCAAGACCTGGCCGTGGCCCCGGCCATGACGATCTACGAGAACCTGTTCCTCGGCCGCGAGCTGCGCCGCCCCGGCTTCATGGGCAACGTGCTGCGCATGCTCGACAAGAAGAAGATGCTGAGCGAGAGCACGGCGCGCATGGCCGACCTGAAGGTCGGCATCCAGTCGATGACGCAGGCGGTCGAAACGCTCTCGGGCGGCCAGCGGCAGTGCGTGGCGGTGGCGCGCAGCGCGGCCTTCGCGCGGCACGTGGTCATCATGGACGAGCCCACCGCCGCGCTCGGCGTGAAGGAGGGCAACATGGTGCTGGAGCTGATCCGCCGCGTGCGCGACCGGGGCCTGCCCGTGGTGCTCATCAGCCACAACATGCCGCACGTGTTCGAGGTGGCCGACCGCATTCACGTGGCGCGGCTGGGCAAGCGCGCGGCCGTGCTCGACCCGAAGAAGATCAGCATGAGCGACACCGTCGCCGTGATGACCGGCGCCATGACCGCCGACCAGTTGCCAGCGGAGGCGCATGCCTGATGCGGACACTGCCGCGCACATGCCCGACCTGCTGCGGCTGCGCGGCTCCAACCAGGTCGGCATGCGCCAGTTCAACGAACGCACGGTGCTGCAGGCGCTGCGCGTCCATGCGAGCCTGCCCAAGGCCGACCTTGCGCGGCTCACGGGGCTGAGCGCGCAGACCATCGGGCTCATCACCGCGCGGCTGGAGGAAGACGGGCTCATCGTCAAGCAGAACCGCGTGCGCGGACGCATCGGCCAGCCTTCGGTGCCGCTGGCGCTGAACCCCGACGGCGCTTTCTCCATCGGCATCAAGGTCGGCCGGCGCGGCGCCGAGTGGCTGCTGATCGACTTCACCACGCAAGTGCGCGAACGACACCTCGTGCACTACGACTTTCCCGACGTCGACGAGCTGCTGCCAGCGATTGCGCAGCACATCCACCGTCTGCGCGACGGCCTGGGGCCGCTGGCCGTGCGCAACGTGGGCGTGGGGCTGGCCGCGCCGTTCCAGCTCGGCGGCTGGCACCGCACGCTGGGCCTTTCGAAGGCGCAGGCCGACCTGTGGAACCAGATGGACCTGGCGGCCGAGGTGCGTGCGCGCACCGACGTGCCGGTGAGCTTTGCGCGCGACACCGTGGCTGCCTGCGTGGCAGAGCTGGTGGGTGGGCGCGGGCATGACCTGAAGAGCTTTCTCTACATCTTCGTCGACACCTTCGTGGGCGGCGGGCTTGTCATCAACTCGCACCTGCACACGGGTGCGCACGGCAATGCAGGCGCGCTGGCGTCGCTGCCCATGCAGCCGCCCGGCGGCAGCGGGCTGCCGGCGCAGCTCGTGGCGCAGGCCTCGCTTTGGGAGCTGGAGCAGCGCCTGGCGGGCGAGGGCCTGGACGCGATGGCCGCCTATGACGACCGCGCGTTGCAGGCGCCTTTCGCAGCCGCCACGCAGGCCTGGCTGGACAACGCATCGCAGGCGCTCGCGCACGCCATCGTGAATGGCGCCGCCATGCTCGACCTCGCCGATGTGGTGATGGACGGGTCGATGTCACGCCTGCTGCTGCAGGCCCTGCTGGAGCGCACGCGCGCCGCGCTGGACCGCTGCAACTGGGAAGGCCTGTGGCGCCCGCGGCTGCACGGGGGCAGGGCAGGTGCGCAAGCCTGTGCGCTGGGCGGCGCGATGTTGCCGCTGCACGCCAACTTCGCGCCGGACCACGACGTGTTCCTGAAAGCGGCCTAGCCCGCCTCGCGCGCTCTTGCCAGGGCCAGCGCCTCGGCGAGCAGCGGCTTCACTTTCTCGAAGGTCTTTGCGCTGGGGGAGATCACGCTCACCCAGTGCATCCTTGCGTACACGGGGTGTGGCATCAGCGTGTCCGGCGCGGCCGGGCCGATGGCTGCCGGTGTTTCGCCGAAGAGCGCGCGGAAGCGCTCCTTGCCCACGCCGAAGTTCAGGCGGAACACGCCGGGGCGGTCGAGCTTCGAGCCGCCGTCGAACTCGCTGTCCTTCGTCACGATCGTGGCAAAGGGAAACTTGTTGTCCCCGTCGTGGAAGAAGAAGGTGTTGTCGTCGGCGATCTGGAAGTGGCCGCCGGCCAGCATGTCGATCAGGTAGTCAGTGATGGCGTCTTCGGTCATGCCGCCATCTTGCCCGTGTTCACGACGGCCAGCGGCGCAGGCCGAGTCCGTCGGCCAGTTTGCGGTAGGCGGCGATCTGCGCTTGCACGTAGTCGTCCAGCGCGGCGCCGGTGAGCGCGAAGGGATACAGCCCATTTCGCTCGCGCAACGCGGCAAAGCCCGGCGCGGCGCTTGCTTCGCGGAAGGCGGCGGTCCAGGCGCGCACGGCGGCCTCGGGCACGTCCGCACTGAGGTACAGGCCGCGCACCGTCGGCCAGACCAGATCGACGCCTTGCTCGCGCGCGGTCGGCACGCCGGTGAGCGCGCCGCCGAGCCGTTCTTCCGACAGCACCGCGAGCAGCCGCACGGCCGCACCGCCCGCAATGGCCTGCAGCGCCTCTGCCGCATCGCCGGGAAAGGCGTCGACATGCTTGCCCTGCAGCGCACCCAGCGCGTCGCCACCGCCCTCGAAGGACACGAAGCGCATCGCCTTGTGGTCGCGCCCCGCGGCGCGCACCAGCAGCGCCGCCTTCACCCAGTCCTGGCTGCCGACCGTGCCGCCCGCGCCGAAGGCGATGCGCGACGGGTCTTGGCGCAGCGCGGCGATCAGGTCCTGCAGGCGCTTGTACGGCGAGTCGCGGTGAACGGCGATCACCCCGTAGTCGGTGCCGAGCGTGGCGATCCAGCGCACGGCCGAAGGCGGATGCGGACCGAAGCGGCCCTGTGCCAGGTTGAGCAGCGAGCCGCTCGAGAACGCGACCAGCGTGCCGGGCCCGCCGAGCTTGCCGGTGGCGATGCGGTCGAACGCGACCGCGCCGATGCCGCCCGGCAGATAGCGCTGGGACAGTGGCGGGCGCGCGGGGCGCACGGCCTGCAGCGCGTCGCGTGAGAGCGCGCAGGTCAGCGCGAAGCCGCCGCCGGCCTTGGCGGGGATCACGCAGTCGGCGGCTTCGAGGGAGGGGTCATCGGCCGCCGCCGCGCGCAGGCTCGCGGGCAACAGCAGCGCGGACAGCGCGCGCAGGGCGTGGCGGCGGTTGGCGTGAAGGGGCGCGGGCATGGTGTGGTGCCGGCTGGTCAGTGCGCCGCCGGACGAGGCCACCAGATGATCGCATGCAGGCCCGGCCCGGTCTCGCGTGCCTCCAGCCGCAGCTCGCCATGGTGCCGCTGCGCGATGGAGCGCGCAATGGCCAGGCCGAGCCCGAAGCCGCCCTTGCCGGCGCGCGCGCCACGGCGAAAGCGCTGGCCCAGCGCGGCGCGCTCATCTTCGTTCAAGCCGGGCCCGTCGTCCTCGACGTTGAGGCTCCAGCCCGCCGCGTCGCCGGCCGCGAACAGCGTGATCGTGCCCTCTGCAGGCGTGTAGGCGATGGCATTGGTCACGAGGTTGCTCAGCGCCTCTCGCATCAGCCCGCGGTCGGCGACGGCGATGAACTCCGGCGTGGGCGAGTGAATGCCCAGGTCGATGCGCTTGGCGCGCGCCAGCGGCAGCAGGTCGACCGCCACCTCGCGCAGCAGCGCCGCCATGTCGAAGCCGGCCGGCTCGACCGACACCGTGTCGCTGCGTCCCAGCGCCAGCAACTGCTGCGCGCTGCGCGTCGCGCGGCCGATCTCGGTGGCCAGCGCGTCGAGCGCGAGCTGGATCTGCGCCGGGTCCTGCTCGCGCCGGGCGTAGTCGGCCTGCATCTGCAGCGTGGTGAGGTGGGTGCGCAACTGGTGCGAGGCGTCGTCGAGGAACTGGCGCTGCTGCGTCACCAGGTCTTGCGTGCGCGACATCTGCTGGTTGACCGCGGCGACCAGCGGGCGCACCTCGGCGGGCAGGTCGGCCTCGGCGATGCGCGTGAGGTCATCGGGCGTGCGCGCCTGCACTTCGCGCGCCAGCCGCGACAGCGGGCGCAGCGCCGCGGCCAGCGCCACGGCGGTGCCGCACAGCAGCATGGCCAGCACCAGTCCGTCGCGCAGCGCCGCGCTGCGCACCAGGCGCGCGGTGAACGCCTGCCGCGAGCGCGTGCTTTCTCCCACCTGCACCAGCACGCTGCGGCCCGTGCTGCCGGCCGGCGCGCGGTCGAGGTCGCGGCGGTAGGCGGCCAGCCGCACCGCTTCGCCGAAGTAGGTGGCGTCGTAGAAGACCGGCGTGCCCATCTTCAGCGCGACCGGCGGCGCGGGCAGGTCGGCGCTGCCCAACTCGACCAGCCCGTCGGAGGTCGACACCCTGAAGAACACCTGGCCGCTCGCCGTGAGCTCGAAGAACTCGAGCATCGTGTACGGCAGCTCGACCGAGAGGCCGCCCGACGCGGTCGAGATGTTGGCGTCGATGGACTTGAGCGCGCCCAGCAGCGAGCGGTCGTAGGCCGCGTTGGCGGCGGCCAGCGCGTCGTGCCGCGTCATCCACAGCTCCAGCCCGGTCACGACCAGCAGCGCGGGAAACAGCAGCAGCGCAAGGCGCTGCCACAGGCTGGCGCGCCGCAGGCGTGCATTCAGCCGCAACGACGGCATGCCCACCTAGTCTGCTTCCAGCACATAGCCCAGCCCGCGCAGGGTGACGATGCGCACGCCGCTGCCGTCCAGCCGCTTGCGCAGCCGGTAGACGAAGACTTCCACCGCTTCGGGATGCACCTCCTCGTCGTCGGAGAACACGCGCTCCAGGATCTGCTGCTTCGACAGCGGCTCGCCGCTGCGCTGCACCAGCACGCGCAGCACTGCCAGTTCGCGCGGCGACAGCGCGAGCGCCTCGCCGCCCAGCGTGAAGTGCCGGCGCGCGCCGTCGTACACCAGCGGCCCGCAGGCCAGCCGCGGATGCTCCACGCCGCGCGCGCGGCGCACCAGCGCATGCAGCCGCGCCTCGAGTTCGGCCAGCGCGAAGGGCTTGGCGAGGAAGTCGTCCGCGCCCGCGTTGAGCGAGGCCACGCGCTCGCTCAGCGAGTCGCGCGCCGTCAGGATCAGCGCGGGCAGGCGCTGGTCGCGCTCGCGCAGGCGTTGCAGCACCGTGTGCCCGTCGAGCCCGGGCAGGCCCAGGTCGAGCACCAGCGCATCGTGGTCGCGCTGCTGAAGCGCCCGGTCGGCCAGACGCCCGTCGTCCACCCATTCGACCTGGATGCCCGCGTGCTCCAGCGCCTTGCAGAGCCAGGTGCCCAGGGTGTGTTCGTCTTCGGCAAGAAGGATGCGCATCAGCCGATCCTAGTAGGGCCGGATATTTTCGGGAAACACCGCGGAACTGGCTTTGCCGGGCCGCAGGTGTTGCCCCCTGCAAGGGGGTTGGCGCAGCGACACGAAGTGCGCGAAGCCTGGGGGTTTGCCAATCAATCCGGCTTGATGTTTGCCCTTGCGATCACCTTTTGCCAGCGTGCTTGTTCCGCTGCAATGAACTGCGCGAACTGCTCCGGCGTGCCGCCCACGGCTTCGGCCGCATCGGCCGTCAGCCGCTGCATCGAGTCGGGCGACTTCACCGCCTTCATCGTCTCGGCCGAGAGTTTGGCCATCTGCGCGGGCGTGATGTTGGCGGGCGCCAGCATGCCGTACCACTGCGTCATCTCGAAGCCGGGGAAGCCTTGCTCGGCCACGGTCGGCACGTCGGGCAGCTGCGCCAGGCGCTTGGCCGAGCCGGTCGCGATGCAGCGCACCTTGCCGGCCTTGATGAACGGAATGATCGCCGCCGCGCCAATGGCCGACGCGTCGAGCCGGCCCGAGAGCAGGTCCGTCACCATCGGCCCGGTGCCGCGGTAGGGCACATGCAGCATGAACACGTCGGCCGTCATCTTCAGGTACTCGAAGGCCAGGTGCCCCGCGCTGCCGTTGCCGGCCGAGCCGTAGCTGAGCTTGCCCGGCTTCGACTTGGCGTACGCGATGAACTCCTTGAGGTTCTTGGCCGGCACGTCCGGGTGCACCACGTACAGGCTGGGCACCTTGGCCAGCAGGCTCACGGGCTTGAAGTCCTTGTTCGCGTCGTAGGGCAGCTTGGCGAAGATGTACGGGTTGACCGCCAGCGTGCCGATGTGGCCCAGGATGATCGTGTGCTGGTCGGTGCTGCGCGCCACTTCGCTCATCGCGATGTTGCCGGCCGCGCCGGGCTTGTTGTCGACGAACACGCTCTGGCCCAGCGTGCGCGAGAGCTCGGCGGCGGTGGAGCGCGCGACGATTTCCGAGCTGCCGCCGGGCGCGAAGGGCACGACGAAGCGGATCGACTTGCTGGGCCAGGCGTCCTGCGCCGAGGCCAGCGAGGGCAGCAGGCCGCCCAGGCCGAGGGCGCCGCCGGCCTGGAGCCAGTGGCGGCGGTTCAGGTGTGTGTGGTTCGGGAACAGGTCGGACATGGGCTTGTGTCTCCAGCGCTTTGGTATTGAAAGCGCGCATCCTGCCCGGCGGATGCTGTCGGAATGCTGTCAGTCGCCGCCCGTCCAGTAGTCCCGGCCGAATTCGCCCGCGAGCCTGGCGATCAGGCGCTCCACGCGCGCAAGCACGGGTTCCACCTGCGCGCGCACAGGCGCGTATGCAAAGCGCAGGTTGTGGAAGGTCTTGCCCTCGTCCGGGTCGTCGTCGCGCAGGTACAGCATGCCGTCGTGCAGCCGCAGGTCGAAGTACCAGCCTTGCTCATAGTCGGAGAACACTTTGCCCGGCGTACCTGCCGCCAACGATTCGATGAAGGCCCGCCCCTCGCTGAAGCGGTCGTGCCACGGAAAGCTCAGCAGAAAGCGGCCTGGTGCATGGACGACCGGCCTGCTCCAGAAACTGGTGCTGTCTGCCAGGTCCTTGCCGTGGTGCGCGGCTTTGGCGAGCAGGTCGCGGTAGTGGCGGCAGAGCTCTTCCTCATGGCCGACGCAGTCGGCCGACAGCACGAAGCCCTGTGCCGCACCCGGTATGGCCGGCTGGTAAAGCGGCTCGCGCATGTCCTGCCATTGCTCGCGCGAGATGTTCGACGAGGGGCCGTAGTAGAACGAGGCCTCCACGATGAAAGCGATGTCGATGAGCACGCCTTCCACGGGCTCCGACTGCGAGGCCCAGTCCGGCAGCGTTGCCCGGTCGGGGGAGTGCGGTGCATCGGCGTCCACGGCGATCCTCAGATCAGGTTGCGCATCGCCTGCGCCGTCTCCCGCAGAACGGGCAGCACCCGCGCCACCGCGTCTTCCGAGCTCTCGTGCCCCATCGGCATCGTGATGTTCAGCGCGCCCACCAGCGTGCCGTGGCGGTCGCGCAGGGGCGCCGCGATGCCGCGCGAGTTCAGGTCGAGCTGCTGCTCCGACAGCGCCCAGCCCTGCGCCCGGATGCGCGCCAGCTCCAGCTTCATGCGCTCCATGCTCGCGATGGTGTGCGAGGTGAAAACCGTCAGCTGTTTGGTCGCCAGCCACTCGTTCAGCTCGGCGTCGCTGCGCAGCGCCAGCATCAGCATGCCCGAGGCCGTGACCTGTGCCGGCACGCGCGCGCCCAGCACATAGCCGGTGCTCATGCTGCGGTTCGGGCCGTTGCGCGCGATGTAGACGACCTCGTCGCCGTCCATCACGCTGAGGTAGGCGATCTCGTTGGTGCCGGCGGCCACGCGCTGCAGAAAAGGCTGCACCACGCGCGGCAGCCGGGCCGATTCCAGGTACGAGCGGCCCAGCCGCAGCACCCGCGGCGTGAGCCAGAACAGCTTGCCGTCGCTTGCCACGTAGCCCATGTGCTGCAGGGTGAGCAGGTAGCGCCGCGCGGCGGTGCGGGTCATGTTCGTGCGCTGGCCCGCCTGGCTGGCGGTGAGGCGCGGGTTGGCATCGTCGAAGGCCTCGATGATGCTCACGCCGCGCTCAAGGCCGGCAATCCAGTCGCGCTTGTCCAGGCCTGCGGGAGGTGTCGAGTCGTCCTTGCTCATGGGCGGAAGTGTGCCTGCGGCGATGCGGTTGGCGTTGGTATTCGGTGCAGGTAAAAACCCTCGATTTGAACGATTAACGATTTTTACAGTTCGATTATCGAACGCTTTGAGGTATGCAGCCCTGCATGATTGGGCCGAAGCGACTATAAAGCTCGCCATCCGGCCTCGAAAAGAGCGATTGACGAACGGAAGCAAGCACATGAGCCATTCCATCAGCGGCAGCACCCAGGCGTACCTGATTCCGGGCGACCCGGTTCGCAACGTGCGGCTGCCGCGCATGTTCAATGCGGCCTTCGAGCGCTTCGGCATCGACGCGGTGCTGCTGCCCATGCAGGTGCCGGTGCGTGACTTCGCGGTGTTCTTCAAGTCGGCCTTCCTGGCGCGCAACCTGCGCGGCATGGTGATCGCGCCGCCGCACAAGCCGCTGGTGGTCGACCTGCTCGACGGCTGCGGGCTCTTCGGGCGCGTGGCGGGTTCGGTGAACGTGGTGCGCCGCACCGAGGGCGACCAGCTCGAGGGCGACCTGTTCGACGGCGAAGGCCTGATCGGCGCGCTCGACCACTGCAACATTCCCTTTCGCGGCAAGCGCGTGCTGATCCTCGGTGCGGGCGTGAGCGCCGCAGCCATCGGCGTGGCGCTGGCCGAGGGCGGCGTGGTGAACGGCGCCGCGCACATTTCGTTCTTCGACCGCGCCGCCGGCAAGGCCGCGGGCGTAGCCGCCAAGCTCGACGCCTTCTTCGACGCCACGGTGGTGGCCGTCGACAGCAACGCCCCCGAAGGCTACGACCTTGTCATCAACGCCACGCCGCTCGGGCTGGTCGAGGACGACGCACTGCCCGTGGACGTGGCGCGCATGGACAGCCACGCCGCGCTGTTCGACATTCTTTTGCGCAACCAGCCCACGCCGCTGGTGCGCGCGGCCCGCGCGCGCGGGCTCAATGCGCAGGCCGGCTTCGAGATGCTGATCCAGCAGATGCCGCACTACCTGCGCTACTTCGGCCACGCCGAAGCGGCCGAGGCGCTGCGCGCCGACGCCGACTTCCTGCGCGAAATCATCTATCCGCCGGCCATGCACGGCGAAATCGCCAAGCCCCTGCGCTATCACTCACCCAGCGTGGCCTGAGCCACGCCTTTTCCATTCAAGAGACTCGACATGATTTCCGGCAAGACAACGCTCATCGCCCACCTGGGTTTTCCGACCGAAGCCTTCAAGGCGCCGATGATCTACAACCCCTGGTTCGACAAGCAGGGCATCGACGCGGTGGTGGTGCCGATGGGCGTGAAGCCCGAGGACTACGCGGCCTCGCTGCCGCAGATCTTCAAGTTCAGCAACCTGCGCGGTGCGCTGGTGACGATGCCGCACAAGGTCACGACCATGGCGCTGGTGGACGAGGTGACGCCCACGGCGCGCGTCGCCGGCGCCTGCAACGCGATCCTGAAGCGGCCCGACGGCACGCTGCTGGGCGACCAGTTCGACGGCGCCGGCTTCGTGCGCGGCGTGGAGCGCAAGGGTCGGCTCTTCAAGGGCACGCGGGTGCTGGTGTCGGGCACCGGCGGCGTGGGTTCGGCCATTGCGGCGTCGATTGCCGCGGCGGGCGCCGCCGAGCTGATGCTGTTCGACATGAGCGAAGCCTCGGCCGGTGCGCTGGCCGCGCGGCTGCGCGAGCACTATCCGCAGATGAAGGTGAGCACGGGCTCGAAAGACCCGGCCGGCTACGACGTGGTCGTCAACGCCACGCCGCTGGGCATGAAGGAGGGCGACCCGCTGCCTTTCGATGTCGACCGCATCGATCCTTCGACCTTCGTCGGCGAGGTCGTGATGAAGACCGAATACACGCCGCTGCTCGAGGCCGCGAAGGCCAAGGGCTGCCAGGTGCAGGTCGGCACCGACATGCTGTTCGAGATGATTCCGGCGTACCTGGAGTTCTTCGGCTTTGGTACGGCGTCCCCAGAAGAATTGCGTGCCGTGGCCCAACTGAAATATTGAAAGGCGGAGTCACCGCATGAGCATTTTCGAAGGCTTTCTCTCCACATCCGAAACGCTGGGCGCGTTCAGCGATCGCGCGTTCGTCGACGCGATGCTGCGCTTCGAGGCCGCGCTGGCGCGTGCCCAGGCCGCCGAGGGGCTGATTCCCGAGAGCGCCGCGCACTCCATCGTGAGCAGCTGCAAGGTCGAGCTGTTCGACGTGGCCAAGATCGTCCGCGAGAGCGGCCGTGCCGGCAGCGTCGCCATTCCGCTGGTCAAGGCGCTGCGCGAGGCCGTGAGCCTTTTCAACGCCGAGGCCGCGCCTTATGTGCATTTCGGCAGCACCAGCCAGGACGTGATCGACAGCGCGATGGCGCTGGTCACGCGCGAGGCGGTAGCGCTGGTCGAAGCCGACCTGGCCAAGGCGGCCGATGCCCTGCTGCGCCTGGCCACGGAGCATGCGGAAACGCCCATGCTCGCGCGCACGCTGATGCAGCCGGCTTCGGTCACCAGCTTCGGCTTCAAGTGCGCCGGCTGGGCCGCGCCGCTGGTGCGCAGCCGCCTGCGCCTGCGCGAGGCCGCGAAGCACGCGCTGCAGTTGCAGCTCGGCGGCGCCGTCGGCACGCTCGCGCAGATGAAGGGGCAGGGCGCGGCCGTGCGCCAGCGCATGGCCAAGGAACTGGGCCTGGGCGACCCCGGCGCGACGTGGCACACGCAGCGCGACGAATGGGTGGCGCTGGGCTGCGAGCTGGGCCTCATGACGGGCAGCCTCGGCAAGATCGCGGTCGACATCGCGCTGTTGGGCCAGTACGAAGTGGCCGAAGTGTCCGAGCCCAGCGAACCCGGCCGGGGCGGCTCGTCGGCCATGCCGCACAAGCGCAACCCGGTGGCGTCGATGGTGGCCATTGCCGCCGCGCATCGCGCGCCACAGCGCGTGGCCGCCCTGCTCGGCGCCATGCCGCAACAGCACGAACGCGCGCTGGGCGCCTGGCAGGCCGAGCTGGCCGAATGGCCGCAACTGCTGATGTCGGCGCACGGCAGCGTGCGCGCCATGGCCGGTGCGCTGCCGGGACTGCAGGTCGACGCCGCGCGCATGCGCGCCAACATCGACCGGCTGCGCGCCGAACTCCCGCGCGACGCGGCCGACGAATGGTTCGACCCCGCGCTCGCCATCAACGCCGGACAGACCGCCCTCGCCGAAGTGAAGGCGATGCAGGCCCGGCTCACAGACAAGGAACTCGCCCAATGACCGTCCCCGAAAACCCGCCCGTGGAACCCGGCGTCTACGAAGCCGGCCTCGTCAACCGCCGCCGCGTGCTCGGCGATGCATGGGTCGACAAGTCGCTCGCCAACCGCAACGGCTTCAACGCCGAGTTCCAGGAACTCATCACGCGTCATGCGTGGAACGACATCTGGGGCCGTCCCGCGCTGGGCGACAAGACGCGCCGCTACATGGTGCTGTCGATGATGCTGGGCATCCACGCGTATGAGGAATTCGCCATGCACGTGCGCGCCGCGCTCGACGGCCCGCCCGAGTCGCGCCTCACGCCCGAAGACATCAAGGAAGTGATCATGATGGCCGCCATCTACTGCGGCGTGCCGGTGGCCAACCACGCCTTCGGCATCGCGACCGGCATCCTGCGCGAAAAGGGCCTGCTGCCCGCGACGCCGGCGACCGCCGCGCAGTGAGCCCGCCGGTCGCCCGCAAGGGCCGCTTCGACGTCAGCTTCGCGCTGTTGCTGCCGCTGCTGCTGGCGGCGCAGCCCGTGGCCACCGACAGCTACCTGCCGGCGCTGCCCGCCATCGCCAAGGAGCTCGGCTCCGCCAGCACCAGCCTCACGCTGTTCGTGCTGGCTTTCGGCTTTGCGCAATTGCTGTGCGGCCCGCTGGCAGACCGCTTCGGCCGGCGGCCGGTGCTGCTGACCGGGCTCGGCTGCTATGTGCTTGCAGCGCTGGGCGGTGCGTTCGCGGACAGCGTGGCGCTGCTTGCGGGCTGGCGTGCGCTGCAGGGCTTCTCGATGGCGGCGATCCTGGTTTGCTCGCGTGCCGCGGTGCGCGACCTATACCCGGCGCACGAGGGGCCGCACGTGATGGCGCGCGGCCTCACCGGGCTGGGCGTGGTGGGGCTGCTGGCGCCGCTGCTCGGCGCATGGCTGGTGCAGGGCGCGGGCTGGCGCTGGGTGATGGTGGCGATGGCGGTCTATGCCTCGGTGCTGTTCGCGATGTGCTGGCATTCGTTCGCCGAAACGCGCAGACCGATGAGCGAGGACGGCCTCTCCGCGCCGCGCGGCAGCACCCGCACCGTGTTCGCGAGCCGCTCTTTCCGCGCCTGGGCCTCGGTGGCCGCGTCGACCTACGGCGGCCTTTTCTGCTTCCTGCTGCTGTCGCCGATGGTCTACATCGGCTACCTCGGCTGGTCGCCCGCGTGGTACGGCTGGATCCCGGCCGGCGGCTCGCTGGTCTACATCTTCAGCACCACCATGTGCCGCACGCTGCTGCGGCGCTACGGGCCGGTGCGCACCGTGCGGCTGGGCGCCTCGCTCAGCATCACCGGCGCGGTGATCCAGGCGCTCGGCTGCTGGCTGCTGCCGTTCAGCGCGGTGCCGCTGCTGGCGGGCCACGCGGTGTACTGCCTCGGCCACGGCATCCACCAGCCCTGCGGGCAGGCGGGCGCGGTGGGCGACCTGCCGCACCTGGCGGGCCGGGCCGTGTCGTGGTCCGGCTTCGGCATGATGATGGTCGCGTTCTGCGTGGGGCAGCTGGCGGCGCGCTTCGTCGATACCGACTACACCTACGGCGCCTGGCCGATGGTCGTGCCCATGCTGCTGGCCGGCGTTTCGCTGATGGCCATCGCATTCTTCTGGCTGCCACGTCTTCAACATCCGACAAAGGAAACCACACCATGACCCGTTTGAATGTCGTTCGCGAAGGCGACGGCCCGATCGTCGTGCTCAGCCATGCGCTCGGTTGCGACCTGACCATGTGGGACGGCGTGGCCGCCCAGCTCGCGCGGGCCCACACCGTGATCCGATACGACCACCGCAACCACGGTGCCTCCGAAGTGGTGCCGGGCCCCCTGCGCATCGAGACGCTGGCGGAAGACGCCGCCGAGCTCATCCGGCGCGAGGCCGGCGGCGAGCCGGTGCATTTCGTCGGCCTGTCGATGGGCGGCATGACCGCGCAGGCGCTGGCCGTGCGCCACCCCGAGCTGCTGAAGACCGTGGTGATCGCCAATTCGTCCGCGCACTACCCCGACCAGGCCCCGTGGCGCGCGCGCGCCGAGACGGTCAATGCGCAGGGCGTGGCCGCCATCGCGCCCGGCGCGGTGTCGCGCTGGCTCACGCCCGACTTCGTGACCACGACCGAGGGCGCGGCCGCCGCCAAGGCGCTGCACGACGTGCTCGTGCGCACCGACGCGCAGGCCTACATCGCGAGCTGCAACGCCGTGGCCGCCATC
Organism: Variovorax sp. efr-133-TYG-130; assembly: GCF_030208835.1. Classification (NCBI taxonomy): domain Bacteria; kingdom Pseudomonadati; phylum Pseudomonadota; class Betaproteobacteria; order Burkholderiales; family Comamonadaceae; genus Variovorax; species Variovorax sp. efr-133-TYG-130. The sequence continues at coordinate 80,758 of NZ_JARVTD010000040.1, read as the reverse complement.
GACTTCCGCGAGAGCAACCACCGCATCGCCGTGCCCACGCTGGTGATCGGCGGGCTGCGCGACGAGGCCACGCCCATGGCCATGTCGCAGGCCATTGCCGGCGCGATTCCGCATGCGCAGCTGGCCACCATCGACGCCGCGCACGTCAGCGCCGTGGAGCGCCCGGTGGAGTTCACGCAACTGCTGATCGATTTCTGGCGCAGTCTTTGAGGGCTGAGCGCTACACCGGCGGCCTAGGTGTATCCCGTATTTCGTGCGAATAATGGACGCATGTGATCGATGATCGATCAGAAGGCCGCTGAATAGATTGTGGTGGGAGCCGGGTGTTTCTAAAGTCCACCCCCATGCATCGCTCCATTGCCACCGTCTCGCTCAGCGGCACGCTCCGCCAGAAGCTCGAAGCCGTCGCAGCCGCGGGTTTCGACGGCATCGAGCTGTTCGAGGCCGACTTCATCAACTTCAAGGGCACCGCCGCCGAGCTGCGCCGCATCACGGCCGACCTGGGCCTGTCGATCGACCTGTACCAGCCGTTCCGCGACTTCGAAGGCATGCCGGAGCCGCAGTTCCGCCGCAGCCTGGAGCGCGCCGAGCGCAAGTTCGACCTGATGGAAGCCATGGGCGCGCCGCTGGTGCTGTGCTGCTCGAACACCTCGCCGCTGGCCGTGAACGACCCCGCGCTGGCCGCCGCCCAACTGCATGAACTGGCCGAGCGCGCCGCGCGCCGCAACCTGCGCGTGGGCTTCGAGGCGCTGGCCTGGGGCCGGCACACATCGCTGTACGGCCAGGCCTGGAACATCGTCAGGCAGGCGAACCACGCGCACCTGGGCCTGATCCTCGACAGCTTCCACACGCTGTCGCTGAAGGACGATCCGGCGGGCATCGCCGACATCCCCGGCGAAAAAATCTTCTTCCTGCAGATGGCCGACGCGCCGCTGCTGTCGATGGACGTGCTCCAGTGGGCGCGCCACCACCGCTCGTTCCCGGGGCAGGGCGACTTCGACGTGGTCGGCTTCTTCACGCAGGTGCTGCGCGCCGGCTACACCGGGCCGCTGTCGCTGGAGATCTTCAACGACATCTTCCGCGAGACGCCCAACCGCCGCACCGCGGTGGACGCGATGCGCTCGCTGCTGTACCTCGAGAGCGAAGCGCGCCAGCGCATGGCCGGCACGCCGGTGCAGCCGCAGCGCGTGGAGCTGTTCAATCCGCCGCCGGTGCCGGCGCTGTCTGGCCTGTCGTTCATCGAGTTCGCGGCCGACGAGGCCTCGGCACTCACGCTGGCCGCGCTGGTGAAGCAGCTGGGTTTTCGCCGCGTGGGCAGGCACCGTTCGAAGGCCGTCACGCTGTACCGCCAGGGCGAGGTCAACCTGATCGTCAATGCCCAGCCCGATTCCTTCGCGCGCAGCCGCTTCGACGCGCACGGCACTTCGGTCTGCGCGCTGGGCGTGCGCTGCGCCGATCCGCTCGCGGCAGTGGGCCGGGCCACCGCCATGCGCTCGCAGCGGCACGACAGCCCGGTCGGCCCGAACGAGCTGCGCGTGCCGGCGGTCGTCGCGCCCGGCGGCAACCTCATTCACTTCGTGCCCGAGGCGCTGGGCGCCAACGGCCTGTACGAAGCCGATTTCATCCTCGAAGACGGCGGCGCCGACGAATCCGACGCCGGCCTGCAGCGCATCGACCACGTGGCGCTGGGCCTGGCGGTCGACCAGCTCGACACCTGGGTGCTGTTCACGCGCGCCGTGCTCGGCCTGGAGCCGGGCGAGAGCCTGGAGCTGGCCGACCCCTTCGGCCTCATCCGCAGCCGCGGCGTGGCCAACGCCGACCGCAGCCTGCGCCTGGTGCTCAACGTGTCGCTGAGCCAGCGCACCCGCACCGCGCGCACGCTGAGCGTGACCGGCGGCGGCGCGGTGCATCACATCGCGCTGAGCTGCGCGGACATCTTCGACACCGCCGCCAAGCTGCGCGCCAACGGCACGCGCTTCGTGCCCATCTCGGACAACTACTACGACGACCTCGCGACGCGCATCGACCTGGCGCCCGAACTGCTGGCGCGCATGCGCGCGGCGGGCGTGCTGTTCGACCGCTCGGCGGCCGGCGACTACCTGCATATCTATACGGAGAGTTTCGAGGGGGGACTGTTCTTCGAGGTCGCACAGCGCGTGGGCAACTACGACGCCTACGGTGCCCTCAACGCACCGGCGCGCATGGCTTCCCAGGCGCAGGATTGATTAGGTTTTTTTGTCAACACTGGAGACACACACATGGCAAGCAACACAGCCCATGAGCCGCAAGGCAGGCACCAGTCGAAGAAGGCCGCCGCAAGCGGCTGGATCGGCTCGGCGCTGGAGTATTACGACTTCTTCATCTACGCCACGGCCGCGGCGTTGATCTTTCCGCAGATCTTCTTTCCCAAGGGCGACCCGACGACGGCCATCGTCGCGTCGCTCGCGACCTACGGCGTGGGCTACGTCGCGCGCCCCATCGGCGCCTTCGTGCTCGGCCACTGGGGCGACACGCACGGTCGCAAGCAGGTGCTGGTGCTTTGCATGTTCCTGATGGGCTTCTCGACCGTGGCCGTCGGCCTGCTGCCGACCTACGACCAGGTCGGCCTGCTGGCTCCCGTGCTGCTGGTGCTGCTGCGCCTGGTGCAGGGTTTTGCGGTGGCGGGCGAGATCTCGGGCGCCAGCTCGATGATCCTGGAGCACGCGCCGTTCGGGCGACGAGGCTTCTTCGCGAGCTTCACGCTGCAGGGCGTGCAGGCCGGCCAGATCCTGGCGGCCGCGGTGTTCCTGCCGCTGGCGCACTACATGCCTGAAGAATCCTTCAACTCGTGGGGCTGGCGCATTCCGTTCCTGCTGAGCTTCCTGGTCATCGTGGCGGGCTACATCATCCGCCGCGAGGTCGACGAGACGCCGGCCTTCGCCGAAGTCGACAAGAAGGGCGAAGTGGCCAAGGCGCCGATCGTCCAGGCCTTCACCGACAGCTGGGCCGACATGCTGCGCGTGGTGTGCATGGCGCTGATGAACGTGATTCCGGTGGTGGCCACGGTGTTCGGCGCGGCCTATGCCGTGCAGGCCGCCTACGGCATCGGCTTCCAGAAGGACGTGTACCTGTGGATTCCCGTGCTCGGCAACATCCTTGCCGTGATCGTGATCCCGTTCGTGGGCAACCTGTCGGACCGCATCGGCCGCCGCCCGCCGATCATCGTCGGCGCGCTGCTCTCGGGCCTGCTGTCCTTCGTGTACCTGTATGCCATCAGCATCCGCAACGTGCCGCTGGCCATCGTCATGTCGCTGCTGATGTGGGGCATCGTGTACCAGGGCTACAACGCGACCTTCCCGAGCTTCTATCCGGAGCTGTTCCGCACCCGCAATCGCGTGTCGGCCATGGCCATCTCGCAGAACATCGGCACGACCTTCACCGCGCTGCTGCCCGCACTGTTCGCCGCCGTGGCGCCTCCGGGCTCGACCAACGTGTGGTTCACCGTCGGTGCCATCACCTTCGCGGTGACCGTGCTGGCCGCGCTGGCCGCACTGAGCGCACGCGAGACCTACCGCATCCGCATGAACGACCTGGGCAAGCCCGATGCGGTGCCGGTCGACAAGCAGGAATACGACCGCCTGCGCGAGCAGACGCTGCAGGACGCGCGCATGTCCAAGGCCGCCGCCCGGGCCTGAGCCGGGTGGGGGCAGGCTGAAGACCTTTCGCCTGCCAAGGGTTGTGGCGCCGTGAAGAATGGCGCCATGACCACACCTTCTTCCTCGCACCTCAAGATCGACTTCGTCTCCGATGTGTCCTGCCCCTGGTGCGCCGTTGGCCTGAGTTCGCTCGAGGCGGCGCTCAGGAAGGTGGCGCCGGACGTCACCGCGGAGCTGCACTTCCAGCCCTTCGAGCTGAACCCGCAGATGCCGCCCGAAGGCCAGGACACCTTCGAGCACCTCAACCAGAAGTACGGTTCCACGCGCGAGCAGCAGGCGCAGTCGCGCGAAATGATCCGCCAGCGCGGCGCGGCCGTCGGCTTCGAGTTCAGCCCCGAAGGCCGTCCGCGCGTGTACAACACCTTCAATGCCCACCGCCTGCTGCACTGGGCCGAGCTGGAAAGCCCGGCCAGGCAGGCGGCGCTGAAGAAGCTGCTGCTGAAGGCCTACTTCACCGACAGCCAGAACCCCTCCGACCCCGAGGTGCTGGTACGCGCCGCCACCGAAGCCGGGCTCGACCCCGCCCGCGCCCGCGAGATCCTGGCGAGCGACGAGTACGCCAAGGAAACCCGCGAACGCGAGCGCATGTACACCGACGCCGGCATCCACTCGGTGCCCGCGATCATCATCAACGACCAGCACCTGATTTCGGGCGGGCAGCCCGTCGAAGTGTTCGAGCGCGCGCTGCGCCAGATTGCCGGTGCTGCACCGGCGGGCCTGTCTGTAGCCTGACTTAGCTGGCTCTTAGGCGCCGGCTTTGCGCGGCGTTACGAGGGTAAAGAGCGTCAACGCGGGGCGGGGCACGGTGGTTGAGGAGAGCATCTCCAATCACTGTCACCATCAGGAGCTCCGAAGATGAAGAAGAAAAGCCTAGTCACCGCACTCGCCACGTTCACGCTCGTGGCAGCGGCTTCCCTGCCGGCACTGGCCGACGAATACGGCCGGCATCCTTTCTACCTCCACGCGTTGTCCGACCTGCGCACCGCGGCCTGGCAGGTGGACCACCGCCGCCCGGAAGACGGCCAGGTCTCGCGCGACGAGATGGTGGTGCTCGACGAGATCCACGCCGCCATCGGCGACCTGCAGCACGCCGCATGGCTCGACGGCAAGCCCGTCGAATGGCGCGAGCCCACCGATGCATGGCTGCCGCGCGAAGGCCGCCTGCATGCGGCCATCGACCTGCTGCGCAAGGTGCGCTCCGACGTGGCGCGCGAAGAAGACGACCCGCGCTCGCGCCCGTTCCAGCAACGCGGCCTGGCGCATGTCGACGTGGCGCTCAACGCCGCGCAGCACGCCATCGGCGACGTGCGCCACCACGACATGCGCAGGGAGTGAGGGCGGTGGTGGCCACCCCCGGTGGATCGGTGCCGCTGCGCCGCGCATCGCTGGCGCTGGGCGCCTGCGTGCTGGCACTGCTGGCGGCCTGCGCGAGCACGCCGGGCAGCCAGCGGCCGATGGTGTCGCTGTCGCTGCCTTCCACGCAGGTCAATGACGCCACGCGCCTGCGCTGGCTCGACCGCGTGAGCTGGGGCGCCAACGCCAGCAGCGACGCGCACCTGGCGCAACGCGGCCTCGCGCTGTGGATGCGCGACCAGCTCAATCCGCGCCCCGCGCCGCTGCCGCCTGCGGCACAGGCGCAGATCGATGCGATGGCCATCTCGCACACGCCGCTCGACCAGCTCGTCATCGGGCTGGAAGCGCAGCGCAAGGCGGCCGACGCGCTGCCCGACGAAGACCAGAAGAAGGCCGCGCGGCAGGCCTACCAGCAACAGCTCAACCAGCTGGCGCGCGAGGCGCAGACGCGCTTCCTGCTGCGCGCGCTCTATTCCCCGAACCAGCTGCAGGAGCAGATGACCTGGTTCTGGATGAACCACTTCAACGTCAACCTGCGCAAGGACAACATCCGCGCAATGGTCGGCGACTACGAAGAGAACGCCATCCGCCCGCACGCGCTCGGCAAGTTCCGCGACCTGCTCGGCGCCACGCTGCATCACCCTGCGATGCTGCGCTACCTCGACAACGCGCAGAACGCCGCCAACCGCATCAACGAGAACTATGCGCGCGAGCTGATGGAGCTGCACACGCTGGGCGTGGGCAGCGGCTATTCGCAGGGCGACGTGCAGGAACTGGCGCGCGTGCTCACCGGCGTGGGCGTCACCAGCGCACCGCTCGACGCGCCGCCGCCGAACGTCCGCCCCGCGGTGCGCGCGGACTATGTGCGCAAGGGCCTGTTCGAGTTCAACCCCAACCGGCATGACTACGGGCCGAAGACACTGCTGGGCCAGCCGATTCAGAGCCACGGCCTGGCCGAGGCCGACGAGGCGCTCGACCGCCTGGCGCGCGCGCCGGCCACCGCGCGATTCATCTCGCGCAAGCTGGCCGTGTACTTCGTGTCGGACGATCCGCCGCAGGCGCTGGTCGACCGCATGGCCGCCGCCTTCACGCGCAGCGACGGCGACATCGCCGTCACGCTGAAGGCGATGTTCGAGTCGCCCGAGTTCACCGCGTCGCTGGGCCGCAAGTTCCGCGACCCGGTGCACTACGTGATCGCCGGCGTGCGGCTCGCCTACGACGACCGCGTGGCGCTGAACGTCAACCCGATGATCAACTGGATCAATCGCATGGGCGAGCCGCTGTACGGCCACGAGACGCCCGACGGCTATCCGCTCAACGAGGTGGCATGGGCGAGTGCAGGGCAGATGAACACGCGCTTCGAGATCGCGCGGGCCATCGGCGCGAACGGCGCGGTGCTGTTCAGGGCGGACGACAAGGCGCCGCTGGAGAAGCCCGCGTTCCCGCAACTGGCCGAGTCGCGCGCGGTGCGTGCGATGCAGGGCGGGCTGAGCGCGGACACGCGCGAGGCGCTGGCGCAGGCGAAGAACCCGCAGGAGTGGAATACCTTCCTGCTGGCGTCGCCGGAGTTGATGCGCCGCTGAAGGTATTCGGCATTTCTCCCTCCCCCGCTGGGGGAGGGCAGGGGTGGGGGCAAGCGGCGTTCGTTGAAGCGTTGAGGCTGAGCAAGCGCCGCTGAGCCCCCATCCCGACCTTCCCCCAGAGGGGGAAGGAGCAAGGCAAAAGAAAGGACACACCGTCATGCAACGTCGAGAACTCCTGAAGCTCATGGCCGCCGCTCCCTTCGCAGGTGCCGCGGGCCAACTCATGGCCGCGCCCGCGGCCGAAGGCACCAAGCTGCTGGTCGTGTTCCTGCGCGGCGCCTACGACTGCAGCAACCTGCTGGTGCCCACCAGCAGCGACTTCTACTACGCGTCGCGTCCTAACATCGCCATTCCGCGCCCCGGCACGCCCAACGGCGCGCTGCCGCTCGACGGCAACTGGGGCCTGCACCCCGCGCTTGCGCAGAGCGTGATGCCGATGTTCCAGCAGAAGCAGGCTTCGTTCATCGCGTTCGCGGGCACCGACGACCTCACCCGCAGTCACTTCGAGACGCAGGACTCCATCGAACTCGGCCAGGCACTGGACAAGCGCCGCGACTACCGCTCGGGCTTCCTCAACCGGCTGGCCGGCGTGCTCGGCGCGGGGCCCGTCACCGACGTGTCGCCCATCGCCTTCACCGACCAGTTGCCGATCTCGCTGCGCGGCAACGCCAAGGCCGCCAACATGGCGCTCGCGGGCAACGCGCGCTCGGCCCTCGACGCGCGACAGAGCCAGGTCATCGCCAGCATGTACCGCAACACATCGCTGGCCCAGCCCGTGGCGGAAGGCTTCCAGGTGCGCGACGAAGTGATGCGCGCCGTGCAGGCCGAGATGGATGCCGCCAGCCGCAACGCCATGACCGCCAAGGGCTTCGAGCTGGTCGCGCGCCGCATGGCGCTGCTGATGCGCGACCGCTTCGACCTGGGCTTCGTCGACGTCGGCGGCTGGGACACCCACGTGGGGCAGGGCGCCGCCACCGGCTACCTGGCCAACCGCTTCGAGGAACTGGGCCGCGGCGTGGCCGGCTTCGCCCAGGAGATGGGCGACGACGCATGGCGCCAGACCGTGGTCGTGGTCATCAGCGAATTCGGCCGCACCTTCCGCGAGAACGGCAACCGCGGCACGGACCATGGGCACGGGACCGTGTACTGGGTGCTCGGCGGCGGCCTGTCGGCGCAGGCCGGCGGACAAATCGTGGGCGAGCAGCAGGCGCTGACGCAGGCGACGCTGTTCCAGAACCGGGACTATCCGGTGCTCAATGAATACCGGGCGGTGTTCGGTGGGTTGTTCAAGCGGATGTATGGGCTGTCGCCGGCGCAGTTGGCGAAGGTGTTCGATGGGGTGGCGCCGAAGGATTTGCGGCTGGTTTGAGCGAGGGGGCGGCTTGCGCCCCCTGCGGCGTGATGCGGCGTGATGCGGGTTTATCCCGAGCGAGTCTCGATGATGCACAGGCAAAGTACTTCATGTGCCTGGGCGGCCAACTTGAAATGAAGCAATAAAGTGCAGTTATGGGTGGGGGCTTCCGAGCCGGCCGGCACGCCAAGAAGCAAAACCCAGACACGCATGACAAGAACAAATCATCCCGGCCGCTGGATCGGCATAGTCGGCCTCATCGTTTTTTCGACGCTGCTCGCTGCATGCGCGACGGGCGGAGGCGGGGCCGGCAGTGCGGCCGTGCCGGACAAGGCCTCGCTCGCCCAGGCTTGCGCCGGCATGGTGGGCAAGACAGTCTCGCCGGGGCAGATCGGGCTGCCGAGCGGCTTGGCAACCGTGTCGTCGGCCGTGGTCGTTCCCGCCGTCACCGCAGCGCCAGCTTTCGCCGAATATTGCAGGGTGCGGGGCTCCATCGCACCCCTTGCGGCGGGTGCCGATCCGATACGTTTCCAGCTCAACCTGCCGACCACGTGGAACGAGAAAGCCGTCATGGTGGGCGGCGGCGGCTTCAATGGCACCGTTATCGATGCCGTCGCCGCACTTCGCGATGCGGCACCGGGCCAGCCACAGCCGATCACTCAGGGTTTCGCGACCTTTGGCACCGACTCCGGCCACGACGGCGCGACTTATGGCGCCACCGACCCCGCCAGGTTCGCGCTGAACGACGAGATGTTCCAGAACTTTGCGCATCAGTCGTACAAGAAGGTCAAGGACGTCGCGCACGTGCTGATGCGGCAGTACTACCTGCGCTCGCCGCGCAAGCAGTACTTCTATGGCGGCTCCGAGGGCGGGCGCGAAGGCCTGGTCATGGCGCAGCGTTACCCGCGAGATTTCGACGGCATCGTGTCCGTCGTGCCGGTGATCAACTGGACGGGGCTCTTCAACGGTTTCATCAACTACCAGTTGCCGCAGTTTTCGGGCGGTGCGATCAACGCCAGCAAGGTGCGCTTGCTTGCCAACTACGTGAACACCACATGCGACGCGCTGGACAACAGCGCGGACGGCGTGGTGAGCAACTACCTCGCTTGTCCGTCTCGCATCAATCTTCAGAGCCTGCGCTGTCCCGGGGGGCGCGACACGGGCGACACCTGTCTGTCCGACGCGCAGCTCGCAGTGCTCAAGGCCTCGTACGGGCCGACTGTCATGCCCTTTCCGTTGGCCAACGGTATCACCACCTATCCGGGCCGCCTCTACGGCGGCGAGATCCAGTTCGGGGGTGAGGGCGTGGGGCGCTGGGTGACGACGGGAGTGGCGCCCAACCTGCCACCGACCGCGGCGGACGCTCGCGGCGTGATCTACGGCAGCAGCTACGCCCGCTACGTGATCGCGAGGAACGCCGCCTTCGACATCCGCACATGGAACGCGAGTAACTTCCAGGCGCGCATCCAGGAGGTGTCGGCGCTGATGGACGCGACCAACCCCGATCTTGCGGCCTTCCGTGCGCGGGGTGGCAAGCTCATCATCCGCGAGAACGCGGGCGACTGGGCGCAGAGCCCCGTGGCGGGCATCCAGTACTACCAGAGCGTCGTCGGCAAGCTGACGCAGCCGGTCGTCGACGAATTCGTGCGCCTCTACGTGTCGCCTGCGTCCAATCACAACGGCACGGCGGCGAGCCTCACGACAGGCGCCGAGATTCCCACCAACCACGATCTGCTCGCGACGCTGGACAACTGGGTGACGGGCGGCCGCGCGCCGGCCGATGCACTCGTGCAGGTGCGCAACTTGCCCACGGCTCCCTTCAGCACGCTTGCGACGCGCCCCATGTGCCGCTACCCGAACTACCCGGCATACGTGTCGGGCGACACGACGAAGGCGGAAAGCTATCGCTGCGTTGCCTCGTCGCCCTGAATTCAGTTCAGGATCTCTCCCATGCCAACGCGCACGCGTTCCTTGAGTTGCCGGATGTACTCCGCGTCGAAGAGCTCCCATGTTTCCAGTTCACCGACGATCCGCAGCGGCTCCCGGCTGCGGTACGAGCGCGTGGGATTGCCCGGAAACTTCTTGTCGGTGACATTGGGGTCGTCCTCGAAGGCGCCGGTGGGCTCGACGATGTAGACGCGGCCACGGCCGTCGCCCTTCGCCATTTCCGCGGCCAGCCCCGCGCCCTTTGGCCACGCGGTGAAGTAGATGTGGTTCATGACGACGCGCTCGTCGTAGTTCGAGCGGAAGCCTGCGGTGAGCAGGTCGCCCACCCGGAGGTCTGCGCGCGTGCCGTGGAAGTAAGGGCCGGGTTGCAACAAAGCCATCGCGGATTGTTCCTCTACACAACGGAAAGGCCGCGGAGTTTAAGGCCTCCGTTTCAGCCAGCGGACAGCGCCATTCACTTGGCCGTCCTCACCTTACGGATGCGGCTTGAACCAGAGCCAGGCCGCGACCCCTGAGCCCACCCAAAGGCTCACGACGAGGACGGCCCCGGCGCGGCTGCTTGGCCTGGCGCCGTTCACCTGCATCCACTCTTCCGCCTGGCTGCGACATTCCGCGAGCACCCCGGGCGGCAGCAACCGGATTGCAAGCCAGATCAGCACGGGAAGCAGCAGAACATCATCGAGGTAGCCCAGCACCGGGATGAAGTCCGGAATCAAATCGATGGGGCTGAGCGCATAGGCCACCACAAAAACACCCAATGCCTTCGCGTACCAGGGCGTCCGAGGATTCTTTCCCGCAAACCAAAGCGTCACGCCGTCGCGTTTGATTCGCCTTGCCCAGGCCTTCAGGTTGTCGCTGACTTTCATGGGTGCAAGCATGGCAGGGGCATGTGTACAAGCGGGGAAAGCTGGTGACGGCCGTGTGCTGGTGGTGGGCTATCGACGCGACCACTTGCGCGCCAATGCCGCGCTGCGATGCCTGAGATTTTGTGGAAAGGTCTTGGTATCGGCGATTCTCAATTGGGTTCCAGGGAAGCGACAAGGGGCGGAGCCAAGTAGAGGCGTCACTTCTGCGGCGCAGGGCGCCAATTCACGGTCTCTGGGTAGCGCCGTCCATATTTGAAGCACAGGAAGATTTCCACGACGGAGCTTGCGTGGAACCACTCGTCGGATTTGAGGCGCATCTCGCCGCCTCCGAATGAAAGGACTGTGCCGTCAGGAAACACAGGGCTCGGTTTGTCGTGAAAGGCTCTCAGCCTCGTCGAAGTCGAGGCGTCGAAGCTTTCGACCATGCACGTCACACCGCCGCCGGCCACCTGAACATAGTTGCCTTGAGCGTCCGTAAGCGATGCGTACGAATGCCGCCCGTAACTCTTGAGTGCGAGGAGCCTGCTCTCCAAGACTCGGTCGGACGGTGCATTCACGACGGCAAAGTTCTGGCCCTCGAACTTCATGGCTTTGCCGCGAGCGCGGCGCCCGGGCTCGCTTGTGCCACCGAAGAATCATTCGTGTGGATTTCGACTGGAATCACTCTTCCGAGCACGGCTTCTATTGAAAGCTTCATTCCAGGAACGCGCCGCACAAAGTTGCTTAGGGCAAACGGCGTTAAAAAATTCAAAGGCGGGATCAGAAAGGAAAACTCCTGTAGAAGGCTCGAAGCATCCACCCGATATAGGAACGTGAGCACTTCCTGCTGCGCTCTGGGGTCCATGCCTTCTGCTTGCAGCTTCTTTTTGTTCTTTCGAACATATCGCTCGACTGACTCCAAGGCTCGCTCGTCACCTGCTACCCCGATAGCCCAAAGCGCGTACACCTTGTTGCGGCCACTCAATGGGTCTTCAAGGACTTGCACAAAGTAGGGCGTTTCCGCTGCGCCGGCTATTTGCGCGATCGTCAAGACTGCACAGGCCTTTACATCCTGCATGGGGTACTTGGACAGAGCTTTCAACGCTGGCAAGCTCTTCCGAGTACCGTAGTCTCGCAATGCAATCACCGCCCAATAAACGTCGTACTTCGACTTGGCGGTGTTGATCGCCGAAAGAAAAAACTCCTCAGACCACGAGAAGGCTTTGTTCCTTCTAAAGTGATCCTTGATGGCCTCTTTGTCTGATGCGTCAAGCGAAAACATGCGGTCCGACTCCCCCTGTGTTGAAAATAATTTAGCCCTTGAACCGAGATGCGGTGCGTTGTCGGCCGCCGTTCCGAGCTTTGCTACGATTTTGAACGAACCTGCTCTTTCGCCCTTCGGCTTGACTGGCTTTCCAAAGACCGCGTACATTGCCTCCGCCCCGTGATGAGCGGGGCCGGGTTTGGAAGCCCGCTGACATCCTGCGACGAAAGCCGCAGTTACCGCACTTGGTCTGCGGCTTTTTCGTTTGCGCCTATTTTTTAGGCGGCTTGAACGGGAGGGCTCGCGCCCTGCCGGTTTCCGCAAGGATGTCCCGGTCTTCCAACCCGTTCGAGCTGCCGCCCTTGTTTGGAAGCGAGGGCGTCGGTTGTTGCAAATCGACATCCTTGGAGGGCTCATGCCCCTTGCTTCAAACCCCGGTTGCCCTTGCGCGCCGCATCGTCCCGCCGCCCAGTTCAGGCCCTTCGAGTGGATCGAGGCCGAACGGCTCGACCCCTCCTAACAAGACCAGGCCGCATTTCTCAACGATGCGCGCGACGTGGTCCAGGGCGCATGCACGCTGGCCCAGTTGCTCGCCTGGGACGAAGACCGCCGCGACGCCGCCTTGTCCGCCACCGACCCCGCGCCGCTCCTCGATGCCTGCCAGCGCGGCGCGCTGCAGCGACTGCTCTCGGTGTCGCTGAGCCTGCTTCATGCCCGCATCGAAAGCCAGTGCGAGGCCCTGACGACGTCCTGAGCGCCTGTGCCATCATCTTCGGATGAGCAGCACATCTCGAAGCGCGTCTGACGCAGACGGCGTTCCTCGTCTCATCGGGGTCCGAGCCGCGGCAGGCGGCTGCGACGTGCGGCTCTTCCATGCCGGGTGCACGTTCACGGGCCTGGTCGTCCGTGCGTGACGAGGCGCTCGAATCATGAAGCTGGTCATCGTCGTGTTGGAAGGGGTGCAGGCACTGGACGTCGCCGCGCCGATGGACGTCTTTACCGAGGCCAACAGCTTTCTCCCGCCCGACCGGCACTACCAGATCGAACTGGTGGGCATGCGCGCGGGGAGCGTTCGTTGCGCCAACGGCATGGCGCTTCATGTCGGGACCGGCTACCTCGACTACGACGGCCAGCCCGATCTTCTGCTCGTCGCGGGTGGCCCGAAGCTGCCTGCGGTGAACGAGTACGAGCCGAGCTTCCTGCAGTGGTTGAGTGACAAGGCCGCCGGTGCCCGCCGTTTCGGCTCCGTCTGCAACGGTGCATTCCCGCTGGGACATGCGGGGCTGCTGAACGGCAAGGAGGTCACCGCTCATTGGCATGACGTCGACCGGCTCATCGCCCAGTTTCCAAGGGCGCGCGTGCGGCCCGACAAGATCTTCGTGCGCGATGGCAGCCTGTTCACCTCGGCCGGTGTCGCGGCCGGCGTCGATCTTTGCCTGGCGCTGATCACCGAAGACTGGGGCCACGAACTCGCGTTGCGCATTGCCAAGCGGCTCATCGTGTACATCCGCCGCGAGGGCGGGCAGTCGCAGTACAGCCCCTTCCTGGCGGCCGGCCCGAAGGAAGAGACCATCGTCGCGAAGGTGCTGCGCCACGTCACCGACCACATCGACGAGCAACTGTCCATCGAGCAACTCGCCGATGCGGTGGGCGTCAGCCGGCGCACTTTCTCGCGCGTCTTCGCCAGGAACGCCAACATGACGCCTTCGGCTTTCGTCGAGCAGGTGCGGGTCGATTTCTCCCGCAAGCTGCTGGAGGAAACCGACCTGCCGCTGAAAACGGTGGCGTTCCGGTGCGGGTTCCATAGCGCGAACCACATGCGTACCATCTTCGCGAAGCGGCTCGACACGACGCCTCGGGAATACCGCCAGCGCTTCAGGTCCGAACCGCCAGTGGCCTGAAAACGGCCATCAATGGCGCAAACCGCGCCATGGCCACGGCCTGCGTTGCGGGTGCCGCAAATAGACTTTTTACGTCGCTCCCGCGAGCCCTGCATGAGGCGCGCGGGGGAAGCCCATCTTCCACAGGAGCACGTATCAACACCACGCACACGCTGAGCCAGGCGGCACTTCCGCGGCAGGCATCCATTCAATATCTACCGGTCAATCTGTTCGCCTCGGTCATGGGGATCTCGGGCTTGGCGCTGGCCTGGCGGCAGGCCGGGCAGCAGTTCGGCGCAAGCCCGCTGGTCGATGCGGCGATCAGCAGCATCGCCGTCGCGATCTTCGTGGTGCTTTGCGTCGCCTATGCCGCAAAGGCGGTGCTGCACCCGTCCGCCGTGCGGGGCGAGTTCCTGCATCCGATTGCCGGCAATTTCTTCGGCACGGTGACCATTGCAATCCTGCTGATCTCGTCGGTCGTGGCGCCGCTCAGCAGCCGGGCTTCGGAGATTCTCTGGGGCATCGGCGCGGCGGCCACCATTGTGCTGTCATTTACCATCGTCAGCCGGCTTCTGCGGGGCAAGGTCGACGCGGGGCATTCGGTGCCGGCGTGGCTGATTCCGGGCGTGGCAACGCTCGACATCACGGTAGCGGGCGGCACCATGCCGATGGGCTGGGCGAGGGAACTCAACCTGTTCTCGATGGCCGTGGGCACGATGGTCGCGCTGGTCTTCTTCACGATGATCATGTCCAGGCTGATCCACCATCAAGAGAAGCTCGCGAACGAGATGGTGCCGTCGTTGATGATCCTGATCGCGCCGTTCGAAGTCGGCTTCCTCGCATACACCAACTTCTTCCAGCGGGTCGACGCCTTCGCCGCGATGCTCTTCTATTTCGGCCTGTTCGTGTTCTTCTCGCTGGCCTTCAAGATCTTCAAGCGGAGCATTGCCTTCGCCGCCGGGTGGTGGGCATTGAGCTTCCCGATAGCCGCGCTCTGCAATGCCGCGCTGCGCTATGCGGAGCACGTGCGGCATCCCATGATGACCGGCTTGGCCGTTGCGCTGCTCGCCTTCCTGAGCGGTCTGATCGCCGTCTTGCTGTTCCGGACCATACGCCTTGCCGCGAGCGGGAAGCTGCTGGCACCAAGATAGGCGGCCACAGCGTCGAGAATCGACGCATGCCTCACGCCGTTTCCCTTCTTCGCGCCGCGCGCCTGGCGCGAGGCACCGAGCCCTTTCTAGCCAACGGCGGCTTCAAGAGCGAGCGTTGCGCGGGCTGCCGGCTGAGGCCCAGCCACTGCATGTGCGCCTTGCGCCCGTCAGTGCCCACGCGCGCGGGCGTGTGCCTGCTCATGGCCGACATCGAGCCGCTCAAGCCGACCAACACGGGTTGGCTGATCGCCGACGTGGTGGCCGACACCTTCGCCTTCGGCTGGGCGCGCACCGAGGTCGATCCCGCGTTGCTGGCCCTGCTGGCCGATCCGCAGTGGCAGCCTTATGTGGTGTTCCCGGGCCAGTACGCCGCGCCGGAGCGCGTGGTCACCGCTGTGCGGCCAGCCCATGCCGACGGCGGCAAGCGCCCGCTCTTCATACTTTTCGACGCCACCTGGGCCGAGGCGCGAAAGATGTTCCGCAGAAGCCCGTACCTCGACCGGCTGCCGGTGTTGAGCCTGCAGCCGGAGCAGATCACGCAATACAAGCTGCGCAACTCCGGCCGCGAGGATCATTTCTGCACCAGCGAGGTGGCCGCCATGTGCATGAGCCTGGCGGGCGAGCATGCCGTGGAGCAGACGCTGGAGGCCTACCTCGCCGTGTTCACGCACCACTACCTGCGCGCGAAGAACCAGCAGCCGATCGCATGGGATGGCGATGCGCATCGGCGGCTGCGTGAAGCATGCGGCTCGCAAGCGGACCACTTGATTTCTCACTCATGACCGACCTTGTCTTCGTCTTCGGCACCCTGAAAGAGGGTTTCCCCAACTTCACGACCAATCGCGGCAAGCGTGTGGCGGGGGAGTTCGTCACCGTGGAGCGCTCCGCTGTACCTGGTCGGCGAGCGCTTCTCTCCGTGGCTCGTGTTTTCGGCAGGCGAGGGTGAGCGGGTGGCGGGGCAAGTCTTCGAAGTCGATCAAGCGGCGCTGGATGCGATGGACGTGCTCGAAAGAGTGACCGAGGCTGACGGCTATCGCCGCGTTTCGATTGCGGTCGAGAGGGTCGACGGTGCGGCGCCCTCGGGGCTTTCGGTGCAGGCCTATGTCAAGGCGCCGGAGCACTTTCGCGCGGCGGATGTGAAGGCGGGGCCGTTGAGTGAATACACGATGGCGCATGCCGGGCTCTATCGCTCGCGCGCCTCGGCAGGCTGACAGCGGAGCTGGTCCGGCACCGTCACTCGGGACTTCCTCACATCGGCGGCATCTTCTCGAACTTCTGCAGCCCCGGATCCAGAAAGTCCCATTCATACCCCCGCACGGCATACGTGACGACCTGCGGCTTGTACCGCCCCGGATCATCCAGGCTCGCCGCATGCACGGTAAAGATGTCCGGCATGGCCGCAAAGGTCATGTACACGGGCGAGCCGCAGGCCGGGCAGAACGCACGGGTCTTGACGTTGCCGCTGTCGCCGACCATGTCCCACAGCGTGGCGTTGCCGCTGTGCTTCACGCCGGCGCGCGCAAAGGTGAGGTATGAGCCGTGGCCGGTGCCGCTTTTGCGCTGGCAGTCGCGGCACTGGCAGTGGTTCTGGAAGACGGGCTCGGACGCGATCTCGTAGCGTATGGCGCCGCAAGCGCAGCCGCCGGTGTATGCGTGGGTCATCTGGTTGGGCCTTTCGAAGGAAGAGGCGGCCAATCTAGCCGGGCAAGGCGGAGGGGCGGGAGTAACAAGTTCGTCGCGAGCCGGCTGGGCAATCAGGTGGATGTAATGCGAAAGAATTGTCAATTCAGTGGCTTCTGCTTTGAAGTTCTTACAACTTCATCGCCGTTCATGCCGCTTTCAGACGGTAAAGTGCTCGCCTTCGGGCGCGAATTGTTTACGCGCCATTTCCCACCGCCTCCCGCTCCCCCGCTTCTTCCTCTTCATGTCCAACCTCATCGTGCACGGCGGTACGCCGCTGCGTGGCCGCATCACCCCCTCCGCCAACAAGAACGCCGTGCTGCCGGTGCTTTGTGCCACCTTGCTTACCTGGGAGCCGCTGCGGCTGCATGGGGTGCCCGACATCACGGACGTGCGCAAGATCCTGGAGATCTTCCGCACCCTGGGCAGCGACGTGCACATGGACCACGAGACGGGCACGCTAGAGCTGCATCACCGCGAGACCACGTTCGACGCCGCGCTGCACCGCCTGCCGGAGGAAATGCGCTCGTCGATCATGCTGGTGCCGCCGCTGCTCGCGCGCTTCGGCGTGGCGCGGCTGGAGGACAACGTCAAGGGCTGCACGCTGGGCGTGCGCGAGATCGATCCGCATGTGGAGGTGTTCCAGCGCTTCGGCGGCGAGGTGGAGCGCACCGAAGGTTCGCTGCTGGTCTACAGCAAGAGCCGGCTGACGCCCACCGACCACTGGCTGGACTACGCCTCGGTCACGACCACAGAGAACTTCGTGCTGTGCGCGGCCGCCGCGGGCGGCACTTCGACGCTGACCAACGCCGCGTCGGAGCCGCACGTGCAGGAGTTCTGCCGCTTCATGGCCATGATCGGCGTGCGCATCGACGGCATGGGCACTTCGCGGCTCACGGTGCACGGCGGCGGCACGCTCAAGGGCGGGGAGTTCCGCTTCGACGAAGACTTCCACGAAATCACCACCTTCCTCGCGCTCGGCGCCATCACCGGCGGCGACGTGGTGGTGCGCAACAGCGCGCCTGAAAACTTTCCGCTGCTGGACCGCACCTTCGCCAAGTTCGGCGTGCAGATCGTGCATGAAGACGGCTGGTCGCGTGCGCTGCGCAGCGGCCCGCTGAAGGTGCAGACGCCGTTCACCAGCAACGTGCTGACCAAGGTGGAAGCGGCGCCGTGGCCGTACTTTCCGGTCGACCTGCTGCCGATCTTCATTGCGCTGGGCGTGCGCGCGCAGGGCAACGCGATGTTCTGGAACAAGGTGTACGACGGCGCGCTGGGCTGGACCGGCGAGCTGTCGAAGTTCGGCGCGCACGTGTTCTCGTCGGACCCGCACCGGCTCATCACTTTCGGCGGCAATCCGCTGACGCCCGCGGTGGTCGAGAGCCCCTACATCATTCGGGTGGCGATCGCGCTGTTCATGGTGGCGGCGAGCATCGAAGGCCGCTCGGAAATCCGCAACGCCACGCCGATCCGCCGCGCGCACCCGCGCTTCGTGGAAAACCTGCGCAGCCTGGGCGTGCAGGTGGAGTGGACCAGCGAGGAATAGCGCGAGGCGGGCCGCGGCGGACCAGCCCGCGCCTCGCTCAGAAAGAAGGCACCGGGTTGCGCCCGCTGCCCGGCACGTAGCTGCCCTTGCGGTAGGCGTACACCACGGTGCTGTCGACCGACTCGGCGCGCGCGCCCGCGCCGGAGGTGCGCGTGCCGCTGAACACCAGGCGCATCTCGCCGGGCTCGTCGTCGGTGCCCAGCGCGAACTGCGCCGAGCCTTCGACCTCGAAGCAGCTGCCGCGCGGCGGTGTCTCGGGGCGTTCGTTGGCCAGCACCTGCTCGCAGGCACCGTCGGCGCCGCCGTTGCTTGCCGACATGGGAATGCCGCTCACCATTTCCCGCACCTCGCTCGCGCCCAGTTCGTAAACCGACAGCCAGCTGCCGCAGTAGCCCTGCCAGCAGCTGCCGCTGGTGGCGGTGAGCACGAAGCGCTGCGGCGCAATGCGCTCGACGGCGGTCTTGCCGATGCTGCCCATGAAGCCCTGGTAGCCCACGGCGTCGTTGCGCTTGGACAGCGCCCAGCCGTCGTTGCCCTGCTCGAAGAAGTAGGCGCCGATCCAGGCGCCGGCGACGTGGGCGTCCATGGGCTGGCCCTGGTCGTCCAGGGGCACGGTCTCGGTCAGCATCACGGCGTGGGTGTCGTCCAGGCGCACCACCTCGCGCGGCGACACGTCGGCCTGCTGCTCGCCTTCGCTGTCGGGCACGGGCTTGCCGTCGTTGCCGATGTCGGGCAGCGTCACGGTGCCGACGCGGCCCTTGTCCTTGTCTTCCCAGCCGGGAAACACCAGCGGCATGAGGTCGCCGCGCTTGAGCGTCGCCGAAAAGGCAGGGGCGGCGAGTTCGGCGGCTGGCGCCAGGGCTTCCTCGGTGGCGGCCGGAACGTCGGCCGCGGTGCTGCTGTTGTCTTGCTGGGAGCAGCCGGCCAGCGCGATGAGCGCGGCAACGACGGCCGCCTTGGCCAGGGCGGCGCGCGGCCTGTCGGAACTGGGAATGTGCATGCCCGCGATTGTGCCGAAGCCGCATGCCGATGACCCCGCCGCCGCCGTCACTTCCCCGCAGACAGGACAATGGCCGCTTCCCGACATTCCAGGACGCATTTCGAATGACGACGCTGCAGCAGATCCTCGGCACCGAACTTCCTCTCATCCAGGCGCCCATGGCCGGCGTGCAAGGCAGCGCGATGGCGATCGCGGTCAGCAATGCGGGCGGACTCGGCTCGCTGCCTGGCGCCATGCTGAGCCCCGAGGTCATGCGCGGCGAGCTCACGGCCATCCGCGCGGGCACGGACAAGCCCTTCAACGTCAACTTCTTCTGCCACACCCCGCCGGAACCGAGCGCGGAGCGCGAAGCCGCATGGCGCGCCGCCCTGGCACCGTACTACGCGGAGCACGGCATCGACGCCGCGAGCATTCCCGCCGGCCCGGGGCGCAACCCTTTCAGCGCGGACGTGGCCGACCTGATCGCCGAGTTCCGTCCACCGGTGGTGAGCTTTCATTTCGGGCTGCCGTCCGAGGCGCTGCTGGCGCGGGTGCGCGGCTGGGGCGCCAAGGTGCTGGCTTCGGCCACCACGCTCGACGAGGCGCTGTGGCTCGCGGCGCGCGGCGTCGACGCGGTCATCGCCCAGGGCCTGGAGGCCGGCGGGCACCGCGGCCACTTCCTGTCCCATGACCTGACCAGGCAGCTCGGCACCTTCGCGCTGCTGCCGCAGCTGGTGCATGCCGTCAAGCTGCCGGTGATCGCGGCCGGCGGCATCGCCGATGCCAACGGCGTGGCTGCCGCGATGGCGCTGGGCGCGGCGGGCGTGCAGATCGGCACCGCCTACATGCTGACCCCCGAGGCGACCACCAGCGCGCTGCACCGCGCCGCGCTCAAGAGCGAAGCCGCGCGCCACACCGCGCTGACGAATCTCTTCACCGGCCGGCCCGCGCGCGGCATCGTGAACCGCGTGATGCGCGACCTGGGCCCCATCGGCGCGGCGGCGCCGGAGTTCCCGCTGGCCACCTCGGGCATCGCGCCGCTGCGTGCCAAGGCCGAGGCAAAGGGCAGCGGCGATTTTTCTCCGCTGTGGTCCGGCCAGAACGCGACCGGCTGCCGCGAGGTGCCGGCGGCCGAGCTCACGCGCGAACTGGCACGCGGCTTCCAGGCAATCCGATAAGCACTGCTCTCACTGCTTCCACCCTCATGACCCAACTTCACCTGCCCCTCAAATTCCTCGAACACTCGGCCTGGCCGGGCACCGCCGAACCCTGGCTGCTGGTGCTGATGCACGGCGTCGGCAGCAACGAGCAGGACCTGTTCGGCCTCGCGCGCATGATGCCGCCGCACTTTCATGTGCTGAGCCTGCGCGCGCCGTA
Organism: Variovorax sp. efr-133-TYG-130; assembly: GCF_030208835.1. Taxonomy (NCBI): domain Bacteria; kingdom Pseudomonadati; phylum Pseudomonadota; class Betaproteobacteria; order Burkholderiales; family Comamonadaceae; genus Variovorax; species Variovorax sp. efr-133-TYG-130. The sequence goes on along the minus strand of NZ_JARVTD010000040.1, from coordinate 60,107 downwards.
TGTGCTGTCGCCCGATGCCTATGCGTGGTTCGAGTTCCAGTTCCTGCCGAACGGCGAGCGCCTGATCAACGAAGAGCAGGAGCGCGAGAGCCGCTTCCTCGTCGGCGAGATGATCGCCTCGGCCGGCCAGCAGCTCGGCGTGCCGCCGGAGCGGGTGATCGTCGGCGGCTTCAGCCAGGGCGGGATCATGGCGCTGTCGCTGCTGCTGACCAAGCCCGAGAGCGTGCGCGCCGCGATGGTGTGGCACAGCCGGCTGCTGTCGCAGGTGGTGCCGCACGTGGCGCCCGCCGAGGCCTTCGAGGGCAAGGCGCTGTGGGTGAGTCACGGCAGTTCCGACAACGTGATTCCGCCGAGCGCGGCGGAAGTGACGCGCGAACTGGCGCGCACATTGCCGCTGACGCTCTCGGGCGGCGACTTCCCGGGCGCGCACGAGATTCGGCCCGCTGAACTGCAGGCCACGCTGGCATGGCTGCAGTCGCTCAGCGCATCGCCAGACGCGCCATGACCATTGCTTCCATCTCCGCGAGCCAGGCGCCGTTGTCGCCGGCCGCGTCGGGCTGCAACAGCAGGCGGTAGCGGCGCGCGCCCCAGCAGGCGGTCAGCAGGGCGTGGATGGTGTCCGGCGAGGGCCGCGGCTCCAGGTCCGTGCAGGTTGCGAAGGCCCTCAGCCAGCGCGCCGCGAGTTCGTCGTACACGCGGCGGTGGTGCTTGGGTTCGGCCACGCGGTGTTCGAGCATCAGCATTTCGTGGTCGAAGGCGGGCAGCCCTTCGAGCCGGGTGTCGCAGGTGATGCGCACCAGGCGCTGCATCCTTTCGCGCCAGCCGATGTCCGCGGGCACGATCACATCCGCATCGAGCCGCGCGAGCAGCGCCTCGATGCAGTGGCGCACATAGCCCGAGAGCAGGGCCTCCTTGTCGGGAAAGTAGTCGTACAGCGTGCCGACCGCGATGCCGGTTTCGAGCGCCACCGCGCGCGTGGTCACGCCTTCCCAGCCGTGCGCGTTCCAAATCCGAACAAAGGCGTCGTAGATCGCCTGCACGGTGAACTTGCTGCGTGCCTGCGTGGGGCGTTTCAGGGGCTTGGAGCGGGGTGCGTCCGGCATCGACGGGTTTCCGAACCCGCCGCGAAGCGGGCCGCCATACAGTTTGCGAATGAACAACGCATTCACTTTAACCCGCCTCCAGACGCGCAAGAACGCACTCGGCACTACCCGTGTCATGACCACGGAGGACACCGGCGCATTGCAACCCGGCGAGGTGCTGATGAAGATCGGCCGCTTCTCGCTGACCACCAACAACATCACCTACGCGGCCTTCGGCGACGCGGTCATGAAGTACTGGCATTTCTTTCCGACCGGCGACGCTGACTGGGGCCACATGCCGGCCTGGGGCTTCGCCGATGTGGCGGCCTCGAACGTGGAGGGCGTGGCGGTGGGCGAGCGCTTCTACGGCTACTTCCCGATCGCGAGCCACCTGCGCATGCAGCCGGTACGCGTGACGCCGCGCGGCTTCTACGACGGCGCCTCGCACCGCAGCGAACTGGTGTCGGCCTACAACCAGTACATGCGCTGCAGCAACGACGCGGGCTACGTCGCCGCGCTGGAGGACTACCAGATGCTGGTGCGTCCGCTGTTCATCACATCGTTCATGCTGGCCGACTTCCTGGAGGACAACGGCTTCTTCGGCGCGAAGCAGGTGGTGGTGTCGAGCGCGTCGAGCAAGACCGCGTTCGGCACGGCCTTCTGCCTGGGCAGGCGCGAAGGGCTCGAGCTGATTGCCGCCACGTCCACCGGCAATCGCGCCTTCGTGGAAGGCCTGGGCTGCTACGACCGCACGCTGGCCTATGAAGAGATCGCCACGCTGCCCGCCGACGTGCCCACGCTGTATGTCGACTTCTCCGGCAACGACGAACTGCGCGCGACCGTGCACCACCACTTCGGCGAATCGCTGGTCTACGACTGCTATGCGGGCTCCGCGCAGAAGACCGAGTTCCTCGGCGACACCACGATGCTGCCCGGCCCCGCGCCGCAGCTCTACTTTGCGCCGGTGCAGATCCGCAAGCGCAATGCCGACTGGGGCCCGCAGGAGGTCAACCGCCGTTTCAACGAGGCGCAGGGCCGCTTCATCGCCGAGATCAGCCGGCCCGGCAACCGCTGGATGGCACTGGCGCAGGGCGAGGGCTTCGCGCATGCGCAGGCGGTGATCGCCGACCTGCACGCCGGCAAGGTCGACCCGCGGCAGGCGCATGTGGTGCGGCTCGCAGGCTGACTGAACTTCCGCCGGGCCGGCACGTCACAGGGCGTTACGACGACAGGGAGCGATGCGGACGCTGCGGTGCCCTTATTGGTGCACCATAGCTTCGTCTCCCCTGTGCCTTCCACGCCAGCCAAAGGAAACCGACCCATGCCCGAAAGCGATATCCGCGACACGCGCGACGCACCCGAATTCCGCCCCCGCCGCGAGACGCCCGTTGGCACGATCATCGTCATCGTGCTGGTGCTGCTGGCCGCCGGCTTCTTCGGCTGGCGCTGGTACCAGCAACAGCAAAAGCCGCCGGAGCCCACGCCCGTGGCCGCCGCGCCGGCCGACGCACCGCCGCCGCCAACGCCCGCAAAGGCCGAGCCCACCGGCCCGCAGAACCCGGTCGATGCGCTCGCGCCGCCCGACGCCGCGCTGCCCAAGCTCGCCGATTCCGATTCGCGCGTGATGAAGGCGCTGGCCGAGCTGCTGGGCGCGAAGAACGCCGAAGCCTTCCTGCGTTCCGACGGCATCGTGCGGCGCTTCGTGGCCACGGTGGACAACCTGGCGCGCGAGCAGGCGCCCGCCAGCGCATGGCCGGTGCAGCCCACGGGCCAGCGCTTCATCACCGAGGGGCAGGGCGAGGCGCAGACCATTTCCGCCAACAACGCGGCGCGCTACAACGGCTTCGTGATGCTGGTGCAGTCGGTCGATCCGGCCAAGGCCGCGGCGGTGTACGCCAGGCTCTATCCGCTGTTCCAGCAGGCCTATGAAGAGCTGGGCTACCCGGGGCGCTACTTCAACGACCGGCTCATCGCGGTGATCGACAACCTGCTGCAGGCGCCCGAGCCCAAGGGCCCGGTGCAGGTGCGGCTGGTCGAGGTGAAGGGCGACGTGCCTTCGCAGCGCCCGTGGGTGCGCTACGAGTACGTCGACCAGGCGCTGGAGAAGGCGAGCGCCGGCCAGAAGATCATGGTGCGCATGGGCCCGGAGAACGAGCGCAAGATGAAGGCCAGCCTGCGCGGGCTGCGCCAGCATATCGCGACCGCGGACCTCGCGAAGAAGAAGTCGCAGTAGCCCAGGCCGGCCTGGGCAACTGGACTCAGGCCTCTTCGGTTTCCTGGTAGTCGCCCACGGGCACGCAGCTGCAGAACAGGTTGCGGTCGCCGTACACGTTGTCGACGCGGCCGATCGGCGGCCAGTACTTGGCGTTCTTGAGCGTGGCCAGCGGGAACGCACCGAGTTCGCGCGAGTACGGGTGGCTCCACTCGGTGCCCAGCAGGCTCGCGGCGGTGTGCGGCGCGTGCTTGAGCGGGTTGTCCTCCTTCGGCCAGACGCCTTCCTCGATGCGGCGGATTTCGCCGCGGATGGCGATCATCGCGTCGATGAAGCGGTCGAGCTCGGCCAGCGGCTCGCTCTCGGTGGGCTCCACCATCAGCGTGCCGGGCACAGGGAAGCTCAGCGTGGGCGCGTGGAAGCCGTAGTCGATCAGGCGCTTGGCCACGTCCTCGGCGGTGACGCCGCTGGTGTCCTTGAGCGGGCGCAGGTCGAGGATGCACTCGTGCGCTACGTGGCCATTGGGGCTGGCGTACAGCGTGGGGTAGTGGTCCTTCAGGCGCGCGCTGATGTAGTTGGCGCTCAGGATGGCCGTCTCGGTCGCGGCCTGCAGGCCCTTGGCGCCCATCATGCGGCAGTACATCCAGCTGATCGGCAGCACGGCCGCGTTGCCCAGCGGGGCCGCCGACACGGCCCCCACGCCGTGCGAGGGCACGCCGGCCGTCACATGGCCCGGCAGGTACGGCACCAGGTCTTCGACCACGCAGACCGGACCCACGCCCGGGCCGCCGCCGCCATGCGGAATGCAGAAAGTCTTGTGCAGGTTCAGGTGGCTCACGTCGCCGCCGAACTCGCCCGGCGCAGCCACGCCGACCAGCGCGTTCATGTTGGCGCCGTCCACGTACACCCGGCCGCCGTGCGCATGCACCAGCTCGCAGAGTTCCTTCACGCGAGTTTCGAACACGCCGTGGGTGCTGGGGTAGGTGATCATCACCGCGGCCAGGTTGGCGCTGTGCTTTTCGCAGGCGCGCTTCAGGTCGTCCATGTCGACATTGCCCTGCGCGTCGCAGGCCGTCACCACCACCTGCAGGCCCACCATCTGCGCGCTCGCGGGGTTGGTGCCGTGCGCGGAAGATGGAATCAGGCAGATGTTGCGATGCCCCTGGCCCTTGGCTTCATGGAAGGACTTGATGGCCAGCAGGCCCGCGTATTCGCCCTGCGAGCCCGCGTTGGGCTGCAGGCTGATGCCCGCGTAGCCGGTGGCCTCGCACAGCCAGGCGCGCAGCTGCGCATCGAGCTGGGCGTAGCCGAGCTGCTGGTCGGCCGGCGCGAAGGGATGGATGTTGGCGAACTCGGGCCAGGTGATGGGGATCATCTCGCTGGTCGCGTTGAGCTTCATGGTGCAGCTGCCCAGCGGGATCATGCTGCGGTCGAGCGCCAGGTCCTTGTCCGACAGGCTGCGGATGTAGCGCAGCATGGCGGTCTCGCTCTTGTGGGTGTTGAACACCGGGTGCGTGAGGAAGGCGCTCGCGCGGCGCAGGTCTTCGGGGATCAGCGGCGTGGTGTTCGCGGCCAGGTCGTCGAAGCGCGGCAGCTGCTTGCCGGCGGGCGCGAACAGGGCCCACAGCGTCTCGACGTCGGCACGCGTGGTGGTCTCGTCGAGCGAGATGCCCAGGTGCTGCTGCAGGCGCTGGCGCAGGTTGACGCCGGCGGCCTGCGCGCGCTCGATGATGGCCGGCGTGTCGTCGCCGGTGCGGATCGTCAGCGAATCGAAGGCGGTGGTGTTGACCGGCTCGCGGCCCATCTGCGACAGGCCCGCCGACAGGATGGCGGTGAGCGCCGCCACGCGCTGCGCGATGCGCGTGAGGCCGTCGGGCCCGTGGTACACGGCGTACATGCTGGCCACCACGGCCGGCAGCACCTGCGCGGTGCAGATGTTGGAGGTGGCCTTCTCGCGGCGAATGTGCTGCTCGCGCGTCTGCAGCGCGAGGCGGTAGGCGGGCTGGCCGTGCGTGTCGACGCTCACGCCCACCAGGCGTCCCGGCAGCGAGCGCTTGAACTCGTCGCGGCAGGCCAGGTAGGCGGCGTGCGGGCCGCCGTTGCACAGCGGCATGCCGAAGCGCTGCGTGGTGCCGCAGACGATGTCGGCGTCGAACTCGCCCGGCGCGACCAGCAGCGTCAGCGCCAGCAGGTCGGCCGCCACGATGAAGGCGGCATCGCACTGGTGCGCATGGCCCGCGAGCGGGCGCAGGTCGTGCACGTGGCCGGTGGTGGCCGGGTACTGCGCGAGCACGCCGAAGAATGCGCCGCTCACCATCAGGTGCGGCAGCGTTTCCGACACCGTGCTCACCTTCACCTCGATGCCCAGCGGCGCGGCGCGCGTCTTGATGACTTCGATGGTCTGCGGATGGCAGTCGCCCGACACCAGGAACACGTTGCTCTTGGCTTTCACGCTGCGCTTGGCGAGCGTCATGGCTTCGGCGGCGGCCGTGGCTTCGTCGAGCATCGACGCGTTGGCGATGGCCATGCCCGTGAGGTCGCACACCATCGTCTGGAAATTGAGCAGGGCTTCCATGCGGCCCTGCGAGATCTCTGCCTGGTAGGGCGTGTAGGCGGTGTACCAGGCGGGGTTCTCGAGGATGTTGCGCAGGATGACGCCCGGCGTGTGCGTGCCGTAGTAGCCCTGGCCGATGAAGTTCCTGAACACCTTGTTCTTCGAGGCCATCGCCTTCAGCTCGGCCAGCGCGTCGGCTTCGGTCACGGGGGCCGGCAGCCGCATCGGCCGCGCCCGGCGGATGGCCGCGGGCACGATGCCGTCGATGAGCTCCGAGCGCGTTTCCGAGCCGATCACCGGCAGCATGCGCGCCTCGTCCGCCGCATCGATGCCGATGTGGCGGGCGAGAAATTCTTCGGCATTCTCTAGTTCTTGCAAAGAGGGAAGGGCGGGAATCGGCATGGCGGTGGGGGCTCGGGAAGAAGGGGGCTCGGAAGAAAAATCAGGCGATCAGGACTCGGCCGCGAACTTGTCGTAGGTGGCGGCGTCCAGCAGGGCGTCGAGCTGCGCGGGCTCGCTCAGCTTGACCTTGAAGAACCAGCCGGCGGCCAGCGGGTCGCTGTTGGCCAGCGACGGGTCGGCGCGCAGGGCTTCGTTCACTTCGGTGATCTCGCCCGACACGGGCATGAAAACGTCGGCTGCCGCCTTGACCGACTCGACGACGCCGGCAACTTCGCCCTGCGCAAAGGTCTTGCCGACTTCGGGCAGGTCGACGAACACCACGTCGCCCAGCGCGTCCTGCGCGTGCAAGGTGATGCCGACGGTGGCTGCGTCGCCTTCGGCCGACACCCATTCGTGGTCCTTGGTGTACTTGATGCTCATGGTGAGAAAACTCCTCGTGGAAAAAATGAATCGGGGTGCAGAGCCTAGCCGGGTCTGCCGCGTTCAGCCGCGGTAATAGCGGGTCGGCACGAAAGGCATGGTCGAGACTTCCATCGGCACCGGCTTGCCGCGCACGATGGCCTGCACGCGGGTGCCGGGCTCGGCGAAGGCGGTGGCCACGTAGCCCATGGCGATGCAGCGGTCGGCCGTGGGGCCGAGCAGGCCGCTGGTGACGATGCCGATGTCCTGGCCTTCGAATGACTGCAGCACCGTGCCGTCGCGCACCGGAATGCGCTCCAGCGCCACGAGGCCCACGCGCTTGCGCTTCAGCGTGTCGTGGTCGGTGTGGCCGGCGGTGCCCGCCGTGGCGGCGGCGAGCTGCGCGAGGATCTTCGCGGCGCCGGGGAAGCCGCCTTCGCGCGCGCCGCCAGCGCGGCGCACCTTCTGCATCGCCCAGTTGAGCGAAGCCTCGACCGGCGTGGTGGTGGTGTCGATGTCGTTGCCGTACAGGCACAGGCCGGCTTCGAGCCGCAGCGAATTGCGCGCGCCCAGGCCGATGGGCTTGACCTCGGGCTGGGCCAGCAGCAGGCGGGCCAGCGGCTCGGCGTCCTTCGCGGCCACCGAGATCTCGAAGCCGTCTTCGCCGGTGTAGCCGCTGCGGGTGACGAAGGCGGGAATGCCGCCGATCTGCAGCGCGCCGCCGGTCATGAACACGAAGCGCTCGATGCCGGGCGACAGCCGCGCCAGCGTGGCCGCGGCCTTGGGGCCCTGCAGCGCGAGCAGGGCGTGGTCGGGCAAGGGCTGCACCTCGCAGCGGGAGCCGATCTTCTGCTGGATGTGCGCGATGTCGGCCACCTTGCAGGCGCCGTTGACGATCACGAAAAGCGAGCCGTGGCCTTCGTTGAAGAACATCAGGTCGTCGAGGATGCCGCCTTCGTCGTTCAGCAGCAGGCCGTAGCGCTGCTTGCCGGCGGGCAGGTCGATCACGTCGACGGGCATCAGGGTTTCGAAGGCGGCCGCGGCGTCGGGGCCGACGAGGCGCAACTGGCCCATGTGGGAGATGTCGAACAGGCCGGCCGCATCGCGCGTGTGCTTGTGTTCGGCCATGAGGCCGGCGGGGTACTGCACCGGCATGGAATAGCCGGCGAAGGGCACCATGCGGGCGCCGAGCTCCACGTGAAGGTCGTGCAGCGGCGTCTTGAGAAGTTCGGTAGCGGGTGCGGAGGAAGCGGCCACGGGGCACTCCAAAGGGGCAGACAAAATCCATGACGCAAGCCATGGGCCACCCCTGCTGTCCGCTTTACCTGAGAGATTCGCCCCACGATCGGGGTTTGCTCCTTCGGTGGGCCGCTGCGCCGTTTGCGGTACGGCGGCCTCTCTCCAGCAAGGAAACGCCGGTGTTCGCCGGCGCCTTGTCAGTCCTTTTGCCTGAGCGTTCGGGAAACCCCTGCGCCTTCGGCGGCCCCGGCTGGCGGGGCTCTCTCCTGACCCCGCCGAGTGTAGTTGATACGGGAAGGAGCGCTGTGTTCAGGGCTTGTGCGCAGGCCACCGCGTGCTCCCCTCCGCGAATGTCCCCCGCCCTTCGGGCTCCTCCTTTATTTCGCTGCGGGGAGCACCCGGCGCCCCGCGCACGGTGGGTACGGCGCTTGTTCGGGCAGTTCAACCGCGTGGTCTATCGATCACGACGATGGGGTGCCTTGCGCAGCGAAATAAAGGGGGAGCCCGAAGGGCGGAGGACATTCGCGGAGCAAGGTACCCCGTCGGCGTGAGCGCGCCCCTAACAGCACTCGGCACAAGAGAGCGCTGTTCCAGTCAGTGCACGACTTCAGCCGGCGGCAGCAGCTTGTCGATCCGCTCGCGCAGCGATTCGGCGCGCTCGGGCCCGGCGGCTTTCTCGATTTCCGTGAGCATGAGCGCGGCGATGGTCAGCATGGCTTCGCGGTCGCGGGCTTCGCGCAGGGCGTCGCGCATCTGCAGCGCGAACTTGGGATCGCGGCGCACGAACATGCGCTCGCAGATGTCGAACAGGAACATGCGCGTGGTGGCCAGGGAGCGCTTGCCGTCGAAGGTGTCGGCCGATGTGGCGATCTGGATCGGCTCGCTCGCGGGGAGCGGTGCGGGTTGGGCGGGCGCCGGGGCAGGGGGCACGGCCTTGCCGGGGGCAACCGCCACCTTCGGAGTCTGCAGATAGCCGCGCTGCACCAGCGTCTGGATGGCCTGCTCGGCTTCGTCGCGGGTGCTGAACAGCGGGCTGAAGTCGCTCAGCGAACGCCGCCCGTCGGCCATGAGCAGCAGTGCGCGTTCACGCTGGCTGAGCGTGCGCTGTCCGCCCTGGAGTTCGTCGCGCGCCTTGTCGGTCTTGGTGGGAAACATGGCAGCCACAGCTTTCGGAGATCGAGGGCAGCAGCATCGTTGCAAGCGGTGACATCTTCATGAACCCTTTTCGCTTATGGAAATGGCGTTGGCCCCGCACGATTTCCCGGTACCTCGACTGCCTTGCCCGGCGGTATGCTCCGGCACCGCGGAAGGGGCCCACCTCATGCTTCCCATCGTCTTTGCACTCATGGCGACAGTCCTGCTGCTCGTGTGGATGGGCTTTTTCATGATGGGATCGCTGCCGCTGCTGATCCTCAAGCACGACACGCCGCTGGACTCGCGCTTCATCCGTGGCCTGTTCAACGTGTATTACCTCGCGACGATGCTCACGGGCAGCGCGGCGGCGCTCTGCTACGCCTGGTCGGGCAGGCCGGCATTTGCCGCGGGCATGGCCTTCGTCGCCGGACTGGCCTTTTCGCTGCGCCGCTGGCTGATCATTCCACGCATGGACCTGCTGCGCGGCACGATCCCGGCGCTGGACGTTTCGGCCCGCCGGTTCCGCCAGCTCCACATTGCCGGAATGGCGCTCAACGTGATGCAGTTGGGCACCGTGGCCTGGGCCCTGACGAAGCTGGGTTGTGAGCCGTCAGCCGCCCGCGCTTTCCTTGCGGATCAGCCACTGGTTGCCCACGCGCTGCAGCTCGAGTGTCTTGCGACCCGTTTCCTTCACCTTGTCGGCGCGGTAGACCTGCTTGAACCTGGCGCTCGCGGCCTGTCCGTTGATGCTGATGACGAGGTCTTCGATGCCCACGCTGATGCTCGACTTGTCCGCGATGCGCGCGCGCCGCTCGGTCTCCCAGCGCTTGCGGTCCTGGTTGCGCGCCGGCGTGAAGTCGGGCGCGTAGGCGGCGAGGTAGCGGTCCGCGTCGCGGGCCGACCAGGCCGCGGCCCAGGCGCGCACCGCGGCCTCGACTTCGGCGATGCCGACCGTGGGAGCGGGGGCTGCTGTCTCGGTAGCTGTGGGCGTTGCCGGCGTTGTCGGCGGCGTGGCGCCGAATGCGGCCGTGGCCAGCAGCAGTCCACCGGCGAGCAGGCTGGTGGTCGTCAAGGATCGGTTCATGGCGCAGTTCCCTCTTTGTCGGTTATAGGCGTCGAGTCCGACGCCGATTCTGGCAGTGAACCAACGCGCCGCGCGAGGCTCAGGCCGCCGCTCGCTCCACCTCGGCCGGCATCGCCTGCATCGACCGGTTGCGCAGCCTCAAGGCCAGCACCGTCGCGACGCAAAGCACGCACAGCACCGTCGTGAGCGTGACGCCGAGGCCGCGCGCATCGGACAGCATGCCGAACAGCGGCGACACCAGGCCGCCCACCGACAGCGCCAGCCCCAGCGTGATGCCGCTGGCCGTGGCCGGGTTGCGCGGCAGGTAGTCCTGCGCCAGCGTCACCTGCGCGGCGAAGGGCAGGAACATGCACATGCCGAGCAGCGCGGTGCAGGCCAGCGCCCAGCCGGCATCTGGCGCGAGCACCAGGCCCGCGAGCGACGGCAGCGCGAGCAGGTAGCCGGCGCGGATCGTGCCCATGCGGCCGATGCGGTCGCCCAGCCAGCCGCCGAGCAGCGTGCCCACAGCGCCCGCGGCGGTGAACGAGGTCAGCGCCGCGGCGCCCTGGAAGGCGGTGCCATGCAGGTCGCGCGTGATGCGCAGCGACAGCATCGACAGCACCGTCACGTAAGGGATCGACCAGCCGATGATGGTCGCGACCAGCAGGCTGAAGGCGCGCCAGTCGTTGTGCGGCTTCAGCACTTCGGCGCCTGCCTTGCGCGCAGCGGCCGCCGTGGCGGCGGAGGCCGCGCCGCTGCCGGCATTGGCGGCCATCCACACGACGCCCATCGCCAGCGCGGGCACGACCAGCAGGTAGCTGCGCGACAGGCTGCCCCCGCTGACCACGGCGGCCGCCAGCACCGGCGCGAAAGACGCGCCGATGGTCCCGCCCACCGAGAACACGCTCATCGCCTTCTGCGACGCGCCGCCGGCCGCGCGCGCCGCCACGGTGGCGGGCGGGTGGTAGGCCGCGATGCCCAGCCCGCACAGCACCATCGCGATCCAGGTCAGCAGGTAGCTGTGGCTCAAGCCTGCCAGCACCACGCCCAGCGCCGCCACCATGAAGCCGGTGGGCACCAGCCAGCCGCGCGGATGGCGGTCTGCGTACAGGCCGAACAGCGGCTGCACCACGCTCGACAGCCCGGTGGCCGCGAGCATCAGGCCCGCCACGGCGGTGTAGCTGTAGCCGCGCTCCAGCACCATGAACGGCAGCAGTGCGGGCACGAGGCCCTGGTAGAGGTCATTGACGGCATGGGTGCCGGTGAGCAACCCGAGTCGGCGCTTGTTCATTCGATCGCTTCTTTCGTTTCCTTGAGGAAAGAGCATCGTAGGAAGCCGTGCGAAGATGTTCTCGCTACGAATCAACAAGCATCGTCGAGAAATGGACAAAGCAATCAACCTGCGGCCCGAAGAGGGCGAGTCGACCCCGCGCGCCGTGGCGGTGCTGGCCACCGACCCCGCCGGCGACGCTTTCATACCGCCGCATGCGCACCGGCGCGGCCAGTTGATCCACGCGATCTCTGGCGTGATGCTGGTGAGCGCCGCGGCCGGCAGCTGGGTGGTGCCGACCGGGCGCGGGGTGTGGGTGCCGGCGGGCATGGAACACCAGATCCGCATGGCCGGCGAGGTGAAGATGCGCACCGTGTTCGTCGAGCCCGGCACGCGCGCCGACCTGGGCGCCGAATGCCGCGTGATCCATGTCGGCGCGCTGCTGAGGGAGCTGATCGTCACCGCCGTGGCGCTGCCGCTGGACTACGCGCCGGGCGGCCGCGACGAGCGGGTGATGGAGCTGATCCTCGACGAGATCGAGGCGGCCCCCGCGCTCTCGCTGCACGTGCCGATGCCGCGCCATGCGCGCCTGGCCGTGCTGTGCGAGGAACTGGTGCGCGACCCTTCGCTGCCCGCCACGCTGGACGACTGGGCGCTGCGCCTGCACATGAACACCCGCACGCTCGCGCGCCTGTTCCAGCGCGAGACGGGCATGAATTTCGGTGCGTGGTGCCGGCAGGCGCGGCTGCTGCTGAGCCTGCCGCGGCTGGCGGCGGGCGCGTCGATCCTGGAGGTGGCGCTGGCGCACGGCTACGAGAGCCCGAGCGCCTTCACCGCGATGTTCCGGCGCACGCTGGGCGTGCCGCCCAGCGTGTACCTGCGCCGGGACTACCTGGCGTAGACCAGGTCGCGCAGCGCCAGCGAGATCCAGGGCACGTAGGTGATCACCATCAGGCACGCCATGATCACCAGCACGAAGGGCACCAGGTGCCGCACGATGCGGTCCAGTGATATTCGCGCCACGGTGCAGGCCGCGAACAGGTTCACGCCGAAGGGCGGCGTGATCATGCCCAGGGCCAGGTTCACCACCATGACCAGCCCGAAGTGCACCGGGTCGATGCCGAAGTGCACCGCCACCGGCGCCAGGATCGGCGCCAGCACGATGATCGCGGCGCTGGTCTCGATGAACATGCCGATCACGAACAGCGCCGCGTTCACGCCCAGCAGGAACATCGCCGGCGACTGCAGCACCTCCTGCAGCCAGTGGCCGATGGCGTCGGGCACGCCCGCGCGGGTGATGAGGAACGCGAACAGCCCCGCGTTGGCGATGATGAACATGATCACCGCCGAAGACATCACCGACTTGCGCAGGATGGCGTACAGGTCCTTCAGCTTGATCTCGCGGTAGATCACCATGCCCACCACCAGCGCATAGAACACCGCGACCGCCGAGGCTTCCGTGGGCGTGAAGACGCCGCCGTAGATGCCGCCGAGGATGATCACCGGCATCAGCAGCGCCCAGCCGGCCTGCCAGAGGGCCCGGCCGAAGGGCATGCGGCCTTCGCCGTCGGTCTTGCCCCAGCCCTTCCACTTGCAGTAGACCCACACGAACAGCATGAGCGCCAGGCTGATCAGGATGCCGGGGCCGAAGCCCGCGATGAACAGCTCGCCGATGGACACTTCAGCGCTCACGCCGTACAGGATCATCGGGATCGACGGCGGAATGATCACGCCCAGCTCCGCGCTGGTGGCCTGAAGGGCCGCAGCGTAGGAAGTGGGGTAGCCGTGCTTGATGAGCGCCGGGATCAGGATGGCGCCGATCGCGAAGGTGGTGGCCACCGACGAGCCCGACACCGCGGCGAAGATCATGCAGGTGAGCACGCAGGTCATCGGCAGGCCGCCCTGCACGCCGCCCACGATGCTCTTGGCAAATTCGACCAGCCGGCGCGAGATGCCGCCGGTTTCCATCAGGTTGCCGGCCAGGATGAAGAACGGAATGGCCGCCAGCGGAAACTTGTTGATCGAATTGAACATCTCCTTCACGGAGATCAGCATGTTGGCGTTCGTCACCTGGATGCCCAGGATCGACGCCAGCCCGATGGACACCGCCACCGATACCGACAGTGCAAAGCAAAGCACCATCGTCGCAACCATCACCACACTCATGATCCAGCCCCCACGCTCGGCACTTCGTGTCCTTGCTGCCCCCCGAGGGGACCGTTCGCTTGCCTGGGGCGGCCCAGCGCGGCGCTCATTGCGCGGTCTCCAGTTCGAGCCGCTTGGGGTCGAGAAAATTGCCGACGATGCCGAACAGGCAGAACAGCGAGCCCACGGGCAGCGCCAGGTAGGACCACACCATCGAGATGCTCTCGAGGCCGGCCATCGACTGCACGCGTCCGCGCATGGCGTAGTCCCAGCCCCACCACAGCACGATCAGCATCAGCACCAGCGCGGCGACGCTCACCACCGCGTCGAGCACGCGGCGCATGCGCGGCGGGCTCCAGCGGTAGAGAACGTCCACGCTCACCATCGCGCCCTGTCTGAACGCCATCGGGATGCCCATGAACACCATCCAGATGAGGCTCACGCGGATCAGGATCTCGCTCCATTCGGCCGGCTGCTCCAGCACGAAACGGGTGACGATCTGGAACACGCCCAGGGCCGACGCGACGACCAGCATCGCGCAGGCCATCAGCATCGAGAAGCCGGTGGTCCAGCGCTCGATGCCCAGGAATTTTTCTTTCACTTGTAGTCGCGGATCTTGTCGAGATTGGCCTTGCCGAAGTCTTTCTCGAACTGGGCATTGACCGGCGCGAGCGCGGCGACGAACTTGGCCTTGTCGACGTTGTCGATCACCGTCATGCCCTTGGCACGCAGGTCGGCCACGCCCTTGGCGTCGTCTTCGTCCACGCGCGCGCGGTTGGCCTTGGTGCCTTCCTTGGCAGCGTCGAGGAAGGCCTGCTTGTCGGCCGCGCTGAGCTTGTCGAAGGTCGCCTTGTTCATCACGAAGATGCAGGGCGAGTAGACGTGGCCCGTGAGCGACAGGTGCTTTTGCACCTGGTCGAACTTGGCCGAGATGATGACCGGCAGCGGGTTCTCCTGGCCGTCGACCGTGCCTTGCTGCAGCGCGGTGAACACCTCAGGGAAGGCCATCGGCGTGGTGATGATGCCGAAGCCCTTGTAGGCCGCGATGTGCACCGGGTTTTCCATCGTGCGCATCTTCAGGCCCTTGAGGTCCTCGGGGGCCTTCACGTCGCGCTTGCTGTTGGTCATGTGGCGAAAGCCGTTCTCGGCCCACGCCAGCGCCTTGAAGCCCTTGGCGTCGAACTTGGTCAGCATCTCCTGGCCGATCGGGCCGTCGAGCACGGCACGCGCGTGGGCCTTGTCGCGGAACAGGAAGGGCACGTCGAGGATTTTGGTCTCGGGCACGAAGTTGGGCACCGGGCCGGTCGAGGAGAACGCGAGTTCCTGCGTGCCCAGCTGCACCGCCTCGATCGACTCGCGCTCGCCGCCGAGCGAGCCGTTGTAGAAGGTCTGCACCTTGTAGCGGCCTCCCGTGCGCTTCTCGACTTCCTTGGCGAAGGTGTCGATGGCGACGCCCTGGTGCGAGTTCTGCGCAGTCGAAATGCTGATCTTCATGGTCGTCTGTGCAAAGGCGACCGAGCTCAGGGCGAGCGAAAGGCAGGCGGCGGCAATGGGGCCGAATTTCATGTTGTCTCCGGGGAGTTGGGTCAGGAACGCGTCAGGCGCAACGGACTATGCAACAACCGGGAGCTTTACCGCGTCGGGATTTTCACGGACGTACTCACGAATGACGGCCTCGAAGCTCTCGTCGGGCAAGAGCCCCAAGGCTTTCGCGCGCACCGTCTCGAAGTGCCCGGGCCAGGTCTTCACGATGCGCTGGACCGCCGGGTCGGGCGTGCGGTCGAGCAGGGCGGTGGCCGCCTTGCCGGCCACGCGCTCGAGCGCCAGCGCCATTTCGCCGACCGTGGTGGCGAGCGAGGGCAGGTTGAGCGCGGTGCGCGGGCCCCATTCGGCGTCGGTTGCTTCGGCGGCGCGCACGATGCCCTCGATGGTTCGCGCCGGTGACGCGACGACCACAGGCGTCGAGTCCGGCACCGGACAGGCGGCGCGCAGCCCGGCGAGCGGCTCGCGGATCATGCCGCTGAAGAAACCCGAAGCCGCGCCGTTCGGCCTGCCCGGCCGCACGCTCACCGTCATGAGCCGCACGCTGCGCCCGCGCACGAAACCCTTGCGCGTGTAGTCGGCCATCAGCTGTTCACCGATGAATTTCTGGATGCCGTAGCTGGTCTGGGGCGTCGGCAGCGTGTGGTCTTCGATGACTTCAGGCAACGGCTGCTCGGGCGAGTCGCCGAACACGGCGAGCGAACTGGAGAACACCAGCACGGGCTTCGTGCCGAGCGCGCGTACCTTTTCGAGCAGCGCATGCGTGGCCGCGAAGTTGCTGCGCATGCCGAGGTCGAAGTCGGCCTCGCATTCGCCGCTGACGGCGGCGGCCAGGTGGAAGATGGCGTCAGCCAGGTGCCAGAAACCGGCGTCGGCATCGGCAGCGAGCTGCGCGTTCAGGTCACCGGTGACGGCGGTGATGCGCGCATCGGATGCGAGGTCGGGCGGCGGGGCGGCGCGGTCGACCAGCGTGATGCGTTCGATGGTGCGGGCCGGTGCGCCGGCCAGCGAAAGGCTGCCTTGCTTCAACAGCGTGCGTGCGAGGCGTGCGCCCAGAAAGCCGGCGCCGCCGGTGATGACGATCTGCATGGGTCTTGTCTCCTTTGAGCGCCAAGAATAAGCGCGGCCGCGGGCTGTGGCATGCTCGTTGGCGGTTTCGCGGATTTCATCGACAGGAGACGCCGGATGCTGACGGTCGTGGTTTTGTGGCTCATCGCCATCGCATGGCTGGTCGCGAACGGCGTGTTCGCGCAGAAGCCTTTGCCGCGTTACCGGCGCAGGCGCGCCTTGTGGGCCTGGATCTTCCTGGGCGCATGTGCGGGGGCGCTTGCTGGCCTGGCCAGCGCGAATTTCTCGCTGCCCGGTGCCATCGCCGGTGCCGTCGTGGCAGGATTCGTCGCGGGCAAGCTCATCGCGCGCGATTGAGCGGATGCCGATGCTTCCAGGGAAGCAAAGGGCTCCGAGGAAAAGAAAAAGCCCTCCGAAGAGGGCCTCCTTCGAAAGGCGCAGGCGCCTTACATGCCGACGTAGTTCGGCCCGCCGCCGCCTTCAGGCGTGACCCACACGATGTTCTGCGTCGGGTCCTTGATGTCGCAGGTCTTGCAGTGCACGCAGTTCTGCGCGTTGATCTGCAGGCGCTGCTTGCCGTCTTCGGTGCCCACGAACTCGTACACGCCGGCCGGGCAGTAGCGGCTTTCGGGGCCGGCGAACTTCTCGAGGTTGATGTTCACCGGCACCGTCGGGTCTTTCAGCGTCAGGTGGGCCGGCTGCTGCTCTTCATGGTTGGTGTTGCTGATGAACACGCTGGAAAGCCGGTCGAAGGTGAGCTTGCCGTCGGGCTTGGGATAGACGATGGGCTTGCACTCCGAGGCGGGCTTCAGGTACAGGTGGTCGGCCTTGTTGCGGCGCAGCGTCCATGGAATGTTGCCCTTCAGCAGCCATTGTTCGATGCCGTTCATGAGCGTCGCCACGCCCAGGCCCTTCTTGAACCATGCCTTGAAGTTGCGCGCCTTCTTCAGCTCCGCATGCAGCCAGCTCTTCTCGAAGGCTTCGGGGTAGGCGGTGAGTTCGTCGTGCTGGCGGCCGGCCTGCACCGCCTCGAAGGCGGCCTCGGCGCAGAGCATGCCGGTCTTGATGGCGGCGTGGCTGCCCTTGATGCGGCTCACGTTGAGGTAGCCGGCCTCGCAGCCGACCAGCGCGCCGCCGGGGAACACGGTCTTGGGCAGCGACATCAGGCCGCCTGCCGTGATGGCGCGCGCGCCGTAGCCGATGCGCTTGGCGGGCTTGATGCCCTTGGCCTCGTCGCCTTCCAGGTACCAGCGGATGTTGGGGTGCAGCTTCCAGCGCTGCATTTCCTCGAACGGGCTCAGGTAGGGGTTGCTGTAGTCCAGGCCGGTGATGAAGCCCATGGTGACCTTGTTGTCCTCCATGTGATAGAGGAAGGCGCCGCCGTAGGTGTCGCTCTTCATGGGCCAGCCGGCGGTGTGCAGCACGAAGCCGGGCTGGTGGCGCTTGGGGTCGATCTCCCAGACTTCCTTCACGCCCAGGCCGTAGGTCTGCGGGTCCTTGCCGGCGTCGAGCTTGTACCTGGCGATGAGCTGGCGGCCCAGGTGGCCGCGCGCGCCTTCGGCGAACACGGTGTACTTGCCCAGCAGCTCCATGCCGAGCTGGAAGTTCTCGGTGGGCTCGCCGTCCTTGCCGACGCCCATGTTGCCGGTGGCCACGCCGCGCACCGAGCCGTCTTCGTTGTAGAGCACCTCGGCCGCCGGGAAGCCGGGGAAGATTTCAACGCCCAGGTTCTCGGCCTGCTGCGCCAGCCACTTGGTGAACGCACCCAGGCTGATGATGTAGTTGCCATGGTTCTGGAAGCACGCCGGCAGGAACGCGTTGGGCGTGCGCAGGCTGCCCTTTTCGCCCAGGAACACCATCGCATCGTCGGTGACGGGCTGGTTCAGCGGGGCGCCAAGTTCCTTCCAGTCAGGCAGCAGTTCGTTGAGCGCGCGCGGGTCCATGATGGCGCCCGACAGGATGTGCGCGCCGGGCTCCGAGCCCTTCTCGAGCACCACGACCGAGATCTCTTTCTCTTGCTGCGCGGCGAGCTGCTTGAGCCGGATCGCGGTCGAGAGGCCGGCCGGGCCGCCACCGACCACGACCACGTCGTATTCCATGGCTTCGCGAGGGCCGAACTGGGCGAGGATTTCGTCGTGGGTCATGTGGGTTGGGTCGATAATGATTTTTCGAGGCGCGGGGCATCCCGGGTTGCGGGGCATTTTATGCGGCGTCCGCGGGCGGCCCGCGTCACTTGCGGGCACGGCTTTCCCTCGCGTCGCCTGCGCGACTCCACAGGAATCAGTTCATGGCTTACAGCATCGATCTCTCGGGCCGCGTTGCCTTCGTCACCGGCGCCTCCAGCGGGCTTGGCGCCCAGTTCGCAAAAACGCTGGCGCGCGCGGGTGCCGCGGTGGTTCTCGCGAGCCGCCGCATCGAGAAGCTCAAGGAGCTGCGCGCGCGCATCGAAGGCGAGGGCGGCGACGCCCACGTGGTCGAGCTCGACGTCACCGACATCGGCAGCATCAAGGCCGCCGTTGCGCGCGCTGAGACCGAGGTCGGGGCCATCGACATCCTGGTCAACAACTCGGGCGTGAGCACCACCCAGCGCCTGCAGGACGTGACGCCCGACGACTACGACTACATCTTCGACACCAACGTCAAGGGCTCGTTCTTCGTCGCCCAGGAAGTGGGCAAGCGCATGCTGGCGCGCGCCACGGGCACGGCGCCGGGCACCTACATCGGCGGGCGCATCATCAACATCGCGTCGGCGGCGGCGCTGAAGGTCATGCCGCAGATCGGCACCTACTGCATGAGCAAGGCCGCCGTGGTGCAGATGACCAAGGCCATGGCGCTGGAGTGGGGCCGCTTCGGCATCAACGTGAACGCGCTGTGCCCCGGCTACATCACCACCGAGCTCAACGAGGAGCACTGGACCACCGAAGGCGGCGCCAAGCTGGTCAACATGCTGCCGCGCAAGCGCGTGGGCAAGCCCGAGGACCTGGACGGCCTGATCGTGCTGCTGGCCAGCGGCCAGAGCCATTTCGTGAACGGCGCCGTCATCGCGGCCGACGACGGGTTCGCGCTCTGAGTCCGAGGGCCTTGGTCGGCATTGCGGCCGGGCTGGGCGCGGGGGCGCTCTGGGGGCTGGTGTTCGTGGCGCCGCGCATGGTGGGGCACTTCGGCATGGTCGACATCACCGCCGCGCGCTTCCTGGTGTTCGGTGCCGTCTCGGGGCTCGCCGTGTTCGCGCGGCCGGCGGCCGTGCGCTGGCCCACCGGCCGGCAGGCGCTGGCGGCTCTCGCGCTCAGCGTGCTGGGCTTCAGCGGCTACTACCTGCTGCTGGCCTTCGGCATCGAGGCTGCGGGCACCGAGGTGCCGAGCCTCATCATCGGCACGATCCCGGTCTGGATGATGCTGCTGGGCAGGCCGGCGGGCCTTCGCCTGACCGCGCTGCTGCCGGGGCTGGTGCTCACCGGCGCGGGCATCGCGCTGATGATCTGGGGCGCATGGTCGGCGCAGCATGGCGCGGGCGCCGCCAGCGGCGCGCGCTTCGGCCTGGGCATCGCGCTGGCGCTGTGCGCCATGGTGAGCTGGACGGTCTACGGCCTGCTCAATGCCGCCTGGCTGCAGCGCCACACCGAACTCAACGCGACCGACTGGGCGAACTGGCTCGGCGTGGCGACCGGGCTGGGCGCGCTGGCGCTGTGGCTGGCCGCGGGCAGCGATGTGGCCACGCTGCGGGCGCAACCCGACGGCATGCTCTTCGTATGGCTCGCGCTGGCCAGCGGCTTCGGCTCGTCGTGGCTGGCCACCATTCTCTGGAACATCGCGAGCCAGCGGCTCTCCGCGAGCCTGTGCGGCCAGCTGATCGTGAGCGAGACGCTGTTCGCGCTGCTCTATTCCTTCGTCTGGGACGGCCGCTGGCCGCAGGCCACCGAGTGGGCCGCGGCATTGCTGTTCGTGCTGGGCATCCTCGCATCCATCAAGGCGCACCGATGAGAATCGAAATCCCCGAAAAGAAGAAGCTCGTGTACGAAACCCTGATCCCCATCCGCTGGGGAGACATGGACGCCATGGGCCACCTGAACAACGGCACCTACTTCCGCTACCTCGAGACCGCGCGCATCGACTGGATGCATTCCATCGGCTTCGAGCCCGAGCCGAGCGGCGAGGGCATGGTGATCGTCAACGCCTTCTGCAACTTCTACCGGCAGATCGAATACCCCGGCAAGGTGCTGCTCAAGATGTACGTGAGCGATCCGGGCCGCACCACCTTCGAAAGCTGGGGCACCATGGCACGCGAGGAAGCGCCCGACGTGATCTGCGCGGCCGGCGGCGCGACCACCATCTGGGTCGACTTTCCGAAGCAGAAGGCGCTGGCGCTGCCCGACTGGCTGCGCACGCTGGTGAGCGAGTAGCCGGCCGGGCCTCGTAGCTCAGGCCGGCTGAAGCACGATGCGCGCCTCGAAGCCGTGCGCCGCGCCGGGCGGCGGCGATTCGAGTTCGAGCCGCGCGTCGTGCTTCTCGACGATGGTCCCGACGATCGACAAGCCCAGCCCGTAGCCCGCGCGGTCGGAGGCGTGCCGCACATGGCGCTGCCGCAGCGTGCTCAGTTGCTCCGCGCCGACGCCGGCGCCGAAGTCTCTGACCACCAGCGTGCAGGGGGCCGTCACCTCGATCACCACGCGCTCGCCGCCGTAGCGCAGGGCGTTTTCCACCAGGTTGCGCAATGCGATGGCCAGCGCGTCGACGTCGCCCAGCGCCACCGGTGCGGCGCTGTCGGGCACCTTGAGCGTCAGGCGTTCGTTGATGTGCGGGTCTTGCCAGAGTTCCTGCGCCACGGTGCCGACCAGTTGCACCAGGTCGACCCGCGCACGCGCCAGCGAGGCGCCGGATTCCGCGCGCGACAGCTGCAGCAGCTTTTCGGCGCGGTGGCTGAGCATCTGCAGCGCATCGAGCGCGGCCTGCACGTCGTTGCGGCGCAAATCGTGCTCCAGCGCGGTCTGCAGGCGCAGCCGCGCGGCGGCCAGCGGCGTGCGCAGCTCGTGCGCGGCATTGGCCGCGAGCGCGCGCTCCACGTCGAGCGACTGCGAAAGCCGCTCTAGCAGCCGGTTGACGTGATCGCCGACCGAGCGCAGCTCCTGCGGCAGGCCCGGCAAGGTGATGGGGCGCAGGTCGGCGCCGTTGCGCTTCGCGATTTCCCCGGCCAGTTGCTGCAGCGCGCGCAGCTCGGTGCGCGCCACGTTGCGCAGCACCAGCGCGAGCAGCGGCAGCACCGCGCCCAGCGGAATGATCAGGCCGAACAGGGTGCGGTTGAGCGCGCGGCGCCGCTCGTCGAGCGGGTCGGCCACCTGGAAGTACAGCCCCAGCGTGGGGTGCCGCACCGTGTAGATGCGCCAGCTCTGGTTGTTGGCGAAGCCGGCGGCCAGCGGAACGTCGAAGGCGCCGACGGGCGCCTCGGCCGAGCGCAGCAGCACGTGCTCGTGCACGTCCACCACCTGGTACATCACCGCGTCCTCGGAAAACAGCTGCTTGGGCGCGATCAGCGGTTCCGTGGGGGCAGTGCCGCCGGTGTGCTGCAGCTTGTCGAGTTCCTGCACCGCCATGTCGAACATGCGGTGCGACACCTCGACCAGCTCGTTGTCGAAGTTGTGGTTGATCTCCCGGTCGACGTACCAGACCACCGCCAGCACGCACATCAGCCACACGCCGCCGACCCAGACGATCAGCGTGCGGGTGAGCCGCCCGGCCAGGGAGTCGCGGCCTGCGCCGGGCTTTGCGCCGAATCTCATTCGTCGTCGTCCGCGGAGAACGACAGGCGGTAGCCGAGGCCGCGCAGCGTCTGGATGTGGCTGCGCCCGAGCTTGCGCCGCAGGCGGCTGATGAAGACTTCGAGCGTGTTGCTGTCGGCCTCGTCGCCGAAGCCGTAGAGCGCGTCGGCCAGGTTCTCGCGCGTGTGGATGCGCTCCGGCCGGGTCGCCATCACGCGCAGCAGCGCCCATTCCTTCTGGGTCAGCGTGATGGGGGCGCCGTTCTTGCGGACCATGTCGTGCGCCAGGTCGATTTCCAGCGTGCCCAGCTTCAGGACCGGCGAGCTGTTGGCGCTGCGCCGCCGCTCGACCGCGCGCAGGCGGGCCAGCAGCTCGGCGGGGTCGTAGGGCTTGATGAGGTAGTCGTCGGCGCCGGCGTCGAGCCCGCGGATGCGGTCGGTGACCTGGTCGCGCGCGGTCAGGACGATGACGATGGGGCGTTCGGGCAGGGCGCGTATCTGGGGAAGCAGCGACAGCCCGTCGCCGTCGCCCAGGTGGAGGTCGAGCAGCACCGCCGCGTACTGGACCGAGAGCAGCGCGCCGCGCGCCTCGGCGAGGCCGGGTGCCACGTCGACCACGAAGGCCTTGGCCAGCAGGTAGCTGCAGACGGCATCTGCCAGCGCAGTGTCATCTTCGACCAGCAATATGCGCACGCCATGTCCTTTCAACAAAAAAAGAAGTCTAGCTCCGCCGAAATGCGGACACATCCGAAGTCAGGTTTCGTTCATGTGTCTTCAGGCTGGGTTCATTCCGCAAACGTAGGCTCGCGGCTGTTTTCAGGCCCTGCCTTCGTTCATGACTCGTGCTTCGAATTTTCGCCTGGGGGTGCTGACCCTCGTTGCGCTTGCCGCCTTGCTGGCGTGGGACGCAACCGGTTGGGATCTTCCGCTGGCTCGGCTGGCCGGTTCCCCGTTCGGTTTCACATGGCGGACGAACTCTTTTCTGGTCCACGTCATGCATGAAGGCGCCCGCGACCTGAGCTGGGCGCTCGTCACGGCGCTCTTCATCGCGATCCGCTGGCCGGTCGGCGTGCTTCGGCGCCTGGGCACCGGCGACCGGGTGCAACTGGCGCTGACAACCCTGGCCGCGGTGATCGCCATCAGCCTCATCAAGCATTCCAGCAATACCAGTTGCCCCTGGGACCTGAAGGAGTTCGGCGGCGTGGCGCGCTACGTGTCGCATTGGTCCTGGGGCGTGCCCGACGGCGGTCCGGGCGGGTGCTTCCCGGCCGGCCACGCCTCCGCGGCGTTCGCCTATGCGGGCGGCTACTTCGTGCTGCGCCGGGCGTCGGCCCGCGCGGCGGCCATCTGGCTGGCGGTGGCGCTGGTGGCCGGGTTGGTGCTGGGCCTGGCGCAGCAGGTGCGCGGCGCCCACTACATGAGCCACACACTCTGGACCGCCTGGATCTGCTGGACGGTGGGTTTCGCCATCGAATTGGTGTTCGCGCGCTTCAACCCGCAACCGCTCAAGCCGGCAAAACCCGCCCATGCAGGATATTGACGCCGCCCTTTTCGAGCTGGTCAATGCGGGCCCTTCGGCGCCTGCATGGAGCCTGCAGTTCGCGAGCTTCGCCTCCGACATCCTGCCGGCGCTGCTGGCGCTGGCGCTGGCCATCGGCGCGCTGTTCGACCGGCGCTGGCGCCATGCCTTCTTCACGGCAATGGTCGGCGTGCTGGCCGCGTGGCTGATCGTGCAGGCCATCCGCTGGGCGTTTCCGATGCCCCGGCCGGCTTATTACGGCCTGGGCATCCAGTGGGTGCCGCAGGGCATTCGCCCCGGTTTTCCGAGCCTCCATGCCGCCGGCGCCTTCACCGCGGCGTTCTCGCTCTGGTGCCTTCCGTGGCGTTCTCCGATGCTGGCCGCGCTGGCCGTGGCCGCCACGGTGGCCTGGAGCCGCCTGTACCTGGGGCTGCATTTCCCGTCCGACGTGGTGGCCGCGGCGATGCTCGGCGCGCTGGTGTCGATCCTGGCGGAGCGGGGCATCCGCCTGATGTCACGGACCCGTACCTCGCCGGCGTCGGCGCGGGCCCCGGGGGTCCGGCTGCGATCGCGTACAAGGCGCGCCTGAACATGGCATGAATGGGGGATTCAGGCTATCTTCAGCCCCCGTTCCTACATTAGTTGGATGTCTGTCTTGCGTATTGACCCGGCACCTGAACCACAAGGTAGCTTCCCCGAACCCGATTCACTCGTGACCGCATCGCCGGCGGCGCCCTGGACGCGCTTCGACCTGTGGTTGCGCCGGCCCCGCTCCGCGGCCATGGTCGTCGTGTGGCTGAGCCTCTATCTCGTCCTGACCACCAATTGGCCGCTCTGGAACGAGCTGGCCCGCATCGGCGGTGCCCCCAGCACCTACATGCCGACCATCCTGGTCATGAGCCTGCTCACCTTCTGCGGCTCGGTGGCGATCCTGTCGTTCACCGCCTGGTCGCGCTGGATGAAGCCGCTGTGGTTCTTGGTGGTCGTGCTGGCCGCGGTGGTGCAGCACTACATGCTCGCCTACCGCGTGGTCATGGACCCGACCATGGTCGCCAATGCGATGCAGACCGACCCCAACGAAGCGCGCGACCTGCTGAGCTGGCGCATGGCCTTCAACGTGCTGGTGGTGGCGTTGCCCGCGGCCTTCGTGCTCTGGCGCGTGCGCATCCTGCCCATGCGCTTTCTGTCGAAGCTCTGGCGCAACGTCGCGCTGCTGCTGCTGTCGGTGGTCGTGGCGCTGGGCGCGGTGGTGTCCATGAACCGCGAGCTGGCGCCGCTGATGCGCAACAACGTGCACCTTCGCTACATGATGAACCCGATCGCGAGCCTCTATTCGGCCGGCTCCCTGTTCATCAAGCCGCTGTTCAAGCGAACTGGCAAGCTCATCCCGATCACTGCCGGCACGGCGCTGGGCGCGAGCTATGCCGGCCAGGCGAAGCCGCCGCTGTTCGTGGTGGTGGTGGGCGAGACGGCGCGGGCCGATCACTTCTCGCTCAACGGCTATGCCCGCGACACCAACCCCGAGCTGGCGAAGCGTGGCGTTCTCAGCTACCGCGAGGTGCGCTCCTGCGGCACCAACACGCTGGCCTCCGTGCCCTGCATGTTCTCGCCGCTCGGCAAGGAAGGCTACGAATCACGCAAGGACGACTACGAGACCCTGGTCGACGTCCTGCAGGCCGCCGGCCTCGCCGTTTTCTGGCTCGACAACCAGGCCGGATGCAAGGGCGTCTGCGAGCGCATTCCCAATGCATCCGCCTTCGCCGGGCTCGACGCTGCCACCAGGAAGGCGCTGTGCGACGGCGACGAGTGCCTCGACGACGTGATGCTCAAGGGCCTGGACGAACGCATCGCCGCGCTGCCGGCCGAGCGCCGCGCCAAGGGCATCGTGCTGGTCATGCACCAGATGGGCAGCCACGGCCCGGCCTACTACAAGCGCTCCGCGCCCGACGTGAAGCATTTCCTGCCCGAGTGCAAGACCAACGCGCTGGCCGAGTGCGGCCACGCCGAGCTGATGAACGTCTACGACAACTCGATCCTGCAGACCGACCGCTTCCTCGGCCAGACCATCGACTGGCTCAAGACCCAGTCGAAGCAGTACGACCCGGCGCTGCTTTACGTGAGCGACCACGGCGAGTCGCTCGGCGAGTACGGCCTGTTCCTGCACGGCGTGCCCTACAGCTTCGCGCCCGACGCGCAGAAGCACGTGCCCATGATCACCTGGTTCAGCGAGGGCATGGACCAGCGGCGCAAGCTCTCGCGTTCGTGCATGGAAGCGGGGCTCGACGCGCCGCTCACGCACGACAACCTCTATCACACGGTGCTCGGCGTGATGGACGTGACCACGCCGACCTACAAGCCCGCGCTGGATGCGCTGGCTTCGTGCCGCGCGAAGGGGTGAGGCGGCGCTATTTCTTCTCGCGGGGCACGCGCCCCATGAGGAAGAACTCGTTGTTCGGCTGCATGCCGCTGAAGCTGGCCATGCGGTTGCTCAGCCCGAAGAAGGCGGTGATGGCCGCGATGTCCCAGATGTCCTCGTCGTCGAAGCCGTGGGCATGCAGCGGCGGGAAGTCGCTGTCGTCGATCTCGTGCGAGCGGTCGCAGACCTTCATCGCAAAGTCGAGCATCGCGCGCTGGCGCGGCGTGATGTCCGCCTTGCGGTAGTTCACCGCCACCTGGTCGGCCACCAGCGGCTTCTTCTCGTAGATGCGCAGCAGCGCGCCGTGCGCCACCACGCAGTAGAGGCACTGGTTGGCCGCGCTGGTGGTGGTGACGATCATCTCGCGGTCGCCCTTGGTGAGCGAGCCTTCTTCCTTGAGCATCAGCGCGTCGTGGTACGCGAAGAAGGCGCGCCACTCGGCCGGACGGCGTGCAAGGGCAAGAAACACGTTGGGCACGAAGCCGGCTTTTTCCTGCACCGCGAGGATGGCGGCGCGGATGTCCTGCGGCAGGTCTTTGAGTTCGGCTAGCGGGTAGCGGTTGGTCGTGGTCATGTCGTCTCCGTTGTGGTCGTCGGTTGGCAGTGCCTTTTGAAAGCGCTCTGAAAGGCGCCGCGCCTGTTCCATCATAGGCAAGCAGCTTTCCTACATGGTGGGACGCCAGCCGCCGCCATGATGAAGGTTCGCAAAACAACACGCGGCGAGTGCCGCACATAACGCGATGAAAGACGAGTCGTATCCCGACCGGCGTGGCTTCCTGCGCCGGTCCATTGCCATCGTGCCGGCCGCAACGGCCTTCAGTGCCGGCGGCATCACCGGCGTGACACTGGCACAGCCCGCACCATCGGCCCCGGCACCCGGCCCCGCAGCAGCGGCCACGCCCGGCGCTCCCTACACCCCGGTCTACTTCAACGCCGCGGAATGGGCCTTCGTGCAGGCGGCGGTGGCCAGGCTGATTCCTTCCGACGACACCGGCCCCGGCGCCATCGAGGCCGGCGTGCCCGAGTTCATCGACCGCCAGATGGAAGGCGCCTTCGGCCATGCCGCCACCTGGTACATGCAGGGCCCGTTCGTCGAGGTGTCGCCGCTCTTTGGCTACCAGAAGAAGATGCCGCCGCGCGAGGTTTACCGCGCCGGCATCGCGGCCACGGACGCCTACAGCCGCAAGCAGTTTTCCGGCAAGGCCTTCGCGCAGCTCGACGCCGCGCAGCAGGACGAGGTGCTCAAGGGCCTGGAGGGCGGCACCATCGCGCTCGACGGCGTGGGCGCGACCGACTTCTTCGGCTTCCTGCTGCAGAACACCAAGGAGGGCTACTTCAGCGACCCGATCCACGGCGGCAACAAGAACGCCGCCGCCTGGAAGATGATCGGCTTCCCCGGCGCGCGCGCCGACTACGCCGACTGGGTCGACCGGCCCGGCGTCAAGTACAACCTGCCGCCGGTGAGCATCGCCGGCCCGCAGGGCTGAGGGAGCGGCACACCATGGCAAACATCAAGAAGCCCAGTGTGGACGCGGTGCTGGTCGGCTTCGGCTGGACCGGCGCGATCATGGGCATGGAGCTCACCGCAGCCGGCCTGAAGGTGCTGGCGCTGGAGCGCGGCGAGAACCGCGACACGCAGCCCGACTTCGCCTACCCGCGCATCACCGACGAGCTGAGCTACGGCATCCGCGGCAAGCTGTTCCAGAACCTCTCGCGCGAGACCGTGACCATCCGCCACACGCCGGCCGACGTGGCGGTGCCGTACCGGCAGCTCGCGTCCTTCCTGCCCGGCGACGGTGTGGGCGGCGCGGGCGTGCACTGGAACGGCCACCACTGGCGGCCGCTGCCCAGCGACCTGCGCATCCGCAGCAACTACGAAGAGCGCTACGGCAAGAAATTCATTCCCGAGGGCATGACCATCCAGGACTTCGGCGTGAGCTATGAAGAACTGGAACCGCACTTCGACCAGTTCGAGAAAATCTGCGGCACCTCCGGCAAGGCCGGCAACATCGGCGGCAAGATCCAGCCCGGCGGCAACCCCTTCGAAGGTGCGCGCGCCAACGAATTCCCGCTGCCGCCGCTGGCCTCCGTCAACAGCGCCAGGCTGTTCGAGAAGGCCGCGCGCGAGCTCGGCTACCACCCCTTTCCGCAAGCGGCCGCCAATGCCTCGCGTGCCTACACCAACCCGCACGGCGCGCAGCTCGGGCCGTGCAACTTCTGCGGCTTCTGCGAGCGCTACGGCTGCTACATGTATTCGAAGGCATCGCCGCAGACCACGCTGCTGCCGGTGCTGATGAAGCGCCCCAACTTCGAGCTGCGCACCCGCTCGCACGTGCTGCGCGTGAACATGTCGCCTGATGGAAAACGTGCCACCGGCGTGACCTACGTCGACGCGCAGGGCAACGAGGTCGAGCAGCCGGCCGACCTGGTCGTGCTGTGCGCTTACCAGTTCCACAACGTGCGCCTGCTGCTGCTGTCGAACATCGGCAAGAAGTACGACCCCGCCACCGGCGAGGGCGTGGTGGGGCGCAACTACGCCTACCAGCTCAACGGCGGCGCGAGCCTGTTCTTCGACAAGGACCAGCCGATGAACCCCTTTGTCGGCGCGGGTGCCAGCGGCAGCGTGATCGACGACTTCGACGGCGACAACTTCGACCACGGCCCGCTCGGCTTCGTGGGCGGCGCGAGCATCAACTGCATCAACACCGGCGGCCGGCCGATCCAGCAGCTGAGCCTGCCGCCCGGCGCGCCCAGCTGGGGCGCGGGCTGGAAGAAGGCCGCCAAGGAAAACTACCTCTACCAGGCCAGCGTGGGCAGCCAGGGCTCGGTGATGGCCTACCGCGACAACTACCTCGACCTCGACCCGACCTACAAGGACGTGCACGGCCAGCCGCTCCTGCGCATGACCTTCGACTGGAAGGCCAACGACCTCGCGATGACGCAGTTCATCGGCACCAAGGTCGAGCAGATCGCCAAGGCCATGGGGCCGAAGCAGATGAAGCTGAACTTCCAGAAGGCAGGCGCGCACTACGACGTGCGCTACTACCAGTCGACCCACAACACCGGCGGCGCGCCGATGGGCACCGACCCGACGACCAGCGCGGTCAACCGCTTCCTGCAGGTGTGGGACGTGCCCAATGTGTTCGTGATGGGCGCCAGCGCCTTTCCTCAGAACTTCGGCTACAACCCGACCGGCATGGTGGGGGCGCTGGCCTACTGGGCTGCCAAGGCGATCCGCGAGCAGTACCTGAAGAACCCGGGAGCGCTGGCATGAACGCGCGCCGAGTATCTGTCGGCGTGGCGGCGGCCGTGGCCCTGCTGTGCGCCGGGGCCTGGGCCGTGGCGCAGAAGGCGGAGGCGCCGCCGGTGGCTGGCGCGCCCGCACCGCAAGTTGCCGAGCCCGCTACGTCCGACCCCGTGCTGGAGCGCGGCCGCTACCTCGCGCGCGCCGGCGATTGCGTGAGCTGCCACACCGCGCCCGGCAAGCCGGCCTTCGGCGGCGGCCTGCCGATGAAGACGCCGTTCGGCACCATCGTCTCGACCAACATCACGCCCGACCCCGGGGCAGGCATCGGTGCCTACACCGAGGCCGAGTTCGCCCGCGCGCTGCGCGAAGGCGTCGCCAAGGACGGACATCACCTGTACCCGGCCATGCCGTACCCGTCGTTCGCCCGCGTGAACGACGAGGACATGCACGCGCTCTTCACCTTCTTCCGCAACGGCGTGCAGCCCGTGGCGCAGAAGCCGCCGGCCACCGACCTGCCATGGCCCTTCAGCATGCGCGGGCTGATGGTCGCGTGGAACTGGATCTACCTCGACAAGGGCGTCTACCAGCCCGACGCCGCGCGCAGCGCCGAGTGGAACCGCGGCGCCTACCTGGTGCAGGGCCTGGGCCACTGCGGCGACTGCCACACACCGCGCAGCATGCTGGGCGGCGTGAAGGCGGCCAGCGACGGCAAGGGCGAGCTGTTCCTGTCCGGCGCGGTCATCGACGGCTGGTATGCGCAGCCGCTGCGCCACACCGGCCGCCCGACCATGGCGCAATGGCCGGCGCAAGACATCGTGCAGTACCTGCAGACCGGCCGCACCAGCCACACGGCGGCGTTCGGCGCCATGGTCGACGTGGTGCAGAACAGCACCCAGCACCTGTCTACGCAAGACCTGCAGGCAGTGGCCACCTATCTGCAGTCGCTGGGAGCGCAGGGCAGTGCGCAGAATGCGCCGTCGCCCGCGTCCCTGGTGGCGGCGGCTCCCCAGCACCCGACCGCGCTTGCGCTGCGCAACGGCACGGTCGAGGGCAACAGCGGCGCGATGGTCTATCTCAACAACTGCAATGCCTGCCATCGCTCCGACGGCACGGGCGCGGACAAGACCTTCCCGGCGCTGGCCGGCAACAGCGTGGTGAACGCCAAGGATCCGACTTCGCTGATCCGCCTCGTGCTCGCAGGCTCGGCCATGCCCAGCACCGCCCAGGCGCCGTCGCCCATCGCCATGCCCGATTTCGGCTGGCGCCTGAGCGACGCCGACGTGGCCAGCGTGCTGAGCTTCGCGCGGTCGAGCTGGGGCAACCAGGGCGATGCCGTCACGGCGGCCCAGGTGGCAAAGGTGCGCGATTCGATGAAGCCCGTGGCTACCGCCACGACGAACGCGCAGCAGCAGAAGTGAGCGGGCGGGGCGCGCTGGCCTACCTGAGCGCCACGAGATCGCTCTCGTCCTTCAGCTCGACGCCCGTCAGCCCGCGCCGCAGCGACTCGCGCATCAACCACGCGAGCCTGAACGCGGCCGCCTCATAGGCCAGGCCCTCCGGCCGCACGTTCGAGATGCAGTTGCGCTCGGCGTCGTGCCGGCCGCGCCGGGGCGAATGGGTCAGGTAGATGCCGAGGCTGTCGGGCGAACTCAGGCCCGGCCTTTCGCCGATCAGCATGACCGAGAGCGCCGC
Source organism: Variovorax sp. efr-133-TYG-130 (assembly GCF_030208835.1). NCBI lineage: Bacteria > Pseudomonadati > Pseudomonadota > Betaproteobacteria > Burkholderiales > Comamonadaceae > Variovorax > Variovorax sp. efr-133-TYG-130. The sequence goes on along the minus strand of NZ_JARVTD010000040.1, from coordinate 29,371 downwards.
GCCGAACAGCTCGCCCACTTCATCGGCCAGGGCGACGCGCGCCTGCGTGGCGATCACCACGGGTGAGAAGCGCGTGTGCGGCGGCAGCTGCGCGCGCAACGCCGCGAGCAGCGGCACCGCATGGCGCGCGACCGCGAGCGAGGAAAGGCCGTCGCCGATGACGATGCAGACATCGCAGCCGTAGCGCCGCTCGCCGCGCAGGCGCGTGGCGTCGTCCTCGTCGAGCTGGCGGCCCAGGTCGGGGCGGCGCAGGTAGGCGGTGCGGTCGGCCGCACGGCTGCGCGCGCGGGCCACCTCCCAGTGCTGGCTGCGCAGCTGGCTGTCGAGCGCGTCGACGTCGAGCGCTGCGTGAATGGCATCGCGCGCCATCGCATGCGCCCAGCCGAAGCGCAGCGTCTCGTCGGTCGGCATGCCGGCGCCGGCACGGCCCAGGGCCAGCCGCGCGGGCGTGGCGGAGCGCCATTGCGCCCACGGGTTGGGGGTGACAGGCGAGTCGCTCATCGTGCCAATGCGGCGAGGCCGCTCATGTCGGCCAGCAGCCGGTTGGAGGAGGGCGGCGCGAGCCGGCCGGCGGTATCGGTGATCTGCATGCGCTGCAGCCAGGCCTCGAACTCGGGCGCGCGCTTCAGGCCCAGCGTCTCGCGCATGAACAGCGCGTCGTGGAAAGAGGTGCTCTGGTAGTTGAGCATCACGTCGTCCGCGCCCGGGATGCCCATGATGAAGTTGATGCCCGCCGTGCCCAGCAGCACGAGCAGCGTGTCCATGTCGTCCTGGTCGGCCTCGGCGTGGTTGGTGTAGCAGATGTCGCAGCCGATGGGCAGGCCCAGCAGCTTGCCGCTGAAATGGTCTTCGAGCCCGGCGCGGATGATCTGCTTGCCGTCGTACAGGTACTCCGGCCCGATGAAGCCGACGACGGTGTTGATGAGCAGCGGCTTGTAGCGCCGCGCCAGCGCATAGGCGCGCACCTCGCAGGTCTGCTGGTCGACGCCGAAGTTGGCGTTGGCCGACAGCGCGCTGCCCTGGCCGGTCTCGAAGTACATGACGTTGTCGCCCACGGTGCCGCGCTGGAGCGACAGCGCCGCCGCATGGGCCTCGTCGAGCAGTTCGGGCGTCACGCCGAACGAGAGGTTGGCCTTCTCGGTGCCCGCGATCGACTGGAACACCAGGTCGACCGGCGCCCCGGCCTCCGCGAGCTTGAGGGTGTTGGTCACATGGGTGAGCACGCAGCTCTGCGTGGGGATCTCGAAGCGCTGGATCACCTCGTCGAGCATGCGCAGCAGATCGCCGAGCACCGGCATGCTGTCGGATGCGGGGTTGAGCCCGATCACCGCGTCGCCCGCGCCGTAGAGCAGGCCATCGAGCGTGGAGGCCGCCACGCCGCGCAGGTCGTCGGTCGGGTGGTTGGGTTGCAGGCGCACCGCCAGGTGGCCGGGCAGGCCGATGGTGTTGCGAAAGCGCGTGACCACGCAGCACTTCCTGGCGACCGACACCAGGTCCTGGTTGCGCATGAGCTTGGACACCGCCGCCACCATTTCGGGCGTGAGGCCCGGCGCCAGTGCGGTGAGCGTGCCGGTATTGGCCGCGTCGGACAGCAGCCAGTTGCGGAAGTCGCCCACGGTGAGGTGCGACACCGGCGCGAAGGCGCCCGCGTCATGGCCGTCGATGATGAGGCGCGTGATGTTGTCGCTCTCGTACGGAATCAGCGCTTCGTTCAGGAACTGCTTCAGCGGCGTGTCGGCCAGCACGTGGCGCGCGGCCATGCGCTGCTGCGCGGTGGCCGCGCCGATGCCCGCGAGGTAGTCGCCCGAGCGCGCCGGGCTGGCGAAGGCCATGACCTGTTTCAGGTCGTCGAATCGGAAGACCTGGCCGGCGATGGTGGTGCTGTAGCGCATGGGTCTTGGGTCGGAGGTCGTCAGGCGTGGTTGGTCGAGGAAAGCATTTCGTCGGGCGCCGCCGCATCGCGCTGCGCCGAGGTCAGCAGGAAGTAGCCGTAGGCCGCGGCCATCAGCACGACGAACAGCAGCGTGAGCATGCCGTTGAACCACACCATCGCGCCCAGGCACACCGCGCCGAGCCCGAGCGCGATGGCCGGGAACACGGGGTAGAACGGCGCGCGGTAGGTGCGCCGCAGGCCGGGCTCGCTGCGGCGCAGCTTGAACAGCGCGGCCATCGAGATCATGTACATCACGATGGCGCCGAGCACCGCCATGGTCACGATGTTGGCGGTGAGCGTCTGCCCGCCGAACTGCACCCACTCGTCGCTGAAGATGGCAATGACGCCGATCACGCCGCCGGCCAGCAGCGCGCGGTGCGGCGTGTCGAAGCGCGGGCTCAGGCCGGCGAAGTAGCGCGGCAGGTAGCCCGCGCGCGCCAGCGCGAAGATCTGGCGCGAGTAGCCCATGATGATTCCGTGGAACGAAGCGATCAGCCCGAAGAGCCCGATCCACACCAGCATGTGCAGCCAGCCGCTGTTGTCGCCCACCACCGCCTTCATGGCCTGCGGCAGCGGGTCGTTGATGTTGGCGAGCTTGCGCCAGTCGCCCACGCCGCCCGCGAAGATCATCACGCCAAAGGCCAGCACCACCAGCGTGACGATGCCCGTGGTGTAGGCGATGGGAATGGTGCGGTGCGGGTCGCGCGCTTCCTCGGCCGCCATGGCCGCGCCTTCGATGGCCAGGAAGAACCAGATGGCGAACGGGATCGACGCGAAGATGCCCGAGATGGCCGCGCCGTTCAGCACGCTGCCGCCGGCCCAGCCGTTGGCGGTGAAGTTGGCCAGCGTCCAGCCCGGCGAGACGACCCCCATGAACACCAGCAGCTCGACGATGGCCAGCACCGTGACGAACAGCTCGAACGCCGCCGCGATGCCCACGCCGATCCAGTTGAGGCCGATGAAGATCACGTACGCGCCCAGCGCGAACCACTTCGGGTTGATGCCGGGGAACTGCACGTTGAGGTAGGCGCCGATGGCCAGCGCGATGGCCGGCGGCGCGAAGACGAATTCGATCAGCGTCGCGAAGCCCGCGACGAAACCGCCGTGCGGTCCGAAGGCGCGCCGTGCATACGCGAAGGGGCCGCCCGCGTGCGGGATGGCTGTCGATAGTTCGGTGAAGCTGAAGATGAAGGTGGTGTACATCGTCGCCACCAGCAGCGTGGCGACGAGAAAGCCGAGCGTGCCGGCCGTGTTCCAGCCGTAGCTCCAACCAAAGTACTCACCGGAGATGACGAGGCCCACCGCAATGCCCCAGAGCTGCAGGGGACCGAGTACCTTCTTGAGATGGCCGGTGCCGGCGTGCGCTGCCGGCGTGGCTTCGGTGGAGTTCATGCGGCGTCCTCTCTTCGTGAATGGTGACAGTGCACATTCGGCAAAGCAAGGGCTGTTCCACCGGATACACCGGCTTGCGGGCGCAGCATGCGCGCTGGCCATAATCGGAGTCTTTCAATCCCCGAGGTGTTTCGTGAAGTCTCTTTTCTGTGCCGCTCTCGTGTCCGTCCTTGCCATTCCCGCCGCGTTCGCGCAGTCCGCGCCCGTGACCACGCCCAGCGGGCTGATCTACCAGTCGCTCAAGGAAGGCACCGGCGCTTCGCCCGCGGCCACCGACGTGGTCAAGGTGCATTACCGCGGCACCTTCCCCGACACCGGCAAGGAATTCGACAGCTCCTACAAGCGCGGCGAACCGACCGAGTTCCCGCTCAACGGCGTGATCCCCTGCTGGACCGAAGGCGTGCAGAAGATGAAGCCCGGCGGCAAGGCCAAGCTGACCTGCCCGCCGTCCATCGCCTACGGCGCGCGCGGCGCCGGCGGCGTGATCCCGCCGAACGCCACGCTCAACTTCGAAGTCGAGCTGGTGTCGGTCAGCAAGCGCTGACGCGCTCGCGCCGGGCGCGGGTCGCTCAGATCTGCGCCATGCCGCCGTCGACGAACAGCTCGACGCCGTTCACGAAGCTGGCGTCGTCCGAGGCCAGGAACACCACGGCCTTGGCGATCTCGTCGGGCGTGCCGACGCGGCCCAGCGGAATGCCCTGGGCCTGCGACTCGACGAAGGCCTGCACCTGTTCCTTGTCGAGCCCCAGCAGGTCGTAGGCCGGCGTCGGCACCACGCCCGGGCTCACCGCATTCACGCGGATGCCCTTGTCCTTCAGGTCCACCGTCCAGCTGCGCGCGAAGCTGCGCACTGCGGCCTTGGTGGCGCTGTACACGCTGAAGGCCGGGTTGCCCTTGATGCTGGTGATCGACGCATTGAGCACGATCGACGCGCCCTTGGGCATCAGCGGCAGCGCCTTCTGCACGGTGAAGAGCAGGCCGCGCACGTTGGTGTTGAAGATGCTGTCGAAGTGTTCCTCCGTGATCTGGCCCAGCGGCAGCAGGCTTCCGCCGCCCGCGTTGGCGAAAAGCACGTCGAGCCGGCCTTTTTCCTGCTTGATGGCGGCGTAGAGGCGGTCGAGGTCATCGAGCTTCGACACGTCGCCGAGCACGCCGGTCACGTTGCGGCCGATGGCCTTGACGGCCGCGTCGAGCTCGGCCTTGCGGCGACCCGTGATGAACACATGCGCGCCTTCTGCCACGAAGCGCTGTGCGGTGGCCAGGCCGATGCCGCTGGTGCCGCCGGTGACGAGTGCGATCTTGCCTTCGAGCTTGAGAGTCATGATTTCCTACTTCCTTGGTTCGTGTTGTGGACGCAGGGAAGTTTGGGCGCGACACCCTCGCGGACCAATAGGCCTGGCGGGACTTGTTTGTTTCCTTATCGCCAACAATGCCCCGGCAGGTCAGCGCTGCGCCATGCCGCGCCTAGCCGGGCTGGTACTGGTACAGCCAGGTCTCGGTCAGCGTCTGGTCGCCGACCTTCAGGTACATGCGCATGTCGACGGGCTCGTTGCCTTCGGGCGTGTAGTCGAACTGCGCGCGCCAGTGGCCCGGCACGCCGTTGGGCACGGCCTCGGCGAACACGTAGCTGAACTTGCCGCGCGGCGCCGTCAGCACCACCTCGGGCTTCACGCCGAAGGGCACGGTGGCCAGCGGCTGGCCGATGAACTCCACCATGAACTTGCGCACGCCCTGCGGGCGCGGCTGCCCCGGCTGGCCGCCGCGTCCGATGCGCGTGGCCACGCAGTGCGCGAGCGGCGAGGGAAACGGTTCCTGGTCGGTCCAGTGCAGGCGGTACTGCAGGCTGTAGCTCGCGCCCGCCTTGGCATCGGCCTTGGGCACCCAGAAGGCGACGATGTTGTCGTGGATCTCGTCGTCGGTCGGTATCTCGATGAGCTGCACCGAACCCTCGCCCCAGTCGCCCAGCGGCTCGATCCACAGGCTCGGGCGCTTCTCGTAGTTCACGCCGTCCTGGTAGTGGTCGAACACGCGGTCGCGCTGCAGCAGGCCGAAGCCGCGCGGCCTGGTGTCGGTGAATGCCGAGGCGCGCGTCTGCGTCGGGTTGTTGAGCGGGCGCCAGATGCGCTCGCCCGCGCCGTTCCAGATCGCGAGGCCGTCGGAGTCGTGCACCTCGGGGCGCCAGTCGATGGCGGTGGGCTTGTTGGTTTCCGAGTACCAGTACATCGAGGTGAGCGGGACCAGGCCCAGGCGCGCAACGTCGCGGCGCATGAAGAGGCGCGCGTCGATGTCCATGATGACGGCCTTGGTGCGCTGCATGACGAACTTGAACACGCCGGTGACGCTCGGCCCCTCGAGCAGCGCGTACACCGTCATCGACGTGGTGTTGCCGGCGGCGGGCGTCTCGAAATAGAAGCGCGTGAAGTTCGGAAACTCCTCGGGCTTGTCGGGCACCGCCACGTCGAGCGCGATGCCGCGTGCCGACAGGCCGTACTGGTAAAGCTCGCCGATCGCGCGGAAGTACGAAGCGCCGAGGAAGGCGACCCAGTCGTTCTTCTGCCAGTCGAGCTTGCTCTGGTCGCCCAGGCGGCTTTCCTGCAGCCGGAAGCCTGCGAAGCCGGCGCCGGGCGGCAGCTGGTGCGCGGGGCTGTCGGCCGGCATCGAGAAGTAGTCGGGGCTGTAGAGCACCTCGCGCGCGAAGGCGTCGCCCCCGGCGTTTTCGAGCACGTGCATGCGCACCGGCGCCTGGAAGAAGCGGCCCAGGTGGAAGAAGGTGACCGGAAAGGCCCCGGGACCGTCGCGGAACAGGGCGTTGGCGGGGTCGAACTTGATCTTGCCGTGCGCGTCGTAGTCGATGCGGTCGAGCACTTCGGGAGCCAGCGGCGCGGCGGCCACGTAAGGCTGGCCGGCGAGCGCCTTGGCCTGCGCGACCAGGGCGTCGAACGAGAAGGGGGAGGGCTGGCTCAGTTGCAGGCCGTTGGCGGCAAGTGCCTCGGTGGGCAGGCCCAGGGCGGCGAGTGCGGCGGCGGCGCCACCGGCGGCAAGGAAGGATCGGCGATCAAGCATGTGGTTCTTGAGGGTTGCGAATCTCTGGGGGAAAAGAAAGGAAAGCGGCGGAAATGAATCGGCCATTTTCCGCGACCGGGAACAACCCCGAGCTTGACCCGGCACACGGCCGCCCCGCGTCAGCCATTCCGCGCAAACCGGGCCGGACAAGGCCGGGAATCCGGAAAATTGTGCTTTTATGTATCCGTGCCCCCAGTCTTGTCGGCGGGATCGGTGGCCTTCAGCGCATACACCGCATACAGGGGCACGCCGAGCAGCAGCATCACCATCGGCGCGAACAGCATGTAGGGCAGGCCGATGCCTTCCATCACCCGGTAGGTCGCGTCCAGCGCCAGCCGGGGGTGCGACTGCGTCAGCTCGGCCGCGCGGCGGATGCCCCAGTGAAACTCGGCGCCGGTGGTGCGCACCGACGGATGCTGCCTCGCGCGGCCCACGGCCAGCCAGCACATGGCGTCGAAGGCCAGCACCGAGCCCGCGGGCGCGCGCTCGCCGAAGGTCGCGAACACCGCCTGCACCTGCTCGGGCTGCAAATACATCAGCACGCCTTCGGTGAACAGGAACACTGGCCGCGCGTTGCGCTTGCGCGGCAAGCCCAGTTGGTCCCACCAGTCGGGCGCGGTCAGGTCGAGTGTGCGCAGGTCATGGCGCTGGTTGGTTTCGGGGATCAGTTCGCGGCGCAGTTCGAGCACTTCGGGCAGGTCGGCGTCGGTCATGTGCGACTTGTCGTCGTCCAGCCACTGGAAGTAATGGCTCAGGCCGCAGCCCATGTTGACCACGCGGGCGCCGGGGTGCGCCTTCAGGAAGTCCTGCGCGAGGCTGCGGAAGCGGCGCGTGCGCGAGAGGATGCCGTAGATGGTGGCGCGGTCTTCGGGCAGCGCGCTGCCGTCGTCGCGGATCCGCTCGAGGATGCCGGCGGCATAGGCGTCGCGCACGGCCACCCGCGGAAACATCGCATCGCCCGAGGCTCGCGCGGCCAGGGGAATCCGCAGGGTGGAAGGCACGGCCGACAGGCGTCTGGCGGGTTTGCTGTGTGTCATGAATGCCCAGGAAAGACCGGACCCCAGTCTGGCCGCTCCGGCATCGATGGGCAAGTCAGTCTTTTGTTCAGGCGGACGGCTTGCCGCGCTGCCGCGCAAGATGGCGGTAGACCGTGCTGCGATGCACGCCGAGGCGCCGCGCCGCCCTGGACACGTCGTGGTCGCAGGCCCTGAGCGCGTCGTCGATGGCGTGGCGGGTGATGTCCAGCAGCGGGCCGGCCTGCGGTGCCAGGGCGGCTTCGGTGGCCGCATCCGGCGGCGGCGCGGCGGGCGTGCCGAACAGGTGGGCGGGCAGGGCGGCGGCAGTCACCGAATCGCCCGGGTCGGCCAGCGCGACCACCGCGCGCAGCGTGCTGCGCAGTTCGCGAACGTTGCCCGGCCAGCGGTAGGCGGCCAGCGCTTCGAGGGCATCGCTCTCCAGCCGCAGGTGCTTGTCGGCGCCGCCCGATTCGAGGAACAGCCGCGCGATCAGCGCGTGCCGGTCGGCGCGCCGGCTCAGCGGCGGCAACGCGACGGTGAAGCCGGCCACGCGGTACATCAGGTCGGCCCGGAAGCGGCCGGCCTGCACCAGCGCCGGCAGGTCGCCGTGGGTGGCGCAGACCAGGTCGAAGTCCACCGCCACGCCCTGGCCGCCGCCCAGTGGCGTGACCACGCGTTCTTCCAGCACCCGCAGCAGCCGGGTCTGCAGCGCGAGCGGAATCTCCGCGATCTCGTCGAGGAACAGCACGCCGCCGTTCGCCTCGCGGATGCGGCCCGCCATGCCCTTGCGACGGGCGCCGGTGAAGGCGCCTTCGTCGTAGCCGAACAGCTCCGACTCGATCAGCGTCTCGGGCAGCGAGGCGCAGTCGACCGCCACGAACGGGCCGCCCGCGCGGCGGCTCGCGGCGTGCAGGCGCCGCGAGAACACTTCCTTGCCGCTGCCGGTCTCGCCGTTGACCAGCACCGACACGCCTTCGTTGAGCACGCGCACGGCCTTGTCGAGCAGCGGCAGCACGTCGTCAGCCGCCTGGGGCGCGTCGGCGCGCCGTGCCGCCGGCCGCGCGCCGCCCTGCGTGCTGGAGCGCTCCATCACGGTGGCGAACTGCCGCCCGCCGGGCAGCGTCAGCAGGCTGCGCCGGTGCTCCATGCGCGGCCAGTTCGGGCCGAGGAAGTCCCTGGCCTCCAGGTCGAGCAGGCCGTCCCATGAGCGGCCGAACAGTTCCAGCGCCACGCGGTTGGCCGCCGCGATGCGTCCGCCCTCGATCACGATCAGCCCCTCGCGCGCGGTGCCGATCAGCGCCGGCCGCGCATGGAAGCGCAGCACATGGCCCTGCGCCTCGGCCAGCAGCATGCGGTGCTCCACCTGCTGCGCGGCCATGCGCACCAGGCCCAGCGCGTGCGTGTTCACGCGCACCGTCTCGCCCGAGATGTCGAGCGCGCCGGCCAGCTCCCCCCGGCCGGTGAAAATGGGGGCGGCCGCGCAGCCCAGCGCGCCGTTCTGCGCCAGGTAGTGCTCGCCGCCCAGCACCATCAGCGCCTCGCGTTCCGCCAGCGCGGTGCCTATGGCGTTGGTGCCGCGGTTGTGTTCCGACCATTCCACGCCGGGCTGCAGCGCGATGCGCTCGGCCTTGGGCAGGAAGTCGGGGCTGCCGATCTCCTCCAGAATCAGCCCGGTGGCGTCCGACAGGATCACCACGCAGCCATTGCCTATCGCATGCTCGGCCAGCCCGTCGAGTTCGGGCTGTGCACAGTCCAGCAGCCGCATCGACTGCTCGCGCCGCTCGCCCAGCAGGGCCAGCGCCATGGGGGCCGGGTCGATGTGCTGGTGGTCGACCGGACGGCTGCGCTGCCACGAGCGCGAGATGTGCGGCGCGATCCACGGGGCGGGGTCGCGGCCCTGCACGAAGAACAGGTCCCGGGCCTGTTCGACCCGGACCGATGGCCACTGCGCTTCGCTCATGCGTGTCTCCGGTTGTCTGCCGTTCGCGGTCTGTTCGCCTTGTGCGACATCCTAGTCGCTGTGTTCGCAGGAACATGTCGCAGATTGCGAATGAAAACCCGCTGCGAAGTGCGGCTGCCAGCGGGGAGGCACTCAGGGAATGTCCCGATCCGCGCGGGTACGTGGCTTGCGGATGTCCGTGCGGGTCGCCGCATGTCGCGGCGCCAACAGCAGCAAATGGAGACAACTCATGGACATGCTCGAACCAGGCAAATTCGGTACCGCGGTTCCGTTCAAGAAGCGCTACGGCAACTACATCGGCGGCGAATGGGTGTCGCCGGTGGAGAACCAGTACTTCGAGAACATCACGCCCGTCACCGGCAAGGTCTTCTGCGAAGTGCCGCGTTCCACGGCGGCGGACATCGACCGCGCGCTCGACGCCGCGCACAAGGCCAAGGCCGCCTGGGGCCGCACCTCGACCACCGAGCGCGCCAACATCCTGAACAGGATCGCCGACCGCATGCAGGAAAACCTGCCCGTGCTCGCGGCCGCCGAGACCTGGGACAACGGCAAGCCGATCCGCGAGACCATGGCCGCCGACCTGCCGCTGGCGGTCGACCACTTCCGCTACTTCGCGTCGTGCATCCGCGCGCAGGAGGGCGGCATCAGCGAGATCGACCACGAAACCTTCGCGTACCACTTCCACGAGCCCATCGGCGTGGTCGGCCAGATCATTCCGTGGAACTTCCCGATCCTGATGGCGGTGTGGAAGCTGGCACCCGCGCTGGCGGCGGGCAACTGCGTGGTGCTGAAGCCGGCCGAGCAGACGCCGGTCTCGATCCTGGTGCTGATGGAGATCATCGGCGACCTGCTGCCGCCGGGCGTGCTGAACGTGGTGAACGGCTTCGGCGTGGAAGCGGGCAAGCCGCTGGCGTCGAGCAACCGCATCGGCAAGATCGCCTTCACCGGCGAGACGACCACGGGCCGGCTGATCTCGCAATACGCGAGCCAGAACCTGATTCCCGTCACGCTGGAGCTGGGCGGCAAGTCGCCCAACATCTTCTTCGCCGACGTGATGGACCGCGACGACAGCTTCTTCGACAAGGCGCTCGAAGGCTTCTCGATGTTCGCGCTGAACCAGGGCGAGGTCTGCACCTGCCCGTCGCGTGCGTTGATCCAGGAGTCGATCTACGACCGCTTCATGGAGCGTGCGCTCAAGCGCGTGGCGGCCATCAAGCAGGGCAGCCCGCTCGACATGGCCACGATGATCGGCGCGCAGGCCTCGAGCGAGCAGCTCGAGAAGATCCTGTCGTACCTGGACATCGGCAGGCAGGAAGGTGCCGAGGTGCTGATCGGCGGCGAGCGCGCCAGGCTCGAAGGCGACCTGGCCGACGGCTACTACGTGACGCCGACGGTGTTCAAGGGTCACAACAAGATGCGCATCTTCCAGGAAGAGATCTTCGGCCCCGTGGTGTCGGTGACGACCTTCAAGGACGAGGAAGAAGCGCTCTCCATTGCCAACGACACGCTCTACGGCCTGGGCGCCGGCGTGTGGAGCCGCGACATGAACCGCGCTTTCCGCATGGGCAAGGGCATCCAGGCTGGCCGCGTGTGGACCAACTGCTACCACCACTATCCGGCGCATGCGGCCTTCGGCGGCTACAAGCAGTCGGGCATCGGGCGCGAGAACCACAAGATGATGCTCGACCACTACCAGCAGACCAAGAACCTGCTGGTGAGCTACAGCGAGAACAAGCTGGGCTTCTTCTGATGGCAGGCGATGTCCTGCGCGTCACCGCGAGCGATGCCGCGCTCGCGTTGATCGACAGGCTCGCCGCCAGGCACGGCCCGCTGATGTTCCACCAGTCGGGCGGCTGCTGCGACGGCAGCGCGCCGATGTGCTACGCCCAGGGCGAGTTCATCGTCGGCGACTACGACCGCCTGCTGGGGCACATCGGCGGCATGCCGTTCTACATCAGCGGGCCGCAGTTCGAGTACTGGCAGCACACGCAGCTGATCATCGACGTGGTGCCGGGGCGCGGCGGCATGTTCTCGCTTGAAGGGCCGGAGGGCGTGCGCTTCCTGACGCGTTCGCGGCTCTTCACGGACGAGGAATGGGCCGTGCTGGAGGCCGAGGAGGCGAGCGGGTCCGGTAGGGCGGCTGCGGGCTGAAGCCCGCGGCTAGTTCGAAGTTGCGAACAACTGCTTCACCAGCAGTTGCGTCGCCGGCGACAACGTTGCGCCCGCCTTCGTCGCCATCAGCAGCCGCCGCGTGGCCCATGCGTCGCGCAGCCGCACCACCTTCAAGTCGAGCGCCGCCACCTGCGCCTTGCATGCCGCGAGCGGCACCACGCCGATGCCGAGGTTGGCCGCGATCATGTGGCACATGGCGTCGAAGCTGCGCACCTGCACGCGTAGCCGCATCGGAACGCCGGCCTGCTCGGCCGCGCGCGACGTGAGTTCCAGCAGCGAGCTGCTGCGGTTCAGCCCGACGAATTCGTGCGCGAGGCAGGTCTTGAAGTCGACCTGCCTGGCTCGCGCGCGTGCCAGCGGGTGCTGCCTGGCGCACAGCACCACCAGCTCGTCGGTCTGGAAGGGGGCGACGTCGAGGCCGTAGGCGGGCGTGTTCTCGGCGAACACGCCGACGTCCGCCAAGCCGTCGACCAGCGCGCGCACGATGTCGCCGCTGAGCTGCTCCTCGACCTCGATGCGGATGTCGGGGTGCTGCGCAAGGAATGTCGCGAGCGTGGTGGGCAGGAACTCGGTGAGCGCCGACATGTTGGCCCACAGCCGCACATGGCCGCGCACGCCGCTGGAGTAGTCGTTGAGCTCGCTGCTGAACTGCTCGAAGCCCTGAAAGAGGCGCATCGCATGCTGCATCGCCACATGGCCGGCGGGCGTGAGCGAAATGCCTTGCGCGCTGCGTTCGAGCAGCTTCGAGCCGGTGGCCGCTTCGAAATCTGAAAGCCTGCGGCTTGCCGCGGACAACGCAAGGTGGCATGCCTCCGCACCCTTGGTGATGCTGCCCGACTGCGCCACCGCGCAGAACAACCGCAGCGTGACGAAGTCGACGCGCGCGGGATTGATGGGAGTGGCCATCCGCGGATTCTAGAGAAGCAGAAACCGGGCCTTCGCGTTTTGCGAAGACCTGCTGCCATCACGGCAATTCCGCTCGGCGCGATCTGTTCCTAGAGTTGGGCCAACCCAACATGGAGACAGACGCGGACATGAATGCACTCGAAGGCCTGAAGGTGCTGGAGCTCGGCCAGCTGATTGCCGGCCCCTTTGCCGGCAAGACGCTGGCGGAGTTCGGCGCCGACGTGATCAAGGTCGAACCCGAAGGCACCGGCGATCCGCTGCGCAAGTGGCGGCTGCTGCGCGACGGCGGCTCGGTCTGGTGGGAGGTGCAATCGCGCAACAAGCGCTCAGTGTGCCTCGACCTGCGCAGCGCCGAAGGACAGGACGCGGTGCGCGAACTGGCTCGCGAGGCCGACGTGCTGATCGAGAACTTCAAGCCCGGCACGCTGGAGGGCTGGGGCCTGGGGTGGGAGCAGCTGCACGCGCTGAATCCGCGGCTCATCATGCTGCGCATCTCCGGCTACGGGCAGACCGGGCCGTACCGCGACAAGCCCGGCTTCGGCGTGCTCGGCGAATCGATGGGCGGGCTGCGCTACCTGAGCGGCGAGCCGGGGCGGGTGCCGGTGCGCGTGGGCGTCTCGCTGGGCGACACGCTGGCGGCGCTGCACGGCGTGATCGGCGTGCTCACGGCGCTGCACCACCGCACGGCGCACGGCGGGGAGGGGCAGTTCATCGACGTGGCGCTGTACGAGTCGGTGTTCAACGTGATGGAAAGCCTGCTGCCGGAGTACGACGCCTTCGGCGCGGTGCGCGAGCGTGCCGGCAGTGCGTTGCCCGGCATCGCGCCGACCAACGCCTACCGCTGCAACGACGGGCATTACGTGCTGGTGGCCGGCAACGGCGACAGCATTTTCCGGCGGCTGATGCGGGCCATCGGCCGCGCTGACCTGGAACGCGATCCGCAGCTCGCGCACAACGACGGCCGTGTCCTGCGGGTGGAAGAGATCGACGCCGCCATCGAGGCGTGGACGCTGCAGCGCAGCCGCGACGAAGTGCTGGCGGTGCTCGATGCAGCCGGCGTGCCGGTCGGCCGCATCTACACCGTGGCCGACATCGCGAGCGACCCGCAGTACCTGGCGCGCGGAATGATCGTCGAGTCGGCAACATCCGGCGGCGGCACGCTGAAGGTGCCCGGCGTGGTGCCCAAGCTCAGCGCGACGCCGGGGCGCATCGCGCATCCCGCGCCGCGCCTGGGCGAGCACAACGGCGACTTGCACGCGGGCGGCTGGCCTGCGCGCCGCGCGGAAAGCGAGGCCGCATGAAAAACGGCAACGGCACCCGGCTGCACATCAACGAGGTGGCCACGCGTGACGGCTTCCAGATGGAAAGCCGCTTCATTCCCACCGACGACAAGGTCGCGCTGATCGACCGGCTGGGCGGGCTGGGCTACGCGAAGATCGAAGTGACCTCGTTCACCTCGGCGAAAGCGATCCCGGCGCTGCGCGACGGCGAGGAGGTGATGCACCGCATCGCCCGCAGGCCCGGCGTGGTCTACACCGCGCTGGTGCCGAACGTGCGCGGCGCGGAACGGGCGCTGGAAAGCCGCATCGACGAGTTCAACATCGTGATGTCGGTGAGCGAGACGCACAACCTGTCGAACCTGCGCATGACGCGGGAGCAGTCGTTCGCGCAACTGGCCGACGTGGTCGCGCTGGCGAAGCAGGCCGGCGTGCCGGTGAACGTGTCGCTCTCCTGCGTGTTCGGCTGTCCGATGGAAGGCGAGGTGCCGGTGCCTTCGGTGCTCGGGTGGATCGAGCGCTTTGCCGCGCTCGGCGTGCAGGGCGTGACGCTGTGCGACACCACCGGCATGGCCTATCCGATCCAGGTGCAGGCGCTGTGCGAGCGGGTCATCGCGGCCTGGCCGGCGCTGGACTGGACCGCCCATTTCCACAACACGCGCGGCATGGGTCTCGCGAACACGGTGGCGGCCGTCGAAGCGGGCATTCGCCGGCTCGACATGTCGCTCGGCGGCATCGGAGGCTGCCCCTACGCGCCGGGCGCGACCGGCAATGTCGCGACCGAAGACGTGGTCCACATGCTGCAGTGCATGGGCTACGAGACGGCCATGGACCTCGACGGACTGATTGCCGCGGCGGCCGAGCTGGCACTGCTCGTGGCGCATGAATTGCCGAGCCAGGTTTCCCGGTCGGGACATCGCCTGACGCGGCACGCGCCACCCGCGCACAGGAGGAACTGAACCCATGATCGATCATCTGGACCACCTGGTGCTGACCACCGCGCACGAGGAAGACTGCATCCGCTTCTATGTCGAAGTGATGGGCATGGCGCTCGAGAGCTTCGGCGCCGGGCGCAAGGCTTTCCGCTTCGGCAACCAGAAGATCAACCTGCACGTGAAGGGCCACGAGTTCGAACCCAAGGCACAACTGCCGACGCCGGGCTCGCTGGACCTGTGCTTCATCGCCGGCGTGCCGCTCGACGTGGTGATGGCGCGGCTGGCGGACAAGGGCGTGCCGATTCTCGAAGGGCCGGTGATGCGCACGGGCGCCACCTCGCGCATCCGCTCGGTCTATGTGCGCGACCCCGACCTGAACCTGATCGAGATATCGGAACTCGCGGCCTGAAGGCGCGTGCTTCGAAGACAGCAGACAAGAAAACCACCGGAGACAGACAAACCATGCAACCCATTCGCCGCCTGCTCGCGGCCGGCCTCGTGCTGGCCGCTTCTGCCGCCAGCGCCGACACCTGGCCTTCCAGACCGATCACCTTCGTCGTTCCCACCGCGCCAGCCGGTTCCACCGACATCATGGCGCGGCTGGTCGGAGAGCCGCTGCAACGCGCGCTGGGCCAGCCCGTGGTGGTCGACAACAAGCCGGGCGCCAGCGGCAACATCGGCGCCGAGTGGGTGGCGCGCGCCGCGCCCGACGGCTACACGCTGCTGATGCAGTACTCGGGCTACCACGTCGGCAACCCCTCGCTCTACCCGAACCTCAAGTGGAGCCCGACCAGGGACTTCGTGCCGGTGGCGATGGTGATGCGCGCGCCGCACGTGGTCGCGGTGAGCGGCAAGCTGCCTGTGAACTCGATGAAGGAGCTCATCGAGTACGGCAAGAAGAAGGAGGGCGGCCTGTTCTATGCATCTTCTGGCAACGGCTCGATCCAGCACATTGCGGGCGAACTGCTGTCTAGGCAGTCGAAGCAGGCGATGACGCACGTGCCGTACAAGGGCTCCGGGCCGGCCATCAACGACCTCATCTCGGGCAACGTCGACATGTTCATCACCACGCCACCGTCGGTCATCGGCCATTTCGCGACCGGGCGCATCAAGGCGCTGGCATACACGGGCAGCAAGCGGCATCCGTCGATGCCCGATGTGCCGACTGCGGCCGAGGCGGGCTTGCCCGGCTACGAGGTGGAGTCGTGGTTCGCGGTGTTCGCGCCGGCGAAGACGCCGCCCGAGGTGGTCGCCAGGCTGAGCGCGGAGATCAGAAAGATCGTGGAGAGCGAGTCCTTCCGCAAGAAGGTGGACGAGCAGGGCGCTTTCGCGACCTACATGGATTCGCCGACGCTCGCGAAGTTTGTCGACCAGGAACTGGCCGCGTGGTCGAAGGTGATCAAGTCGGCGGACATCAAGCCGGACTGATGCAGGTGCGGCTACAGCTTCACGCCGACGATCGACAGGATGATGGCGGAGAGCGTCAGCGCGACCGGCAGTTTCTGCGCGACGAGCGCATGCGCGCGCACGGCGGTGGCCTGCGTTTGCAGCAAGAGGCTTCGTTCGGAATGGATGCGTGTGGACATTTCAGGCTCCTGGGTTGATTGCGGGCTGTGTGCCTGCATGGGCTCAACGATAGACCCGCGGGAGCGCGCCGGCGCGGCGCTTTCGTCGACACGGCGTTTCCGTTTTTGCAACGATCCCGGGGTCGCCTGGCTGAAACTTTTCGCGGCTGCAGCGCCGGCGCCTAACCCGCGATGAGCTTCTGCACCAGCTCCGCCGTGGTCGCGGCCGCGTACTTGCGCATGAGCCGCGCCCGGTGCAGTTCGACCGTGCGGTGGCTGATGCCCAGCGCCTTGCCGATTTCCTTGGAGGTCAGCCCGCGCATCACCTGCGCCGCCACCTCGCGTTCGCGCGGCGTGAGCTCGGCCTTCACCGCGCGGCGCGAGCCCAGGTCCTCAAAGGTCCAGATGCCGGCCTCGTGGGGGGCGGCGCGGTTCATCGCATGGCCGGTGACGTGGCACCAGAAGGTCTCGCCCGCGATCGCACCGTGCAGGCCGCCCAGGCGCTTCATCATGCGGTTGTCGGCGTAGTGCCCGCTGGCGTTCAGAAAGGGCTCCATGCGCTTGCCTATGCGCTCGAATTCGGCCACGCTGGGGTACAGGATGCTGAACGAATGCCCTACCAGTGCGGAGGGCGTTGCGCCAAAAATCTCGCATACGCGCACGTTGCAGGCCACGATGGTGCGGTTGCTCGAAACGACCATGCCGACGGGCGCGTGTTCAAAGGCCAGCCGGTAATCGATTTCGGGCATCGGGTGTCACCATTACGAAATACTACGTATGCGGGTAGGTAGTATCGTTCAAGGCTTTCCCACCCACTCTCCATTCATCCATCAAGGAGCCCGAGTGAACAAGATTTATCCCTCCGCGGACGCGGCACTCAAGGGGGTCGTCGCAGACGGGCAGATGCTCGCGGTCGGCGGCTTCGGCCTGTGCGGCATTCCCGAAGCGCTGATCGACGCGCTGAAGGATTCCGGCGTGCAGAACCTCACGGTCGTTTCGAACAACGCGGGCGTCGACGGTTTCGGCCTCGGCAAGCTGCTCGAAACGCGCCAGATCAAGAAAATGATCGCGTCCTACGTCGGCGAGAACAAGGAGTTCGAGCGCCAGTACCTCGCGGGCGAACTGGCCCTCGAATTCACGCCCCAGGGCACGCTGGCCGAGAAGCTGCGCGCCGGCGGCGCGGGCATTCCGGCCTTCTTCACCAAGACCGGCGTCGGCACGCAAGTGGCCGAAGGCAAGGAACTGCGCGAGTTCGGCGGCGAGACCTACGTCATGGAACATTCGCTGGTGCCCGACGTGGCGCTGGTGAAGGCCGACGTGGCCGACAAGTCCGGCAACCTGCGCTTTCGCCTCACGGCGCGCAACTTCAACCCGGCCGCGGCCATGGCCGGCAAGATCTGCATCGTCGAGGTCGAGAAGATCGTGGAAGTGGGTGAACTGGCTCCCGACGACATCCACCTGCCGGGCATCTACGTGCACCGCATCGTGCTCAACGCCAACCCCGAGAAGCGCATCGAGAAGCGCACCGTGAGCGCCGCCGCGCCGGTGGACGCCGCGGCCGCCAAGGTCGAGGCCCAGGCCGTCATCGCGCAGGCGGCAGCCGGCAGCGAAGTGCCCGTGCCCACCGTGCCCGCCAACAAGAAAGAAGGAGCCTGAGATGCCCTGGACCCAAGACCAGATGGCGGCCCGCGCCGCCCAAGAACTCGAAGACGGCTTCTACGTCAACCTCGGCATCGGCATTCCCACGCTCGTGGCCAACCACACCGGCACCAAGGAAGTCTGGCTGCAGAGCGAGAACGGCATGCTCGGCATCGGCCCGTTCCCGACCGAGGACAACGTCGACGCGGACCTCATCAACGCCGGCAAGCAGACCGTCACCACGCTGCCCGGCTCGGCCATCTTCGGCAGCCATGACAGCTTCGCAATGATCCGCGGCGGCAAGATCAACCTGTCGATCCTGGGCGCGATGCAGGTCAGCACCAAGGGCGACCTCGCCAACTGGATGATCCCCGGCAAGATGGTCAAGGGCATGGGCGGCGCCATGGACCTCGTGGCCGGCGTGAAGCGCGTGATCGTGCTGATGGAGCACGTCGCCAAGAAGAAGGACGGCACCGAGGACCTGAAGATCCTCGAGAAGTGCACCCTGCCGCTGACGGGCGTGGGCGTGGTCGACCGCATCATCACCGACCTGGCCGTGATGGACGTGGTGCCCGCGGGCCTGAAGGTGGTCGAACTGGCGCCGGGCGTCACTTTCGACGCGCTGCAGGCCAAGACCGGCGCCAAGCTGATCCAGTAAGGCGACTGGCGCAACGACTGCAAGAGGGCAGGGCAGCGGAAGCAGGCCCTGCCTTTTTGCTTTGGAGAACCGAAATGAATGCGAGCGAAGTTCTGGCCGGCATCTGGCGGCACGCGGGCCTGCCCGAGGAAGCCCTGTCGTTTGCGCGGCTCACCGGCGCCGACCCGGTGCTGCCGTCGTCCTTCGCGGTCGGCACCGCGGCGCAGAGCACCATGGCAGCGGCGGCGCTGGCCGCCTGCGAGCTGGGGCACTTGCGCGGCACCGGGCGGCAGCTGGTCGGTGTCGACATGCTGCACGCGGCGCTGGAGTGCATCGGCTGGTTCAGCCTCGACGGGCAGGTACCGGATCAGTGGGATGCGTTCTCGGGGCTCTATCGCTGCGCCGACGGATGGGTGCGCGTGCACGCGAACTTCGCGCATCACCGCGACGGCGCGCTGCGGCTGATGAAGCTCGATCCGTCCACGGCCACGCGCGCCGATGCGGAAGCTGCCATGGCCACATGGCGTGCCCGCGATTTCGAGGACGCGGCTGCCGCGGCCGGGCTGGTGGCGACGGCACTGCGGCGCTTCGACGAATGGGACGCCACGCCGCAAGGGCAGGCCGTCGCGGCCCAGCCCCTGTTCACCATCGAGCGCATCGGCGACGCGCCGCCGCTCGCGCTGCCGCCGCTGCGCGAAGACGAACGGCCGCTGTCGGGCCTGCGCGTGCTCGACCTCACGCGCGTGCTGGCCGGCCCGGTGGGCGGACGCGCGCTCGCGGCCTACGGCGCCGATGTGATGCTCGTGAATTCACCGCATTTGCCGAACATCCCGGCGATCGCGGACACGAGCCGCGGCAAGCTGTCGGCACATGCCGACCTGCGGACCGAAGAGGGCCGGGCGGCGCTGCAACAGCTGGTTGCCGACGCGCACGTGTTCGTGCAGGGCTATCGCCCGGGCGGGCTCGAAGCCCTGGGATTCGGACCGGCGGCGCTGGCAGAGCAGCGACCGGGCATCGTGTGCGTGTCGCTGAGCGCCTACGGCACGCGGGGCCCGTGGGCGAGCCGACGGGGTTTCGATTCGCTGGTGCAGACGGCCATGGGCTTCAACCACGCCGAAGGCGAGGCCGCCGGGGACGGCAAGCCCAAGCCGCTGCCCATGCAGATCCTCGACGAGGCCACCGGCTACCTGATCGCTTTCGGCGCCGCCGCGGCGCTGTGGCGGCAACAGCGCGAAGGCGGCAGCTGGCAGGTGCGGGTGTCGCTGGCGCAGACGGGGCATTGGCTGCGCGGCCTGGGGCGCGTGCCGGGCGGGCTTTCCATCGCCAAGCCCGGCCTTGCGCCCTACGTCGAGACCACCGCCTCGGGCTTTGGTGAGCTGGCAGCGTTGCGCCATGGCGCGATGCTTGAGCGAACGCCCCCCGCGTGGCCGCGTCCCTCGATGCCACCGGGCAGCCATGCGGCGCGCTGGCCGGCCGTCATGCAATGAGTGCGAAACTGGTTGCATGGCCTATCTCGATATCGACAACCTTCAATCCGTTTTCCTCGACGACGACGCACTCGGCGCGCGTCATCTGCATCGTCAGCCCTGCGGCTTGCTGAACATCACGAGCGGCCGGATCGTGGCCTGTGACCCCCTGGTGCAGCCCGAGCGCGCAGCCTTCGTGCGCAGCGTGAACCGGCGCGGCGCATTTCCCGTCGAGGTGCTGCACGACAAGGGCCGCCATGCGCTGGCGGTGCTCTGGCTGGGCGAACGCGGCGGGCAACGGGCTTCCGATCTGCGCTGGGAACCGGCGCTCCTCGAAGGGCAATCGCAGGATGCGCTCGGAGACGACGAGTTCTTCGGCTACCCCGTCGATGCCGGCGTGGGCTGCTTCATGGACGCGGATGCGGCAAAGGCCATGGCCGAGCGCGAGGCGCGCGAGTCCGAAAAATCTGTCCATTTCAACTATTACGACGACGTGCTCGCGGAGGAACTGGGCTCGGCCGACATCGCCAACCATTACCCGCAGGGGCCAGGCACCGCGAACAACATCGTGATCTTCAGCTCGGGTTGGGGCGACGGCAGCTACCCGAGTTTCTGGGCGCTCGATTCGGCCGGCGAACCCGTGGCACTGGTGACCGACTTCATGACGATGACCGGCGGCGATGCGCGCGACGAGAACGACAAGCGCAGCGATGCCTACAAGGCCAGCCTGTCGCCGGAGAAGCTGGCTGCCCTCGATGCGCTGGGCGCGGCGGCCGTGGCAGGCGACTCGTCTCTCATCCGGTCGCTGCTCGGCGAAGGGCTCGCAGGCGCCAACGAGATCGTTCCGTCGCTGGGCGAAACCGCCATCACCAGCGCCATCCGCATGAACCAGCTCGAAGCGTTGCGCGTGCTGCTGGGCTCGATGCCGTCGCTGCCGATGCCGCCGCTGTTCTATACCGGGGACGAGGAAGAAAGCTACCTCGTCTACGCGCGCCGGCTCAAGAAGCCGCGCGTGCCGGGGCTGATGGAACTGCTCGAAAAATCCGAAGCCGCCGCGGCTGCTACAGCTGCTGCCGAACCGGCTGCTGCGGGCAAGAGCCTCTGGAAGCGCCTTTTCTCCTGAGCCGTCAGGCGCCCAGCGCGGCGCGGACCTTGTCGCCCAGTCCGCGCAACCGCTCCACGGGTTCGTTGGAGAAAACGAAGCGCAGGTACTGCGCGCCATGCGTCTCGCCCCAGCCCTGCATCGCGGTGGCGCAGACGCGCGACTTCAACAGCCGCTCGGACAGCGTCTGCCCGTCGATGCCGAAGTCGCTCGCACGCAGCAGCAGCGACCAGCCGCCGGCCGGCACGCCCACCGGCAGCCCCTTGAGTTCGTCGAGCACCGTGTCGCGCCGGCGTTCCAGTTCGCTTACATACGGCGCAAGCGTGCGAGGCGATCGCTCCAGCGCCGTCGCCACCGCGTCCTGCGCGATGCCCACCGGCACCACCACGTTCGCGAGTGACACGGCCACAAGGTCGGGCATGTAGCTCTCGGGTGCCACGGTCCAGCCCACGCGCCAGCCGATCATGCGCAGTTCCTTGGCCGACGAGCCGACGGTGATGGTGCGCTCGGCCATGCCCGTCAGGCCCGCGGGGTGGATCACCTGGCGGCCGTCGTACAGCAGCCGTTCCATGGCCGTGTCGAGGATCAGCGTCAGGTCGTGCCGCACGCACAGGTCGGCGATGGCGCGCCAGTCTTCCTCGTCGAAGCAGCCGCCGGTGGGCATCGACGGAGACATCAGCAGCATCACCCGCACGCGCGGGCCGACGGCGGCCTGGAGCGCGTCGCGGTCCAGCTTCCATTCGCCGCCGGGGGTGAAGCGAAAGGGCGCGTACTTCGGGGTGCCGCCGGCGAGGCGGATGCGGTTGAGCAGCCCGGCGTAGGTCGGGTCGGTCACCAGCACTTCGTCGCCGACCTCGACGGTGGCGAGCAGCGCGTTGAGGATGCCCGACAGCCCGCCGGCCGAGATCACGCAGTTGCGCGCGCCGCTGTACGCCACGCCCGACAGCGCCGACACGTGCCGGGCCGCCACGTCGCGCAACCGCGACTGGCCGACAAAGGGCAGGTAGCTGTTGTCCGAGTCTTCGGAGGCGGCGCGCACCGTGCGCGCGACGGCCTCGGGGTCGGGCGGGATGTCGACGTCGAGGTTTTCGAGCCGAAGAAAAGGCGGGCCGTCGGCGTCATCGGCAATGGCGCCCATGCGGTCGACGCCGATGCCGGCGATGTGGGTCAGGCGGGCGGGGCGGTGGCGAGGCATTCCGGTCTCCTTGATGCTCACTGCGGGGAGCCGCCAGCATGGCACAACCCGGGCCGTCAGGCTGCGGTGCCGGGCGGACTGTCCAGCAGCAATTGGGCCCGGTGCGCCTCGGCGGTCTGCCGCAGGAATTCCCAGGTTGCCTGCATCCGAACGAGGTGCTTGGTTTCCGCAGGCATCGACATCCAGAAGGTCCGCGTGAAGTTCGCCTGCCCTGGCAGCACGGGCTGCAGCGCGCCGTCTTTCTCGGCGATGAAGGCCGGCAGCACCGCAATGCCCGCGCCCGCCGCCACCGCGCTGTGCTGCGCGAGCACGCTGGTGCTGCGCAGCGCGAAGCTGTCGGGGCGGTGGAGCTCATCGAGGTATTGCAGCTCCTTGCTGAACAGCAGGTCGTCCACGTAGCTGATGAAGGTGTGGCCGCGCAGGTCTTCGCGCGTCTTGATCGGCTTGTGCGCCGACAGGTACTGCTTCGATGCGTAGAGCCGCAGCGTGTAGTCGGTGAGCTTGGTGACGACCACCGGGCCGCGCGCCGGTCGTTCGAGCGAGATCACGATGTCGGCCTCGCGCCGCGACAGGTGGACCAGCCGCGGCATGGCCAGCAGATCGATGGTCAGGCGCGGGTGCTGCACCGCGAACAGGGCCAGGCGCGGCGCCAGCACCACGGTGCCAAAACCCTCCGTGGCGCCGATGCGCACCAAGCCCGACAGGCCTTCCTGCGAGGCAGGCGCGGTGCTTTCCACCGCCTGGAAGGCGCTCTCCATCGCCTCGACCTGCGGCTGCAGCCGCCGTCCTGCCTCGGTGAGCCGGTGGCCGCCCGCTTCACGCGAGAAAAGCGGGGCGCCGACCTCTTTCTCCAGCGCCTGGATGCGGCGCGCCACCGTGGTGTGGTCGACCTCGAGCCGGCGCGCGGCGCTCATGAGCGTGCCCGAGCGGGCGAGCTCCAGGAAGTAGCGAAGGTTGTCCCAATCCATCTGCTTGCTTGCCCTCGGGTTGATGCTCTGCAAATTTGCAAAGCCTTGGCGCATTTTTGTCTATTGTCATGGCAAATCTGCAAAGCTAGGATGTCGCCCTGCACCGGCCGGGCCGGCACCGAATTCACAGGATCACAGGAGACAAAACCCCCATGGACGCCACCACCACCCCGTCGACCCAGGTCGCCACCGTCAAGCTGCTCATTGGCGGCAAGCTGGTCGAATCCAAGACCACCGAATGGCGCGACGTCGTCAACCCGGCCACGCAGCAGGTGCTGGCCCGCGTGCCCTTCGCGACCCCGGCCGAACTGGACGCCGCAGTGGCCTCCGCCAAGGAAGCATTCAAGACCTGGCGCAAGACCCCCATCGGCACGCGCGCCCGCATTTTCCTGAAGCTGCAGCAGCTCATCCGCGAGAACATGGGCGAGCTGGCCGCCATCCTCACTGCCGAACAGGGCAAGACGCTTCCCGACGCCGAGGGCGACGTGTTCCGCGGCCTCGAGGTGGTGGAGCACGCATCGAACATCGGCAACCTGCAGCTCGGCGAACTGGCCAACAACGTGGCCAACGGTGTCGACACCTACACGCTGCTGCAGCCGCTGGGCGTGTGCGCCGGCATCACGCCGTTCAACTTCCCGGCCATGATCCCGCTGTGGATGTTCCCCATGGCCATCGTCACCGGCAACACCTTCGTGCTGAAGCCCTCCGAGCAGGATCCCATGGTCACCATGCGCCTGTGCGAACTGGCGCTCGAAGCCGGCATTCCGCCCGGCGTGCTGAACGTGGTGCACGGCGGCGAAGCCATCGTCAACGGCATCTGCGACCACAAGGACATCAAGGCGATCAGCTTCGTCGGCTCGACCAAGGTCGGCACGCACGTCTACAACCGCGCCACGCTGGCCGGCAAGCGCGCGCAATGCATGATGGGCGCGAAGAACCACGCCATCGTCATGCCCGACGCCAACAAGGAGCAGACGCTCAATGCACTGGCCGGTGCGAGCTTCGGTGCCGCGGGCCAGCGCTGCATGGCAGTGTCGGTGGCGGTGCTGGTGGGCGAGGCGCGCAACTGGGTGCCCGAACTCATCGAGAAGGCGAAGACGCTGAAGATCGGCGCCGGCACCGAGAAGGGCGTGGACGTGGGGCCGCTGGTGTCGTGCGCCGCCTACGACCGCGTGAACAGCCTGATCGAACGCGGCGAGGCCGACGGGGCCAAGCTGGTGCTCGACGGCCGCAAGCCCACCGTGCCGGGCTATGAGAAGGGCAACTTCGTGGGCCCGACGATCTTCACCGGCGTGAAGCCGGGCATGACGATCTATGACCAGGAAATCTTCGGCCCGGTGCTGTGCATTGCCGATGCCGAGTCCATCGACGAGGCCATCGACCTGATCAACAGCAACCCGAACGGCAACGGCACGGCGATCTTCACGCAGTCGGGCGCCGCGGCACGCCGCTTCCAGGAAGACATCGACGTGGGCCAGGTCGGCATCAACGTGCCGATCCCGGTGCCGGTGCCGATGTTCTCGTTCACCGGCTCGCGCGCTTCCAAGCTCGGCGACCTGGGTCCTTACGGCAAGCAGGTCATCATGTTCTACACGCAGACCAAGACCGTGACGGCACGCTGGTTCGACGACAGCACCGTCTCGCACGGCGTCAACACCACCATCAGCCTCAAATGAGGCACGGGCTTCGCGTCGCGGCCTGGGGCGCGGTGGCGGCGGTCGCATTGCTGCTCGCGGGCGGGGCGCAGGCGGCCGGCCAGGACGAGCCGCTCGACTGCAACCCGAACGGAAACCAGCAGCAGATGAACGACTGCGCGGTGCGCGACTTTCGTGCGGCCGATGCCACGCTCAACATCCGCTACGGCGAGGTGATGAAGACGCTCTCGCCGCAGATGCGCGTCGCGCTGCGCAACGAGCAGCGGACGTGGCTCAAGGGGCGCGATCCCGCTTGCAAGCGTGCCGCGAAGGCGAGCGAAGGTGGCTCCATCTGGCCGCTCGTGTTCAACGCATGCCTGGAGAAATCGACCCGCAAACGCACCGCCGAACTGGACCGCTGGAAGGGTCGCGAACAATGAATTTCGAACTGTCCGAAGAACAGAACGCCTTTGCGCAGACCGCGCGCGACTTTGCACAGGCCGAGTTCGCGCCGCATGCGGCGCAGTGGGACGCGGAAGCCATCTTTCCGAAGGAGGCCATCGCCAAGGCCGGCGAGCTGGGCTTCTGCGGTTTGTATGCGCCCGAGCGCATCGGCGGCCTCGGCCTGCCGCGGCTCGATGCGGCGCTGGTGTTCGAGGAGATGGCCGCGGTCGACCCGTCGACCACAGCTTTCATCACCATCCACAACATGACGACGTGGATGCTCGGCACCTGGGCGACCGACGCGGTGGCGCAGCAATGGGGCGAAGACTTGACCAGCGGGCGCAAGCTGGCTTCCTACTGCCTTACCGAGCCGGGCGCCGGGTCGGATGCGGGTTCGCTCAAGACGCGCGCGGAACTGCAGGGCGCCGAATACGTCATCAACGGCGGCAAGGCCTTCATCTCCGGCGCGGGGTCGACCGACGTGCTGGTGCTGATGGCGCGCACGGGCGGCGCGGGCCCGAGCGGCATCTCGGCCTTTGCGGTGCCGGCCGATGCGACCGGCATCAGCTACGGCAAGAAGGAGCACAAGATGGGCTGGAACAGCCAGCCCACGCGTACCATCAATTTCGACAACGTGCGCATTCCCGCGCAGAACCTGCTGGGCAAGGAAGGCGAAGGCTTTCGCATTGCCATGAAGGGACTGGACGGCGGGCGCATCAACATCGCGACTTGCTCGGTGGGGGCGGCGCAGGGAGCGCTCGACGCGGCGCGGCGCTATCTGCATGAGCGCCAGCAGTTCGGCAAGCCGCTCGCGAGCTTCCAGGCGCTGCAGTTCAAGCTCGCCGACATGGCGACGGAACTGGTCGCGGCGCGGCAGATGGTTCGGCTGGCGGCATCGAAGCTCGACGCGGGCCATGCCGACGCGAGCACCTATTGCGCGATGGCGAAGCGCTTTGCGACAGATGCCGGGTTCAACGTCTGCAACGACGCGCTGCAACTTCACGGCGGCTACGGCTACCTGAGCGAGTTCCCGCTCGAGCGCCTGGTGCGCGACGCGCGCGTGCACCAGATCCTCGAAGGCACCAACGAGATCATGCGCGTGATCGTTGCGCGAAAATTGCTGGAGGGCGACAGCGATATCCGCTGAGCGTGCCGTATCCGGAACCTGAAAAAACAATGACCGACAACGTAGTTCTCTTCGACGAAATCAAGACCGCCGGCGGCCAGCGCTTTGCCGTGGCCACGCTCAATGCGCCGGCGTCGCTCAATGCGCTGTCCGTGGACATGGTGCGCCTGCTGACGCCCAGGCTGCGCGAATGGGCGCGGGATGACGGCATCGTCGGCGTGCTGCTTCAGGCTGCTGGCGAAAAGGCGTTCTGCGCCGGCGGCGACCTGCGCCAGCTCTACCAGACACTGCTGGACTGCGGCCCCTCGCGCAATACCTATGCCGAAGACTTCTTCCGTGAAGAGTACGAGCTCGACTATCTGATCCACACATTCCCCAAGCCCTTCCTGTGCTGGGGCCACGGCATCGTGATGGGCGGCGGCGTGGGCTTGCTGGCCGGCGCGTCGCACCGGGTGATGACACTGCAAAGCCGCATCGCCATGCCCGAGATCAACATCGGCCTGTATCCCGACGTGGGCGGCAGCTGGTTCCTGCGCCGCACGCCGGGACGCACGGGGCTCTTCCTGGCGCTCACGGCCGCGAACATCAATGCGGCAGACACCATCTTCTGCGGGCTGGCCGACGTGCTGGTGCCGCAGGAGCGCAAGGGCGACGTGATCGAGGCCATCGCTTCCACCCGGTGGGCTGGCGAAGGCAAGGCCGATCGCGCAACGCTGTCGCGCATTCTTGCCAGGGCGGGCGGGGGCGTGGAGATGCCGGCGTCGAAGGTGCGCGAGCACTACGACACCATCAATGCGCTGATGGCTGGCGAAGACCTGCTCGACATCGCCAAGCGCCTGCGCGAACTGCAAAGCGAAGACGCCTGGCTGCAGACCGCCGCCAAGACCTTTGCCAAGGGCGCGCCAAGCTCGGCGGCCCTGAGCTTCGAACTGTGGCAGCGCGTGCCGCGCATGTCGCTGGCTGAGGTGTTCCGGCTCGAATACTGGGCGTCGCTGGGTTTCTGCGCGCACAAGGACTTTGCGGAAGGTATCCGGGCCGTGCTGGTCGACAAGGACCGCAATCCGCGCTGGAGCCCGGCCACGCTCGAAGAAATCACGCCTGCCTTCGTCGAAGACCATCTGCGTCCGCGCGGCGAGATGCCGGCCGAGCTGGCGTCGCTGGTCTGAGCCGGCCCCATCCATACATATATAGAACAACGGAGACAAGACACATGAAGATCGCTTTCATCGGACTCGGCAACATGGGCGGCCCGATGGCCATGAACCTGCTCAAGGCCGGCCATACGCTCAGCGCTTTCGATCTCTCGGCCGAAGCCTGCAAGAAGTTCGGCGCTGAAGGGTTGCCGATTGCCTCTTCGGCAGCCGAGACGGTGGCCGACGCGGAGGTCGTCATCAGCATGCTGCCGGCAAGCGCGCATGTCGAAGGCTTGTTCCTTGGCGGAGCGGGCAAGCCCGGGCTGCTCGAGAGCATCAAGGCCGGTACGCTGGTGATCGACAGCAGCACCATTGCCGCCGCGACATCGCGCAAAGTGGCTGAAGCTGCGGCAGCCAAGGGCGTAGCGATGATCGACGCACCTGTGTCGGGTGGCACGGGCGGTGCGATTGCCGGGACGCTGACCTTCATGGTCGGCGGCGAGACCAAGGACCTGGAGCGTGCGCGCCCGGTGCTCGAGAAGATGGGGGCGAACATCTTTCATGCTGGTGCCGCCGGTGCAGGGCAGACCGCCAAGATCTGCAACAACATGCTGCTTGGCATCTTGATGATCGGCACATCGGAAGCCCTTGCGCTCGGCGTTGCCAACGGGCTTGATCCGAAAGTGCTGTCCGAGATCATGCGCCGCAGCTCCGGCGGCAATTGGGCGCTCGAGAAGTACAACCCCATGCCGGGGGTGATGGAGACGTCGCCTGCTTCGAAGAACTACGCAGGTGGCTTCGGGACCGATCTGATGCTCAAGGATCTGGGGCTGGCCCAAGAGAACGCAGCTGCGGTGCGCGCCTCTACGCCGCTGGGTGGCCTGGCGCGCAGCGTGTATGCGGCGCATAGCCTGGCAGGGCACGGAGCACTGGATTTTTCGAGCGTGCTCAAGTTGTTCCAGAAATCCTGAAATTCCGTTGTATGATCGAAGGCTCGGCAGACGGCTGGTGCTCTCAGGGGTTTCATCAAGTCGGCCGATAAAAAAACTTCCTTCGAAGTTGACGCTGACAGAAAAGTCGGTGCATAATCGAAGGCTTCGCTGAAAACGATTCAGCGGCTGGTGACGGAAGTTGCCGACTGCTGGGAAGTTTGAAGAAAGCGAAAAAAGTTTGACGATACTTAAAAAATCGTGTTAGACTACAAGGCTTCGCTGATCGCAGCAAGCAAGACGAAGCAGACGATGAGTTGCTTCGGTGATCGTTAAAAATTTACAGCCGATAAGCGTGGGCGTTTGAAGGTAATTGCGTAAGTTCTTCGGAACAAGTCGCAAGACTTAAAAACGCTCATGAGAATAGAAGTGAAGTTCACTTCAATTTCTTTTTTTATGAGTTTTGCCTCATCGCGAGATGGGGCGCAAATCAAGATCGAACTATAGAGTTTGATCCTGGCTCAGATTGAACGCTGGCGGCATGCCTTACACATGCAAGTCGAACGGCAGCGCGGGAGCAATCCTGGCGGCGAGTGGCGAACGGGTGAGTAATACATCGGAACGTGCCCAATCGTGGGGGATAACGCAGCGAAAGCTGTGCTAATACCGCATACGATCTACGGATGAAAGCAGGGGATCGCAAGACCTTGCGCGAATGGAGCGGCCGATGGCAGATTAGGTAGTTGGTGAGGTAAAGGCTCACCAAGCCTTCGATCTGTAGCTGGTCTGAGAGGACGACCAGCCACACTGGGACTGAGACACGGCCCAGACTCCTACGGGAGGCAGCAGTGGGGAATTTTGGACAATGGGCGAAAGCCTG